>CAZMWF010000149.1:0-10751 GCA_964570075.1 uncultured Syntrophaceae bacterium | reverse complement strand
ATGCTTCCAAAGAATAGCCTCGGAAGAAAAATGCTTCGGAAACTGAAAGTCTATCCTGGGCCTAAGCATCCCCACGAGGCTCAGAATCCAATACCGATCCAAATTTAGAGGAGAAAGAGAAGGTGCCAGAGACGTTTTACGCGACCGGGAAGAGAAAGACTGCTGTGGCCAGGGTATGGCTCGAGCCTGGAGAGGGAAGGTTTGTGATCAATGAAAAGGCCCTGCAGGAATATTTTGGTAGGGAGACCTCCCAACTGATTCCCCTTCAACCTTTTGAGCTAACAGGATTGAAAAATCAGTTTGATGTAAAAGCCACGATCAGTGGGGGAGGGGTCTCCAGTCAGGCTGAGGCCCTCCGTCACGGGATCTCAAGAGCCCTCCTTCAATATAATCCTGACTTAAAGGATGTTCTAAAAAAGGCTGGTTTTTTGACCAGGGATTCGAGAGTGAAGGAACGAAAGAAGTATGGAAGACGGGGAGCCCGTAGGAGACCCCAATACTCTAAACGATAAATCCTCACATCCCTGGCAGAGAAGCCATCAGGGAGGTCACTGAAAGACCTCCTTTTTTATTTTCGAGGAGAGAGATGAAAACAAAGGTAGCGATCATTGGGGCAACAGGCTATACCGGTGTAGAACTTCTTCGCCTTCTCCTGGCTCATCCAGAAGCCGAGATTACGGCTTTGACTTCACAAAAATATATAGGCCTTCCCATCGAAGAGGTCTTTCCTTCATTGAAGGGTCGTCTCTCCTTGGTCTGTGAAGAATTGAATGTAGAACGAATCTCCCAAAAGGCCGATCTCATTTTTACTGCTCTTCCTCATAAAAGAGCGATGGAGGTGGTCCCTCTCTTTTATGAACGGGGGAAAAGAATCGTCGATCTCAGCGCGGATTTTAGATTCAGAAAGGCAGGGATCTATGAACAGTGGTATCAAAAGCATCAAGCCCCGGAGCTTCTCTCTATTTCCGTTTATGGCCTCCCGGAGCTTCATCGAGAGGAGATTCGAAAGGCAACGATCGTGGGCAACCCCGGGTGCTATCCGACAGGTGCTTTGATCGGACTCATCCCGTTGGTGAAAGAGGAACTCATCTCATTGGATGGAATTGTCGTGGACTCCAAGTCAGGAGTCAGTGGCGCAGGCCGTGATGTGGTTCTGGAATCCCTTTTCTGTGAAGTCAACGAGGGGGTGAAGGCCTACAAAATCTTTTCCCATCGACATACCCCTGAGATCGAACAGGAACTGAGCGAAATGGCTCAACGGGAAGTGAAGGTCACCTTCGTTCCCCACCTCATTCCAATGGATCGAGGAATTTTGACTACCCTCTATGTCCATTTGAACAAAAAGTTGAAGACCCGGGATCTTCTAAACCTTTTTGAGGAATCTTATCGGGAGGAGCCCTTTGTCCGGGTCTATCCAGAAGGAAGACTTCCTAATACGAAGGATGTGAGAGGGTCAAATTTTTGTGATGTGGGTATCGTTGTCAGTGAAGCGGATGAAAGGGCTGTCATTGTCACGGCCATTGATAATTTGGTCAAAGGGGCCTCTGGAGAGGCGATTCAGAATATGAACCTTATGGTAGGGTATCCTGAAACCATGGGGCTTGATGGGATTCCTCTTGTCCCATAAGAGAGGAAAGAGAAGGGATTCAAAGGATGGGAAGGATGAGAAGGCTTATTTTCTCTTTCATTTTATTTCAATTTTTATCCATCCTGTTTCTTCCTTGGGCGAAAGGAGTGGAAAAGGTAGAGGTCTTCTTTGAGGGAAAATTGAATCAGGAAGGTGTCCCGGAAGGCTGGATCCTGAAAGAGAAGACAGGAGAGGCTGAATTCAAGATTCTGAATGAAAACAACGAGACGATCGCCTATTTTGTAAGCCGCTCCGCCTCCTTTTCCTTAGAGAAACCCCTGCAGATCGATCCCAGGAGATATCCTTATCTTTCATGGAGGTGGAAGGTATTAAGACTGCCCGCAGGAGGAGATTCGAGGCTAAAGGGGAAGAATGATCAGGCTGCCCAACTGCTGATCGCCTTCGAAGGTCGAAAGATTATCAGTTATATCTGGGATACGATGGCCCCTGTCGGTTCGATCTCGGATGAATCGATCAGATGGCCTATTAATTTAAAAATAAAAACCATCACAGTAAAATCAGGGGCTCAAGATCTTGGCAAATGGATTTCCTTTACCAGAAATATCGTAGAGGATTATAAAAATCTATTTCAGGAAGAACCCGCCCTGCTCAAAGGGATAAGAATCCAGATCAACTCCCAGAATACCCGAACGATAGCCGAAGCTTTTTTTGGGAAAATCCTGCTTCTCTCTTCCCTCCTGAGCAACTGACCGTATCGTCCACAACTTGTAATCCCTCACTCAGATAGGGAATAAGCCCGAGAGGGGTATTGGAGAAACCCAAAGTGCGGCTACCTTAAATGGTCCATAGAAATCCTTACTTTGGTTGGTTTTACTCAGAAACCCATTTCTACGAGAGATCGATTCGTAGAATCTATTTATATTCAATCCATCCGCGTTCTATGGGTTTCGGAAATACTCCTGTCGGGCTTAAATGATTTCCCCGCTTCAGTGAGGCATTACCACAACTTCTTCTTTCCATTTTACAACTCCAAAAGATTTTGTTAGATTTAATAAAAAATCTTCAACCTGCGATTGGAAGAGGGATGAAACCTCTCACTCCGATGATCAAACAGTATCTTCAGATCAAAAGTCAACACCCTGATGCCATCCTTTTTTTCCGAATGGGGGATTTTTATGAGATGTTCTTCGAAGATGCCGAGATCGCCTCAAAAGAGCTTGAGATTACCCTTACCTCCAGAGATAAAGGGGAGAAGGAACAGGTTCCTCTCTGTGGAGTTCCTTATTTTACAGCAGAAACCTATATCTCCAAACTCTTGCAGAAGGGGTATAAAGTCGCTCTCTGTGAACAGGTGGAAGATCCCAAGCTGGCAAAAGGAATTGTCAAAAGAGAAGTGATAAGAGTCTTTACCCCAGGGCTGACCACCGATGCCCTTCATCTTGGATCTGGAGAGAATAACTATTTGATGGGATTCTGTGCCGAAGGGGAGGTCTTTGGATTGGCTTTTCTGGACATTTCTACCGGCGAGATGAAGAGCACCCAAATCTCGGGAGTGGATCCTTTTCTCAATGAGGCCCTTCGGAACGAACCGAAAGAGATTCTTTGCGAAAAACGTTTTCAACAGCACCCCTGTTTTGAGAAGTTCAAAAAGAGTTTTGAAGATCACCTCATCACGTTTGTAGATGAGAAGCCTCACGAATTCTCCCAAAGGCTCCAAACGATAAAGAATCTTTCTCATCCCGAGGGAGTCCCTCTGGCCCTTCTTGCCTCAGGGATGGTTCTTCATTATGCCGAAAAGAATCAGAAGAAATCCCTTTCAGAGCTCTCGTCCATCCACTTTTATCAAATCCAGGATTTCATGATTATTGATGAGACCGCCAAAAGGAATCTGGAGTTGACCCAGTCCCTCTTTGATCAGGGGAAGAAGGGTTCCCTTCTATGGGTCTTGGACGAGACGATGACAGCGATGGGAAGCAGAAGATTGAAGCAGTGGCTCCATTACCCTTTGATGGATATTTCGGAAATCGAACGTCGTCAGGAAGCCCTCTCCGAACTTAAAGAAAAGAAGATAGAGAGGAAAAGGATTCGAGAATCTTTGGGGAAGATCCAGGACATCGAGCGTTTAACCTCTCGTGCCTTTCTGGGCCATGCCAATCCCAGGGACCTGGTGGGACTAAAGCATTCCCTTCGACCCTTACCCCATCTGAAATCCCTTCTCCAATCCTTCTCATCTCCTCTTCTTGTTCAGTTGACTTCTGAGATCGAGGAATTCGACGATCTTTCTGGACTCTTGGAGGCCGCCATCGAAGAGCATCCTCCGATCGCCTTAAAAGAAGGAGGGATCATTAAACCGGGATATCATCCAGAGCTGGATGAGTTGAGGGAGATAGGAAGAGAAGGGAAGAGGTGGATTCTCGAGCTCGAAGCGGAGGAGAGGAAGAAGACCGGAATCTCCTCTCTGAAGATTCGCCACAATCAGGTCTTTGGTTATTATATCGAAGTGACCAAAAGCAACCTTCATCTGGTCCCCGAGCATTATGTCCGAAAACAGACCCTGGTTCATGCGGAGCGATTCATTACGCCTGAGCTAAAAGAATTCGAGACCCGAGTATTAGGAGCCCAGGAAGCCATCTGTCAATTAGAATATCGGCTCTTTGAAGAGATTCGCCAGAAGGTCGCAGAGGCTACCGGGAGGCTTCGAAAAACCTCCTCTGCCCTTTCCATCCTTGATGTTTTGGCCTCATTGGCCGAGGTGGCCGATCGATACCAGTATGTAAGACCAAAGGTCGATGAGGGAGACGAGATCGTCATTCGTGATGGAAGGCATCCTATCGTTGAAAGGATGAATCTTTCGGAACGATTTGTTCCTAATGATACACTGCTCAATACTCGCGACCACCAGCTCATCATTCTCACCGGTCCGAATATGGCGGGGAAATCGACCTATCTCAGACAGGTGGCCCTTATCGTTCTGATGGCACAGATGGGAAGTTTTGTTCCAGCCAAAGAGGCCCGGATAGGAAGGGTAGATCGAATTTTTACACGGGTCGGAGCCTTGGATCATATCATGAGGGGGCAGAGTACCTTTATGGTAGAGATGATGGAGACCGCTCGGATCTTAAATCAAGCGACCTCCCAGAGTCTGGTGATTTTGGATGAGATCGGGAGGGGCACGAGCACCTTTGATGGATTAGGGATTGCCTGGGCCGTGGCCGAATATCTCCACGACCATCCATTGCTTCACCCCAGGACTCTTTTTGCGACTCACTACCACGAGTTGACCGAATTGGCTCTGACCAAAGAAGGGGTGAAGAATTATAATGTGGCTGTGAAGGAATGGAAGGGAGAGATTATCTTTCTTCGAAAGATCGTCGAGGGTGGAACAAATCGAAGCTACGGAATTCAGGTGGCAAGATTGGCTGGTCTTCCTGAAAAGGTCATTGCCCGAGCAAAAGAGGTCCTCTCAAACTTAGAAAAAGGAGAGCTCGACTCGAGTGGGATGCCCAAAATTGCAAAGACCAAAGGGGAGACAAGGATAAACCGATCCTCCCCTCAGCTTTCTCTTTTCACGCCCCATGATCCCATCCGATGGGAGCTCAAGAGGATTGATCCAAACCAAATGACACCCATCGAGGCACTCCATTTTTTGAACACGTTGAAGAAAAAGATCGAGCAAGAGGAATGATCGATTTCCCAAAGGCAAGGGAGAAGATGGTCGAAGAGCAGATCATTGCCAGAGGGATTAAGGACCCTCGAGTGATTGCGGCAATGAAGAAAGTTCCGCGTCATCTCTTTGTTGAAGAGGCCCTCCAGGAGCAAGCCTATAGTGATCATCCCCTGCCGATCGGGGAGAAACAGACGATCTCCCAGCCTTACATGGTTGCCCTTATGACCGAAGCCCTCCAATTGACCGGAAAGGAAAGGGTCTTAGAGATAGGGACAGGTTCCGGTTATCAGACGGCCATTCTCGCTGAGATAGCCCTGGAGGTCTATTCTATCGAAAGGATTCGTTCCCTTGCCCTGAAAGCCAGGAAATTACTGTATGAATTGGGATATTACCACGTGGAGATCAAGATTTTTGATGGAACGGTGGGATGGCCAGAGAAAAGCCCTTTCGATGCTATCCTTGTGACCGCCGGAGCCCCTGAGATTCCCCCACCTCTTTATGACCAATTAGCTTTGGGAGGAAGGTTGGTCATTCCTGTAGGAGATGCCTATTCTCAAGACCTCATCCGGGTGACAAAGACCAAGGGAGGACAAAAGAAAGAGGATTTGGGAGGATGTCGGTTTGTAAAGTTGATTGGAAAATACGGGTGGGAGGATGAAGAATTTAATCAGAATGAGGGACGGGGGATGAGAGACGATAAATGAGACGGGTGGAAAGAGGGGCAAAAAGAATGATTGTTCTGGCGATTGAGACCTCCTGTGATGATACAGGAGGAGCGGTTCTTCTCAACGGACGAAAGATCCTTTCCAATGTGGTCTCCTCCCAGGTCTTGGTTCATCAGAAATATGGAGGGGTTGTCCCTGAACTTGCCTCAAGAAAGCATATCGAAGCCATTGTTCCCATAGTCGAGGAAGCCTTGAGAAGGGCAGGAGTGACAATGAGAGAAGTCGATGGGATAGCCGTGACTCAGGGACCTGGATTGGTGGGGTCACTGCTGGTGGGCCTTTCTTTTGCGAAGGCGATCGCCTTTGCAAAAGGGATTCCCTTTGTGGGAGTCAATCATGTGGAGGCTCACCTCTCTGCCATTTTTCTGGAAGAAGAGGCTCCAAGGTTTCCTTTTATCGGGTTGGTCGTTTCAGGTGGGCACACCTCTCTGTTTCGAGTGGATGGATTTGGGAAAATGATTCGATTGGGCCAGACGAGAGACGATGCGGCAGGAGAGGCCTTTGATAAAGTAGCCAAACTTTTAGGATTAGGTTATCCGGGTGGGCCCATTATCGATGAACTTTCAAAAAAGGGAAATCCTAAGGCCATTCGATTTCCCAGGCCCTTTCTCGGAAAAGCATCCCTCGATTTTAGCTTCAGTGGACTCAAGACAGCGGTCGTCCATTTTGTCAAGACTTATCAGGATCCTCCTGAGAGGCTTCCAGAAGCCCTCCTCTGCGATATTGTTTCAAGTTTTCAGGAAGCGGTCGTCGATGTCCTTGTTCAAAAAAC
Source organism: uncultured Syntrophaceae bacterium (assembly GCA_964570075.1). GTDB lineage: Bacteria > Desulfobacterota > BSN033 > BSN033 > UBA1163 > CALIBK01. The sequence continues at coordinate 3,999 of CAZMWF010000149.1, read as the reverse complement.
CCTCCTGGCCTCCAAGCAAGAAGGGGTGAGAAGAATCGTGATTTCCGGAGGGGTCGCTTCTAATCGACTCCTCCGAGAAAGAATGAAACAAGAGGCCTTGGATCAAAAATTGAAACTCTATATCCCTTCCCCCGAGCTTTGCACAGACAATGCAGCGATGGTGGGAGTGATAGGCTACGAGTATTTAAGGCAAGGCCTTCGATCGGACTATTCGCTGAATGCCTACTCGAGTCTCCCTCTTTAATTCCTCTTTCTTTGAGGAAAAGGAAAGCGTTTCTCGATGAGTTCTCTCTTAAAGGAATTGAAAGAGTATGGGTTATCTCCTAAGAAGAGATTGGGTCAGCATTTTCTCATAGACCGGAATATTCTCAGCAAGATCCTTCGTTTGGCACGGATTGGAAAGGAAGACACCATCGTTGAGATTGGTCCAGGCTTGGGAGAGATGACCCTGGCTCTCTCTCAACTGGCAAAGAAGGTGATCGCCATTGAGATCGATTCCCATCTGGTTGTGAGATTAAGGGAGAAGTTTGCCCACACACCAAATGTAGAGATCATCGAAGGCGATATCCTTAAGATGAATTTTTCCTCCCTCTTCCATCGAGAGGCTCCGTCTCTCCGGGTTGTCGCAAACCTACCCTATCAGATTTCCACACCCCTTCTCTTCCGATTGATCGAAGAGAGGAGTCGGTTTCGAGATCTCCATCTTATGATGCAGAAGGAGGTCGCTGAGCGATTGATCGCTCCTCCAGGGAAAAAGGAATATAGCCCTTTATCCGTGTTTACCCAGATGGTTTCTATCCCCACCATCCTTTTTTTCATCAAACCCTCTGCTTTTTTCCCACCTCCAAAGGTAGAGTCTGCCTTTGTTCGAATCGAATGGAGAAAGAACGCCCTCCTCGAGACAGAGAAAGAAGATTGGTTTAAAAGGGTGGTGAAAGGCTGTCTGGGATATCGTCGAAAAACCCTTATCAATGCCCTTAAACACTCAGGCCTTTCTCTTCCCAAAGATCTTGAAAGGAGATTAAAGGACGCAAAGATCGATCCGGATCGAAGACCCGACACTCTAACCCCTCGAGAATTTGTTAACTTATCTGAATTATTGAAGAATTAATCTTGCTCCTCCAATAAAAAATAGTTTGCAAAAATGACGATGGATGATTATGTTTTCTTCGAAAATAGGTGTTTTTAGAACACAACCTTGAGATAGGAGGATTTAGATGCAACTCGACCGATTGACCTTAAAAGCCCAAGAGGCTTTACAGCAAGCAAAGGCCATAGCCGAGCAGAGACATCATCAGCAGATCGATGTGGAACATCTGCTCTTTGCTCTTCTTACGCAGAGAGAAGGAATTGTCATCCCCATTCTTCAGAAATTGGGAGCCAATGTGGAGCTTATCCTTTCTCAATTGGATGGGGAACTGAATCGAATCCCGAAAGTTACAGGGGGTGGAGCAGGTCAGGTTTATCTTTCCAGTCGTCTTAATGAAATTTTGAATTCGGCATGGAAAGAAGCGGAGAGATTGATGGATGAGTATCTCTCGACCGAGCACCTCCTCATTGCCATTGCGGAGGAGAAGAGGGGGCCCTCCTCACAGATTCTCCAAAGAAGCGGGGTTACCAAAGATGCGATTTATCGAGTCCTGCAGGAGATTCGGGGTCCTCATCGAGTCACCGACCAGAATCCAGAGGAGAAGTATCAGGCCTTGAAACGCTACAGTCGGGATCTCACCGAAGAGGCCAGGAAAGGGAAACTGGATCCCGTGATTGGAAGGGACGAAGAGATTCGAAGGGTCATTCAGGTTCTTTCAAGAAGAACGAAGAACAACCCCGTGTTGATCGGAGAACCAGGAGTGGGAAAGACCGCTATTGTCGAAGGTCTGGCCCAGAGGATTGTGAAGGGGGATGTTCCGGAGACGTTGAAGAATAAGAAACTGGTAGCCCTGGATCTGGGTGCCCTCATCGCTGGGGCGAAATACAGGGGAGAATTTGAAGAAAGATTGAAAGCGGTTTTGAAGGAGATCCAGGCCGCCTCGGGCAATATCATCCTTTTTATCGACGAGCTCCATACGCTGGTCGGTGCAGGAGCTGCGGAGGGGGCGATCGATGCCTCCAATATGCTCAAACCTGCCTTAGCCAGGGGAGAACTGCGCTGCATCGGGGCGACCACCCTCAATGAATACCGAAAGTACGTCGAGAAGGATGCGGCTCTCGAGAGAAGATTTCAGCCTATCTATGTGGCCCAACCCAGTGTCGAGGACACCATTGCGATTCTGAGGGGATTGAAAGAACGCTACGAAGTTCATCATGGGGTGAAGATCAAAGACTCTGCCTTGATCGCAGCAGCCATGCTTTCTCATCGGTATATTTCGGACCGGTTCTTACCGGATAAAGCGGTCGATTTGATTGATGAGGCTGCCTCTCGTCTAAGAATCGAGATTGATAGTGTCCCCATGGAGATCGATGAGGTCCAGCGGAAGATCATGCAACTGGAGATCGAACGGCAGGCCTTAAAGAAAGAGAAGGACAAGGCTTCGAGAGAACGATTAAAGAAGCTGGAGGAGGAACTGGCAGAATTAAAGAGAGAAGTTCAAGAGAAGAAGATCAAGTGGGAGAACGAAAAGAAGTCGATCTCACGAATTCAACAACTCAAGGAACAGATCGAACGGACTCGACAGTTGATGAAGGAGGCGGAAAGGGAAGCAGACTATTCGAGATTGGCAGAGCTCCAGTATGGGGAGATGACCCACCTGGAGAAGGAGTTGAGAGAAGAAGAGGCAAGATTGGCCGAACTTCAGAAGGATGGAAAGATGCTCAAGGAGGAAGTCGATGAGGAGGATGTGGCAGAAGTCGTCTCCAAATGGACCGGAATTCCTGTCTCCAAGATGTTAGAGGGAGAGGTCGAAAAACTCCTCCATATGGAGGAACGACTGCGACAGAGGGTGGTTGGGCAGGAAGATGCCATCAAAGCGGTCTCCAATGCCGTGAGACGAGCAAGGGCAGGGCTTCAGGATCCAAACCGACCTATTGGTTCCTTTATTTTTATGGGACCCACCGGAGTAGGAAAGACAGAGTTGGCTCGTGCATTGGCGGAGTTTCTCTTTGATGATGAACAGGCCATGGTCAGAATTGATATGTCAGAATACATGGAGAAACATTCGGTTGCCAGGCTCATTGGAGCTCCTCCTGGTTATGTAGGATACGAGGAGGGAGGATTTCTCACCGAAGCCGTTCGAAGAAGGCCTTATTCCATTGTCCTGATGGATGAGATTGAGAAGGCCCATCCGGAGGTCTTCAACCTTCTCCTCCAAATCCTCGATGATGGGCGTTTGACCGATGGTCATGGTAGGACCGTGGATTTTAAAAATACCGTGATCATTATGACCTCCAATATCGGGAGTCAATGGATCATGGATCTGGGAGAGAAGGATTATGAAGAGATGCGAAGAAGGGTCATGGATGCCGTGAGGGCCCATTTCAAACCCGAATTTATCAATCGGATCGATGAATTGATTATTTTCCGAAGTCTCGGGATGAGTGAGATTAAGGCCATTGTGGAGATACAGGTTCGAAAACTTGAACAGAGACTCGCAGAAAGAAAACTCAGGCTTAAGATGACCGAAAAAGCGAAGGAATGGCTTGCCAGAGAAGGTTATGATCCTTCCTTCGGGGCGCGACCTCTTAAACGGGTGATTCAGAAAGAGATTCAAGATAAATTGGCTCTTCAGATCTTGGAGGGGAAATTTAAAGAAGGAGATACGGTCATTGTCGATCGAGAGGAAGGTAAGGAGGGGTTGACCTTCAGGGCTTCTGAATAAAGATCCTTCTAAGGAGTCTTTTCATGAGGTTTTCGAGAAAATGCGTAATCCCTCACTGAAGGGTGGAAATAAATTTAAGCCCGACAGGAGTATTTCCGAAACCCATAGAATGCGGATCAATTTATATATTTAATTAATACGAATCGATCCATCGTAGAGATAGGTTTCTGATTAAAACAAACGA
>CAZMWF010000148.1:0-9106 GCA_964570075.1 uncultured Syntrophaceae bacterium | reverse complement strand
TGATACCCGGGAGATTATTAAAGAGATCAGTTGTGAAGGTAATGAAATAACATTTGTGTCAAACATTCGGTCATACCAATTTGATATTTCAAAAGTGAGTAAAAAGGAAATGGATGACTTTTGGAAAACAATTGAAAAAATGAATTTTGACTGTAGCATAAAAATTAACCAGAAGATAAAATAATGCCTAATAAAACACTCCAGCGCCTGCTTGTCCTCAGGCAGGGATGGCCTACAGCCAATGCTGATTTCTAACGTCAGCCATAATTAAGATAAATGGACCAAGAAACAATTGAAATATTAAAGGAATTCGGCTTGGCTCTTGTAGAGAGGGAGCATCAATTTTTTGAAGATGAGTCAATTGATAATTCGGAATATGTTTCAGCCATTGAGAGAATAGCTGATGCGGCTTATGAATATTTGATAACGAAGGGGGTCGGCACTGAGGTAAGTAGAAAAGTTAGAAATGAGTTGATTAACCACGGTAGAGAATTATTTATTAAAACATGGATGATTCCACTTGATGTAGATGAAGAACCTCCAGATGAGAAGGAGGCTCGAAGGACTTTTAATCAGTTGTTAAAAAGAAGATAGGAGACTGGTTAAACAGTTACTCCAGTGGATGGCTTCAGCCAAAACTGATTTTAGTCTTTGGGAAAAAATAATAGAAAAATATTTTTCCATGCCCTTGAGTAGAAGCTTGAGTTTAAAGGGGGTGAAAGGCGATAAATGAAAAAAATGTATATTTTAATTGTTGTGGTTTTAGGATTGACGCTGATAGCAGGCGTTGTTGTGGCTAACTCTCAAGAACTAAAAACCAAAATAGGAACCGTAACGGGTTTTAGTAAGAAATGGCTTACGATAAAAGACGACGAAGGAAAGGATTATAATTTCAGAGTTGGCCGAGCCACCTCATATCAACCTGAGAGGTATCCAAAGGTAGGTGAGCGGTCACTATTTTTAATTCGATGATTTTTCGATGAAGGCATCGCGGAGGAGCTTGCTCTGCCTGAGGAAGGCTTGGCGGGGGTTTTTGGTATCCTTCATGAGAGAAATCTCTTGTGTAATCAATCTTGTAAGATTGAGAAGATGGGTCTCTGATTTTTTTGCCTCCCTTTGATAAAGAGGATGTTCTCGATTGATATAGATCACGGTTCCTTCGGTAAAGGACTCAGGCCCCTCTTCTCCAAAATCATCCAGACACACAGACACCCCCATCTCTCCAAATTTCATTCTCTGGACCACGGCATTAGGGGTGAGCCTTTTCACCTTGGGAGATCTTTTCCTCACTTTCTTCTTAAGGATTTGATCCTCCTCCTTCTTTTCTTCCGAGAGGAGGTTAACTTCTTTAGACTCTTCTCTTTCTGATTTCGTTGAGGTGGAAGCTGCCCCACCTATGCCTCCTCCCTCTCCTCCATAGGGGATAGCCCCAAAGGGGGAAAGATCAGGATTGAGAGCAAGAGCTCGATGGACCCTCTGGAGCGCCTCTTTTAAAGTTTTCGTCGCTTTTCGTTTCTCTTTTTGACCAGCCAGTCTTTTAAGAATCTCCTCCACTTCATGGATGACTTTGTCCATCACTTTTTTGAAGGCCTGGTACTGGGGGCTATCCAGAATAAATCCGGTCCGATCTGTCGTGACAGGTAAAAAGTCCGCATAAACCTCTCCCGAAATCCTCGAGGCCATCTTTCCCCATTGTTCTAAACCAAAAAGTTCCTTTTTAATCGTGACCTGTTTGACCTTTATATCGATTCCTAATTTTTCAGTAGAGGCCGAGGATGAAGGAAGAACGACGATTTCTCCATGAACAGGACCGAACTCTGTTCCTTCGAGAAATGGAATCCGATGCCCCGAGAGACTCCTTGGAGTAATTCTCATCCCGTTGAGCCTGACCACAAAGTTCGGAGCCTTTAGAGGGGTTCCTTCGATGATCTTCCGAATCACTTCTTCAGGATCAAATTTTCTGGTCAGCCTGAGGAGTCGAACAGTCGTCCCATTTCCCCTTTCTCGGTCAGGGGGAAGGATCTCGAGAGGAAGGTTCCATTGGTCTCCTTCTTTTTCCCACTCTTTTTTATCGAAGGTGACTTTGGCGGCAAAATTACCCTTCTGAGTATAGACCTCGAAACATTCACACGCAGAGAGGCTTGCAAACTTCCCAATCCCAAATTGACCAATCAAATCTCGTTGAAAAACGGGGGATTTAGCCTTGATCAGTTTTTCAGGAGAGCCTATATTGAAGTACTGTTTCAACCCTTCACGGTCCATTCCAGAGCCGTTGTCTCTTACCTCGATCCATTCGTCGGTCATTCGAATATCCACCTCTGTAGCATCGGCATCGTAGGCATTATTCACCAACTCCCGAATGAGTTCGATACTCTCTGAGTAGAGTTTTTCTCCAATGGTGATGAGGTGACTTTTATCGACTGTAACTGGAAGGTATTCCATCAAAAAAGCCAAAAATGGTCCCAACGGGATTCGAACCCGTGTTTTCGACGTGAGAGGCCGATGTCCTAGGCCACTAGACGATGGGACCTCCACTGTCCAAATTAACCCACAGAACATCAAAAATCAAGAACAAATTGAAATGAAAAAGATTTTCTCTTATAATCGCTGCGGAGAGAATTCCAATGATCCCTCTTCGAGATGCCATTCGATCAAAGACCTTCCCCATTGTCAATACCCTGATTATCCTTTTGAATGTGGTCGTCTTTTTCTGGCAGCTCACCCTGGGTCCCAGACTCAATGAGATCCTATTTCTTTATGGAATTGTACCTCTTCGATACTCCGACCCCCAGATCGCCCTTCAATTCACAAGATTTGAGCAGTTATTCCCGTTTATCTCTTCCATGTTCCTTCACGGTGGCTTATTCCATATCCTTGGAAACATGTGGTTCCTTTATATCTTTGGAGATAATATCGAGGAACGGCTTGGTCATATTCGTTATCTCTTCTTCTATCTCCTTTGTGGAGTGGCTGCAGGGTTGGTCCATTTATTGACTAACTGGGGCTCCAAGATCCCCACCATCGGAGCCAGCGGGGCCATCTCTGGAGTCATGGGGGCCTATCTTCTTCTCTATCCCCATTCGAGAATTCTTACCCTTCTTCCAATCTTCTTCTTTATTCAGTTCGTAGAGATCCCTGCTTTTGTCTTTCTTGGATACTGGTTTCTGATTCAGCTCTTCTCTGCAAGCCTGACTCCTAAAAATGTGGGAGGAATTGCCTTCTGGGCTCACGTGGGAGGGTTTGTGGCGGGTTTTATCTTTGTGAAGCTCTTTGATTGGGCACCAAAAATAGGTCTGGATGACGGCCTTCGCCAATATACAGAAAGGAAGAGGTCTCCCCGTCTTCAACCCATCTATCCCCAAATTCTCGAAGAAGATTTAGATGTCTACGGAACACTATGGCTTACCCCCGCCGAGGCAATCCGGGGGACGCGGAAACTCATTTCTATTCCACAGGGATTGCGGAAAAAAAATATTATTGTCACCGTTCCCCCGGGGGTGGAAGAAGGGACTCGATTACGTTTAAAAGGTTTAGGAAAGATCGATGAGGAAGGGAATCGAGGAAATCTTTTCCTGGAAGTGCGAATCTTAGATTAAAGGCCTTCAAGGGACGCTTTCATCAATGATGATCCCATCTTCTTCAACGTTGAAACATCCTCTTTCTTATTTTTTCGAACCTGAGACAATAGGTGTCATTGGATTGCTAAGGGAAGGGTTTTTTGGGGGTTATGTCGTTATCAAGACACTGCTAAAAAACGGATTTTCAGGGAAAATCTACCCCGTCCATCCTTCTTATAAAGAAGTCTTGGGCTTTAAAGTATATCCCTCGATCAGGGAGGTTCCATCTCCTGTAGATTTAGTCCTGATCATTACAGGGAATCGCTCCGTTCCTCAAATCCTCAGGGAATGTGCTGAGAGAGGGGTTAGGGCAGCCATCGTCGTATCGGATGGATTCGCGGAAAGGGATGAAGAAGGAGCTAAGTTCCAGAAGGAGATTACAGAAATCGGGAAAAAGGGTGGGATTCGAATCCTGGGTCCAAATACGGCCGGAATAGCCAATCCCTCCAAAGGCGTTCTTCCCAATCCCTATGAATTGGGATACGATAGATTGAAATCGGGGGGAGTGGCTCTCTGTGGACAAACTGGAATGATTAATCCTCAGGCTTTTCCTTACGGGGATTTAGGTTACGGAATAAGCAAGATCTGTGATTTTGGGAATAAATGCGATGTCGATGAATGCGATCTAATGGAATATCTCGGGGAGGATCCGGAGACAAAGGTCATCGTCTTTTATCTTGAAGGGATCCGGGATGGCCGCCGATTGATGGAGGTTGGAAGAAGGGTTCGAAAAAAGAAACCTATCCTCGTCCTAAAGTCGGGTCGAACCGAAGAAGGGGCAAAAGCCACCTCCTCTCACACAGGAGCCCTTGCGGTAAACGATCGGATATTTGATGCGGTCTGCAGACAGGCAGGGTTTCTTAGGCTTGAAAGCTTTGGAGAACTCTTTGAATTACCTAAGATCTTTGAGAGCCAAAACCTTCCAAAGGGAAATCGTTTTGGAATGGTAACCTTTACCGGAGGGGTTGGAGTCCTGGCCATGGATGAAGCCATTCGACTGGGCCTGAGACCTTCGATCCCGACGGCTGAAACGATAGATAAATTGAATTCAATCTATCCGAATTTAGGAAAAACCGTGATCGATATCGGACCTCCTATGGCTGCTGTCAATGACTATCTTTCAATCTATCCCAAAATCATGGAGGCCGTCCTTAATGACGAAAATATCGATTGTCTTTTCAACGTGATCTGGACAGGTCCCAGCCGAGGGTCCATAGAGGAGTATATAAGGATTTATCGTCGATTAAAGGAAATCAATGAAAAAACAGTAGCCACCTGGATCTATGGTCCAAGGATCTCTTTGATTCAAGAATTGACTTTCAGCCTCGAAGAAATCGGTTTTCCTGTTTTTAAAGATCTGGATATGGCTATAAAGGCACTGGCCTTAGCCTCTCGCTATAGCCTCATCAAAGGAGCGGATAGGGATGAAGAGGATTTCGATACTTGATCAAATAAAGAAAGAAGGAAGGACCGTTTTAACCGAATTTGAAGCGAAAACTTTTCTCAAACAGGAGGGAATCCCCGTGGTGGAGACTCGTCTTTCGAAGACGCAAAAAGAAGCTGTCTCCATTTCGCAGAGGATGGGATTTCCTGTGGCCCTGAAGATTTCCTCCCCAGAGATTATCCATAAGAGTGATGCAGGAGGGGTAAAGCTCTCCTTAAAGAATGCTCGAGAGGTAAAGGTCGCTTATCATGAGATGATGGAAACGATAAGAAAAAAGTATCCCAAAGCCAAGATTCAGGGGGTCACGGTTCAAAAAATGGCTGCCCCCGCAACAGAGGTTATTGTGGGAACGAGCAAGGACCCTCAGTTCGGACCTTTCATCATGTTTGGACTTGGTGGGATCTTCGTTGAGGTATTAAAAGATGTCTCTTTTCGCATCATTCCCATTACCAGAAGAGATGCTCAAGAGATGATCCAGGAGATCAGAGGGTATCCTCTCCTTTCAGGGTATCGTGGAAGAGAACCTGCCAGTCTTTCTGCTCTGACCGAAATCCTGTTGAAGGTTTCCGGATTGATGGAACGATATCCTGAGATTAAAGAATTGGAACTCAATCCTCTTTTTGCGTATAAAAACAGAGTATTGGGAATCGATGCCCGAATCCTCCTTGAAGGGGAATAAAGATGACTCCAAGGGCTTGTAAGGCTTACTATTATGGAGGTCTTCCGATCAAAGGGACTCGCCGAAAAGGAAAACTCTGGATCGAGGAGAGGACCCTTCGTTTTTCCGTTCCCGAAGGAAAGGGAGGGGAGAAGATCGATTTGAAAATCCCTTTCCCTCGAATGGAGAAGATCTTTCTCACGAGGGATAATTATTATGGAGCCGATACCCTTCTCTTCAATCTTACCTTTCAGGATGAGAAGGAGAAGACGTTTACCCTCCGATTCGCACCCGTTGCATGGATACCAAGACGAAGGATCGCCCTGCAGAAACAGTGGTTTGACTATTTAGCCAACCTCATCAACTCGGAAGGGAGAGCCTCTCCCCTCTCCAATAGGTAATCCTTATATTCCTGGTAATTGGGTTGAACCCACATCGGAGTGCCAAAGATTTCGTGCATCATGATGTTGAAGGCGATTTTGGTGATGTAGAATCGATGATGATGCCTGAGAATGGGATTCCTTGAAAAGAGTTTGATGAGTTCCCTGGGCCTCCAATAGTAACGCCTCATCATATTCTTATAGATAAAATTGAGTTGTTCAAGGTCATCGACTTCACGGGTAGGCATGACCGCATGGAGATAGTCATAGTTTCGGTACTCCCAATCCTTGATCCTTCCCATCTCCTTCATTTTATAGAAGAGGGGAGTTCCAGGAAGAGGGGTAATGATATTGAGCCCAAAGTGATCGACATATTTTCCGAAGAATTTTAGAAAGGCGTCTCGATCCTCCTCCGTTTCTTCCCAATGGCCGATCAGCAAGGTAGCCATCACCATCAATTTATGTTTTTTGAGAAGCTTCATTGCCTTCAGGGCCTGTTCTACGGAGTGGCGTTTATTGATGTCCTTCAGCACCGAATTGGTGTGATATTCCAATCCTAACATGAACTGATAGACTCCGGCTTCCCGGTAACCATCGAGGAGATCTTCGTCGCGAAGAATCAGGTCGGCTCTCGACTGAAGCCAGAATCGTTGGTTCGTCTTTCTTTTTAGCATCTCCTGGATGAATCCGATTCCTTGTTCACGAGTCACGTTGAAAGTATTGTCTCCTACATAGAAGATCTCTCGGCGATAGACCTCCTTGAGAAGTTCTAACTCCTCTCCAATCTTCTGGGGACTCTTTCTTCTCCACTTCCTTTTATAAAAGGCAGATTCAGTGCAAAAGGAGCATTCCCAGACACACCCCCTTGAAAAATTGACCACCAATCCTCGGTGACCTTCGGATGGCAATCCCACATAAGGATGTTCCATTTTTGCCAGGTGATAGGCAGGCAGAGGCAGGGTATCGAGGTCTTCGATGAATGGTCGATCGCCGGTATAAACAAAATTTCCTTTCTCATCAAGATAGGCGAGCCCCAGTACCTTGGAGAGATCCTCCTTCCGCTCGAGAGCCCTGAGAAATTCCGTGAGAGTAACCTCTCCCTCCCCTACACAGATATAGTCAATGGCAGGACAATCCCTCAGGGTCTCCTCAGCCATAAAGGAAGGATGTTCTCCTCCCATAATAATAATGGCTTTGGGATGGATGGCTTTGATGAGATTGGCCGCATTCATCCCATCATAGATGAAGGCGGTGCAATTGACCGAGATTCCAACGACCTCTGGCCTCTCCCTTCGAATCTTCTCTTCAAGATCTCCCCAGGGATTCTCATTCAATGTGCAATCCATGTAGTCGATCTCAAATCCCTCTCTCTCGAGATAGGCAAGAAGTTGAAGACATCCAGGGGAGGGGACCCAAGCCCGAAGAATAGTCCAGATCTTATGAGGGGGATCAACGAGTAAGAACCGAATGGTGATGCCTCCTTTTATCTGTGATTCAGGGATTCTTTACTCTTCCGCCATTCAAGAAGTTTGAGAAGAAGGGTTTTCATCATCGGGAGTCGAAAAAGAGAATGAGAGATCGGGATGTCATAGAGGTCTCCTGAGATCAGTTTTTCTGAGAACTCCTTTACTCTATGGGCAGCCTTCTGGGCCTCCTCTTTCTTGACCTCCGCAACCTTTTCAAAAACCTTTTCACAATACCCGCAGGAGGAACAGGAGGTCTGATTGCAATCATTCTGCTTGAAATGGTCGAGGAATCCATCCAGTTTCTGATTATTCAATTGAATCAAGTCTCTCATCTCCAGATCGAAGACCTTTTCTAACTCAGAGATTTTGAGGATATTGATATGCCGGGGCTGGATAAAATATCTCAGATGGATTGGAGTAAAGGCTCCTTTTCTCGGGAGGGTGAAGAGATCGAGAAGATTCCCCTCATAGCGACGCCTCTCATAGGCCCTTACATGTTCTATGAGAAGAGGGGTTCGTTTAAAACGTTCTGTAATTTTGAAATGATCATAACCCATGGCCTCATAGATGGAGAGGTCCTCAGGCCTAATCCAGGGAGATTTAAGGAGTTCTACAGGATCGGATAGCTTTCGATAAAGACAAAGGTAGCCTGGATATTGAAGATAACAGTACTCCCCTTCCTCTCCTTCCCGGGAGGCATGACCATCATGGTTGACATGTTCGAAATTGTAAGGGCATTGCCAGAGACAGATGTTGTTGACAATGAGTTCCAGATGACACTTCACCGCTTTTCGAATGGCCTCAAGGGTTTTGAAGTCCCGGTTGATATGTTCATCAATGATAATCTCCTCCACCCCCATATCTTCATATTGGAGGGCTTTTCTGACGGTATTGACACGGGCTGTCGTGGAGATTTTTACTTTTAGATGGGGGAAGTGCTTACGGACCAGATCCACGAGATAAGGAATTCCGACAATGACGGAATCTGCCTCTGCCTGGTCGATCCAATCCAAGAGATCCATCAATTTTCTGAATCCTTTTTTCGAGTACTGGAGGTTCCCAAGACAGGGAGCGTTGAGGAGATAACTGAATTCGAATCCTCTCTCATGGCAGGCCTGAATATATCTTTCTACTTCCTTTCGTCCCACTTGAGGAAGAACAAAGCCAGGGCGTGCCCCTCCGACAATATCGAACGGAAGTTTTCCGAAAAGGGCATCGACGGAGCTCCCTTTGATTTGATCCAGGAACGTGATATCCCAATTGGCTCCTACACGAAGTTTCATTATTTCCAAATTAACACGTCTATGGACATCGTTTCAAGAGAAACCCTTCTTTAATATCCCTCACTCAGATGGGGAATAAGCCCGAGAGGGGTATTGAAGAAACCCAAAGTGCGGCTACCTTAAATGGTCCATAGAAATCCTTATTTGGTTGGTTTTAATCAGAAACCCATTTCAACGATAGATCGATTCGTAGAATTCATTTATATTCAATCCATCCGTGTTCTATGGGTTTCGGAAATACTCCTGTCGGGCTTAAAA
>CAZMWF010000147.1:0-7223 GCA_964570075.1 uncultured Syntrophaceae bacterium | reverse complement strand
GTATGGAATATATTTTAAGCCTTCAGGCTTTTCATATCGCCCCCAGGGGTCCTCAATCAATTGATCGTTAATGTAGATCTTGTTTCGAATGATCTCTACTTTCTCCCCTTCTGTGGCAATCACCCTTTTAATAAAGTCTTTCGAACGATCCCTGGGATAGATGAATACAATGATATCCCCTCTTTGGGGTTGATGAAACTGAAGAACCTTCTTTTCGATAAAAGGGATTCTGACCCCATAAATAAATTTATTGACAAGAATGTGGTCCCCTACCAGAAGAGTAGGTTCCATGGAACTGGAAGGGATCTTGAAGGCCTGAACAATGAAGGCCCGAATGAATAAAGCAATAACGACCGCAATGATAATGGGTTCAATATACTCTTTAAAGAATTTCTTCTTGGTCATCTTCTTTCCTCTTTCCGAAGTTTAAAATTTCACGATAGGCCTCGGGCCTTCGATCTTTTAGGAAAGGCCACTCTTTTCTTATTCTATCTATGGTTTTAAGATCGATCTCAACGAGCAGGATTCCCTCCTTCATCCCCGTAGGTCGATCCAGAAGCTCTCCTTCGGGAGAGACGCAGAAGGATCTGCCGTAAAAGTCCTGCTTCTCCTCACTCCCGACACGATTCACTCTCAGGATATATACCCCATTGACCATGGCATTGCCAGCGATGACTGTTCTCCATTTCTCCTGTGAGGCAAAGGCCGCAGCGGTTGGGGAGAAGATAATCTGTGCCCCCTTTAATGTGAGGATCCTTGACCCCTCCGGGAAGAAATTATCCCAGCAGATCTGGATACCGAGGGTCGCGAATTTTGTTTGAAACACGGGGAATCCAAGATTTCCCGATGAAAAGTAGTACTTTTCTTCCCATAAGGGGATTTGTGGAATATGGATTTTTCGATAGACTCCAAGGATCTTACCTCCCGCATCAATAACCACTGCTGAATTATAATAGTTCTCCCCTTCCCTCTCAAAGATGGGACAGATTAATACCACCTCTCCCCTCTGTGCTAGTTTCTGCATTTCTCTTATCGTTGGTCCCTCCATCTCCTCGGCCAGGGAAAAATGACGGGAACTCATCTCTCTCGGAAACCAATGGGTGTTAAAGAGTTCCTGAAAGCAGATGATCTGTGCCCCTCTCTCCGTTGCGATCTCGGCAAACTTTATTGCCTTTTCAATATTTCGGCTTTTCTCTTCTGAACATGAGATCTGAATGCCTGCCAGTTTGACCAATGATTGACCCCCAACTAAAAAAGTTAAAAAATGCTAACAAAGTTACTCATAGGTGTCAAGATTCGCTGAGATGGATATTGCAATTTTTTATTTTAAATATATAATGATATCAGATTGTTCATCCTCTTCGGGGAAAGAGACGATGAGGATTTTAGTCATTGAGGATGAAAAGAAGGTGGCAAGTTTTATTAAGAAAGGCTTGGAGGAAGAACACTATGCCGTGGATACGGCTTTTGATGGAGAAACAGGACTCGAGATGATCGAAACGAACGAATATGACCTGGTCGTCCTTGACCTTATGATTCCAAAGATCGATGGGATGGAGGTCTTAAGAAGGATTCGAGCAAATAAGAATAATGTCCCTATCCTTGTTCTTACGGCAAAAGATTCTACGGAAGATATTGTCAGGGGCCTCGATGCAGGCTGCGATGATTATCTTACCAAACCCTTTGAATTCAAAATATTTTTAGCAAGAGTCCGGGCCTTGCTGCGACGTGAGAAGATGGACAAGGAGCCAGTCCTTAGGGTTGCTGACCTCACCCTTCATCCCGTTACTCATAAGGTGATGAGGGGAGGAAAAGAGATTGAACTGACAAGCAAAGAGTATGCATTGCTGGACTACTTTATGAGAAACCCTAATCGAGTCCTCACCAGAACCATGATCTCCGAGCATGTTTGGGACTATCATTTCGATTCCATGACGAATGTGATTGACGTCTATGTGAATTATCTTCGTAAAAAGATCGATAAAGGATTTGAGAAAAAATTGATTCATACGATTCGAGGGGTGGGTTATATTCTCTCTCCGGATCGGTCCTAACCTTTGGTTTCAAGGGATAAAGGAGGTTAAAAAAGAGGGGAATGCCTTTTTTAAGTATCCGATTCAAACTCACCCTTTGGTATGTCCTGATTCTCGCTGTCCTTCTCATCTCTTTTAGCACCTTCCTTTACCTCACCCTCTCAAAAAGCCTCCATCGTGATGTGGACAACAAATTGAGATCCCTTGCCGAACTCATTGCCACCGAATCCTCATCTCCTTTGTCCAAATTTGGGTTCGGGAACATCGATCAAGCCCTCGAAGTCTCTTTGGATCTCAAACCTATAGGAAAGTTTATCCAGGTCTTGGATGAGTCCGGGAGGGTAGGCCGTCGATCCGAGAATTTGAAAAATATCCAACTTCCGGTCTCTCTCCAAACCCTTAAAAATGCGACCCGGGGAATCGTCACCTTTGAAACCCATCGAATTGGAAACGTCCCACTTCGAATCATTACCTATCCCGTAAAAGAGCATCAACATGTTAGCCGAATCATCCAGATTGCCTCTTCTTTGGAAGACGTCGAAGAGGCCCTGAATAAGCTTTTCCTTATCCTCCTTATTACGGTTCCTTCTGCTCTCCTGTTAGCCAGCTTAGGAGGGCAGTTCCTTGCCCGTAAGGCATTGAAACCCGTCGATCAGATTACTCAAACGGCCAGAGTCATTACGACGAAAAACCTGAATCAAAGAATTCAGCCTCTAAGGGTCAAGGATGAAATCTCTCGACTCGTGGATACCTTTAATGAGATGATTTCAAGATTGGACCAGTCCTTTCAACAGATCAAGCAATTCACAGCGGATGCCTCTCATGAGTTAAAAACCCCGCTTACGATTCTGAAGGGAGAAGTGGAGGTGGCCCTTCGCAAGGAAAGAACCCCTTCGGAATATACCCAGATTCTTGAGAGCAACTTGGAGGAGATCGATCGCATGTCCAAGATCATCGATGATCTCCTTTGGCTTTCCAAAGCAGATATTGGTGAGATTCAACTTCAAAAAGAAGAGGTGAACCTGACAGCCCTGATCCAGGAACTCGTGGAACAGATGGGTCTACTTGCCCAATCCAAGAGAATCCAGATCCAGACCATCCCTCACGATGGTCTCGAGGAGATTCGGATTTACGGAGATGCCTTAAGGATGAGGGAACTCTTTTTAAATTTGATCGATAATGGAATCAAATATACGGAGGAAGGTGGAGAAATCACC
The DNA here is from genome assembly GCA_964570075.1 of uncultured Syntrophaceae bacterium. GTDB lineage: Bacteria > Desulfobacterota > BSN033 > BSN033 > UBA1163 > CALIBK01. The sequence goes on along the minus strand of CAZMWF010000147.1, from coordinate 3,973 downwards.
ATCCATCTCGAAAAGGAGTTTCCTTTATCCCTCCAGGAGGCTTCCAACTCCTCTAATGGAAGAAAAGCAGGTTTTGCTAAAGTGACCATCTCCGATACTGGAATAGGAATTTCGAAAGAAGACCAGAAGAAGATATTCAATCGTTTTTATAGAGTCGATAAAGCCCGTTCAAGAGAACAGGGAGGGAGCGGTCTTGGTCTAAGTATCTGTAAATGGATTGTAGAGGCCCATCAAGGGGAAATCGAGGTGGAAAGTGAACTTGGAAAAGGAAGTTCATTCATTGTTAAACTACCTCTTTACAGCCCATCTTTAGATCAAGCTTTATGATTCAAAGGACCCAAAATGGTTTATCTCTTCCCAAAAATTGGTAAATTATTAACCACCTGAAACCGATTTTTGTTAACCTGCCTAAAAGGTAGACTGAAATTCTTTAAAATCATTATCGAAATCAAAAAAATAAAAATTGTCAAAAATTGGCACTTATCTTGCTTAAAAATTTCTGTTCAGGAAACACCCCCTACATTAATATATTGCGGGAGATAAGAGATTGAATGATCGGTTAGGCGAGCTCCTTGTCAAAAAGAACTTTATTACTCCTGACCAACTCAAGAAGGCTTCAGAAGAACAGAAACTCAAAGGCGGGCGAATCGAATCCCATTTAATACGACTGGGATATATTAAGGAAGATGAGCTTCTCTCTTTTTTGAGTGCCCAGTATCGAGTTCCCTCCGTAAAGCTTTCAAAGATTGAAATCAATCCCAATGTCATTAAACTCATTCCCTCCAGCATAGCCAAAAAATATTTCATTATCCCTATTCATCGAGTGGGACCCAAACTTACCCTTGCCATGGCCGATCCCAGCAATATCATCGTCATTGATGAGGTTAAATTCATGACCGGTTTTAATGTAGAACCGGTGGTCGCTTCCGAAAGTGAGATTGTGGATGCGATCAAAAAATATTACGGAGGAAGTGGAACCCCCTCTTCGAGTACAGGGAACGATTACAGTGATTTGGAGGAGGAACTGAATTCATCCTCTGATTTTGGGGTGGTGATCGACGATGATCCAACCATTACAGAAGATTTCGACTCATTGGTCCATGGAGCGATTGAAAATGTGGAGGTCGTAGATACCGAAGCTCAAGAAGAAGATACGGGAGAAATTGAAGGCCCCATTATCAAAATCGTAAACGGGATTCTCCTGAAGGCGATTAAAACCGGGGCAAGCGACATCCATTTTGAACCTTATGAAAGGACTTTCCGGGTTCGATTCCGGGTGGATGGCGTCCTCCGCAGGGAAATGAATCTTCCCATCCAGCTTAAAAATGCCATCGTCTCCCGTCTAAAAATTATGTCCAAATTAGACATCGCCGAGAGAAGACTCCCTCAAGATGGAAGGATTAAACTCCGCCTTGCCAAAGGACGGGAGATGGATTTTCGAGTCTCTACGGTACCGGTTCTTTTTGGCGAAAAGGTCGTCTTGAGGCTCCTTGATAAATCGGCCCTTCAGTTAGATATGACCAAATTGGGATTTGAAGAATCCTCCCTCGAAGACTTCAAGGCCGCTCTAAAAAAACCGGTAGGAATGATTCTGGTCACCGGTCCCACCGGAAGTGGAAAGACAACGACCCTCTACTCTGCCCTCTCGGAATTGAATAAAGAGACGGAAAACATCATGACCGCCGAAGATCCAGTCGAGTATAATTTCATGGGGATCAATCAGGTCCAGATGCACGAAGAGATCGGACTCACCTTTGCTTCTGCCCTCCGCTCCTTTCTCAGACAGGATCCCGATATCATCATGGTCGGAGAGATCCGTGACTTTGAGACGGCTCAGATCGCCGTTCAAGCTGCCCTTACGGGTCATCTCGTCCTCAGTACTGTCCATACCAACGATGCTCCCGGAACGATTACTCGACTTGTGGATATGGGAATCGAACCCTTCCTCATCGCCTCTGCAGTCATCCTGATCCTTGCCCAGAGATTGGTTCGAAAGATCTGCACAGAATGTCGGGAGCCGATCAAGGTTCATCCACAACTGCTCATTGATTTGGGAGTTCCTCCAGATGAGGTGAGGACATTCCCCGTCTATAAGGGAAAAGGGTGTTCGATCTGCAACTATACAGGATACAAAGGTCGAATCGGGCTTTATGAAGTAATGCCTATGAAAGAAGAGATCAAAGAACTGGTTCTTGCCCGAGCCTCTACGTCTGAGATCAAAAAGGAGGCGATTCGGTTAGGGATGAAAACCCTTCGACAAAGTGGAATTGTAAAAATCAGGGAAGGATTGACCACCATCGAAGAGGTATTACGTTCCACCATGGAGGATCGTTAAAAACGCTCCACCCTAAAGGAGGTTTAAAGAGAGATGGTCGAGCTTCAAAAATTATTAGAGATGGTGATTGAAAAAAAGGCTTCAGATCTCCATATCACCACTGGTGCTCCACCCCAATTTCGAATCGATGGGAAACTGGTGAGTTTCGATAATACTCCACTGACGGCTCAGGATACGAAACGACTCTGCTATAGTGTCCTTACCGATGCCCAGCGACACAAATTTGAAGAGGAAAATGAACTGGACTTCTCTTTCGGGATCAAAGGCCTGAGTCGGTTCAGAGGAAACCTTTACATGCAGAGAGGAGCTGTGGCAGGAGCTTTTCGAGCCATCTCCTTCGACATTCTGAATTTCTCAGAATTAGGAATCCCTCCCATCGTGAACGAGCTGATCAAAAAACCGAAAGGCTTGGTTCTGGTCACGGGCCCCACAGGGACAGGAAAATCGACTACCCTGGCTGCCATGATCGATAAGATTAACAACGAAAGGAATGCCCATATCATTACCATCGAGGATCCAATCGAATACCTTCATCGCCATAAGAAATGCATCGTCAATCAAAGAGAGGTCAATTCCGATACAAAAAGCTTCAGTGCCGCTCTCCGTCATGTCCTCCGACAAGATCCGGATATCATCCTGATCGGAGAGATGAGGGACTTAGAAACGATTCAGGCAGCCCTTCTTACTGCAGAAACAGGACACCTCACCTTTGCGACTCTCCATACCAACTCCTGTGTCGAGACGATCAATCGAATCATCGATGTCTTCCCCCCTCATCAACAACAGCAGGTGAGAACCCAACTCTCCTTCGTTCTTGAAGGAATCCTGGCCCAACAGCTCATTCCAAGGCTCGGAGGCAGTGGGCGAGCCTTGGCGATGGAGATTTTGATCCCAAACCCTGCCATTCGAAATTTAATTCGGGAGGATAAGATCCAGCAGATTTACTCCCTCATGCAAGTGGGTCAAGCAAAATTTGGAATGCAAACCATGAACCAGGCACTCCTCTCTCTGGTGGAGCGCCGTATCATTTCCGTAGAGGATGCGATGGAACGGAGCCACAATTTAGAAGAATTCCGGCAGATGCTTGCCAATTCAGGCATCCTTGCTGGAAAAAGGGATAAACAGGCAAAAACTGCCTAAATCTTTTTAGGAAAGGATGAGAACAATGCCAATCTATAAATGGGAAGGAAAGACGGCAAAAGGGATGACGAAGAAGGGGGAACTAGAAGCCCCCAGTGAGAGTGCTCTCAGGGTCCATCTCCGTCAGCAGGGGATTATTCCAACAAAGGTCGCTCCAAAAGGAAAGGAGATCCAAATCTCCCTTCCTATTAAAAGGAAGGTCAAACAACGAGCCATCGCCATCTTTACCCGTCAATTGGCAACGATGATCGATGCCGGCCTTCCTCTGGTTCAGTCCTTAGACGTCCTTGCCTCTCAGCAAGAGGATAAAATGTTTAAAAAGATCATCCGAGAGATCCGGGAGGATGTAGAAGGAGGATCCACCTTTGCTGGAGCCCTGAGAAAACACCCCCATACTTTTAACGAACTCTATACCAATTTAGTCGTTGCAGGAGAGGAAGGAGGGATCCTCGATAATATCCTGATTCGCCTTGCCAATTATATTGAAAAGGCCGAGGC
>CAZMWF010000146.1:0-12331 GCA_964570075.1 uncultured Syntrophaceae bacterium | reverse complement strand
TTTTGGCGTTGGTCAGTATAGGGCTCTGGCTCTATGGGTTTTACCAACGCTATAGGGTCTGGCGATTGGGAAGGCCGGATGAACGCTCGAAAGAGATCGGGAAAAGAATAGGGATTTTTTTCCGTGATATTATGGTGGATGTTTTTGCCCATCGGAGATTTCTCCGTCAACCCTTCTCTGGAATCATGCACCTCACCATCTTTTGGGGGTTCATCATCCTTCTTCTGGCATCGGCTGTGGATGCCATTTCTTACTATAGTGGATATCATCTTCAGGGATCTCTCTACCTTTGGTTTTCTCTCATCTCCGATTTAGGCGGCTTTCTAATTCTTGCAGGGATTCTTATGGCTGCCTTCCGACGTTATCTGTGGAAACCCAAGAGCCTTAATTCCGTACTCGATGATGGGATCCTCTTGGCCTCGATCACAGCTATCATTATTACTGGCTATATGATCGAAGGACTGAGGCAGGCAGCTACCGAGATAAAGCCTCATCCTGACTGGGCGCTTTGGTCACCAGGAGGATGGGTCTTTGCTAACCTCTTTATCGATTTGAGTGAGGGAGTTCTTCGATCCTGGCACAAGTTTTTATGGTGGTTTCATTCCATCCTGACCATTGGGATCATCCTCTATTCCGGTTTAGCCTTCTCCAAGCTTCAGCATATCATTGTCTCCCCATTAAATATCTTTTTCCGTTCTCTGGGGCCGCTGGCCGCCCCCTCGCCCATTGATATCGAAAAGGCCGAGATTCTGGGAGTGGGAGAGATTAAGGATTTTACCTGGAAACAGCTCCTTGACCTGGATGCCTGTACGAATTGTGGTCGATGTGAAGAGGTCTGCCCAGCCTGGGCCACAAGTAAACCTCTTTCCCCGAGAAAGTTGGTTCAGGACCTTAAAGGGCATATGGTTAAGCTCTCTTCGAATTCAGTTCATTCCCCAGAGAACAGTTCCTCCCTCATCGGCGAGGGACCGACTGAAGCGGAGATATGGGCCTGTACCACCTGTGCGGCTTGTCAGGAAGCCTGTCCTGTGTATGTGGAGCATATTTTAAAAATCATCGATCTCAGACGTCACTTGGTCCTCGCTCAAAATAAAATGCCAGAGAGTGCTCAACTGATGTTGAGAAATATGCAGATGAGGGGACATCCCTGGGCTGGAGCCCAATCCTTAAGGCTTCGGGGAGACTGGACAACCAATTTAGACCTTAAGATATTGGCCGAAGGGGACCAGATAAATACCCTCCTCTGGGTTGGATGCACCGGAGCCTTGGTCGATCGAAATGTGGAGGTGACCCTTTCTCTGACAAGGGTATTAAAAGCAGCTGGAGTCGATTTTGCCGTCCTGGGAGAAGGAGAGACCTGTTGTGGAGATCCGGCAAGAAGGGCAGGCTATGAATTCCAGTTTCAATTAATGGCAGAGCAAAACATTGACCTTTTTAAAACCCATCGTATCCAAGAAATCATCACCTCCTGTCCCCACTGCTACAATATCATTAAGAATGAGTATCCAAAATATGGGGGACAATTCAAGGTAATTCATTATACTCAACTCCTATTGGATCTGCTGAAACAGGGGAGATTGAATTTATTAAATGGAATCCATTCCACCCTGACCTATCATGATCCTTGTTATTTAGGTCGTTACAATGGCATCTACTCCGAGCCCCGTCAGATCCTGAAAATGATTCCTAAGGTGACGCTCAAAGAGATGAAACGATCAAGAGAGAGAAGTTTCTGCTGCGGAGGTGGGGGTGGACATATGTGGATCGAAGAACAGCCCGGGACCCAAAAGATCAGTCAGAAACGGATTGAGGAGGTGATCCAAACTGGAGTGGATACGGTCGTAACGAGTTGCCCTTATTGCTTACAGATGTTTGAAGAAAGTATTGAGAATAAAGATTCTCTGAAGGCCAAAGACCTTGTCGAGATGGTCGAACTGTCTCTGAAGAAGTCTTCATAAGGAGGAAAGGCTATGCATACGATTGTTTGTGTAAAACAGGTTCCCGATCCCGAGATCCCTCCGGCGAAATTTAAGATTGATCCGGTGGCGAAAAAAGTGATTCCTCCCCCTGGAGTGCCCCCGGTGATCAGCGTCTATGATGAGCGAGCCGTAGAAGCGGCCTGCCGGCTCAAGGATAAACATAAAGGAAAGATCACCGTGATCAGTTTGGGGTCGGAAAAAGCAACGGACGTAGTGCGCCATGCGATTTCAATGGGAGCCGACGATGGATATGTCCTCCAGGACGAGGCCTTCGAAAACTTAGACAGTTTTGGGACGGCCTATGTCTTAGGAAAAGCCATTCAGAAGATCGGAGGATATGATCTGATCTTATGTGGTCGGCAGGCGGCCGATTGGGGAGCAGGACAGGTGGGATCCATTTTGGGAGAGATTCTTGGGCTTCCCGTCATCACCCTTGCCTGCGACATTCAAGCAGAAGATAAGAAGCTGAAGGTAAAGAGAATCCTGAAAGACGGCTTTGAAGTGATAGAGGCTCCGATGCCTGCCTTGGTGACGGTGAGTAGCGAGATTGGGCTTCCTCGCCTTCCTGCTGGAATGGCTCTTATGCTGGCTCGACGAAAGCAGATCCCTATCTGGAAGGCAAAGGATATTGGTGCCGATCTCTCAGAATTGGATCGGTCAAAAGTCCATACAGAGATTACAGAGATATTTATCCCTACTCGTGAAACGAAATGTGAGATGATTTCTGGAGCCACGCCTGCGGAAATGGCGGCCAATTTAGTCTCAAAGCTTGCCAAAATGATATGATGGGAGGAGAGACCATGAGTCCATTTAAAGGTGTAATGGTTTTGGGGGAGATGACGGAAGGGAGGTTGGCCCCGATTACGATTGAACTCCTGGGGGTCGGGAGAAGGCTTGCTGATGAATTAGGAGAGGAGTTAAGTGTCCTCCTGATGGGAGGAAAGGCAGGGGCCTTGGCTCAGGAGGCCATCGCCTATGGAGCCGATAAAGTCTATGTAGGAGAAGATTCTCTCTTTGATGAATATAACTCCGATGCCTATACCCAATGGATCGCAAGCTTTTGTCAGAAGACTCTGCCCTCCATTTTACTCATCGGCCATACAGACATAGGTTGCGATCTGGCTCCCCGTTTAAATGGCCGATTAAGGGGGGGATTGTCTATGGATGCCGTCGATTTGAAGATCGACCCTTCCACCAAACTCCTGGTCTCCACAAGGCCTATTTTTGGTGGGAACGCCTATGCAAAGGTCGTCTCGAAATCCGCTCGACCTCAGATGGTCACCGTAAGGACAAAGATTTTTCCCCCTGCGGAAAGAAACGATTCGAGAAAGGGCGAGGTCATTTTGGTCGAAGAGAAGGTCGATCCTTCGGTAGTGAAAGCAAAAGTGGTGGATCGAATCAAGGAAGAGGTCGAGGGGGTAAAGTTAGAGGATGCAGAAATCATCATCAGTGGTGGACATGGAATTGGAAGCGCAAAGAACTTCGAGATGCTATGGGAACTGGCTCGTCTACTGGGTGGAACGGTAGGAGCGACCAGAAGGGCTTGCGATGAGGGTTGGATTCCTGTCACTCGACAGATCGGTCAAAGTGGGAAGGTCGTCAGCCCTAAACTCTATATCGCCGTTGCCCTCTCGGGAGCGATGTCCCATATCGTGGGATGTTTAGGATCCAAATGTATCGTGGCGATCAATAAGGATCCGGAAGCTAATATCTTCAATGTCGCTCACTTTGGAATTGTGGCCGATTATAAAGAGGTGTTACCAGCCCTGATCCAGAAATTTAAAGAACAACGCTCAGGTTAAATAAAACGTAACTCCTCACTGAAGGGTGGAAATAAATTTAAGCCCGACAGGAGTATTTCCGAAACCCATAAAATGCGGATGGGTTTAATATGAATAGATTATACGAATCGATCCATCGTAGAAATGGGTTTCTGATTAAAACAAACCAAAGTAATGATTTTTATGGGCCATTTAAGGTTACCGCCCTTCCGACCAAGTCGGATCCGCCTCTGGCGGAATGGGTTTCTCCAATACCCCTCTCGGGCTTATTCCCCACTTCTCAGTTAGGGATTACAATAAAACAGGGTGATCTATTGACAAGGAGAACCCTGTTTTTTTACCTTGAAAATAATTTTTTACCCCTCACCCCTTCCCTCTCCCCGGATGGGAGAGGATTAAGGTGAGGGGGATTTTCATTGTTCGTGGGTGTCAAACCTGTTATGAGAAGTTATTTAAAATTTTCCAATTAATTTAAAATTGAATTTGGTCTTAAAGATCGCGGTGGGAAAAGATGATGGGAAGAAAAAAGAACTCTGACGAAGAGAGAAACGATCTACAGGGCTTTCACCTTAGCCGCAGGAAGTTTCTGAAACTGACTGCCATAGCTGGACTTTCTGCGGGTACCTTGGGCATCAATAAAGTCTCTCCGGAAGCCTTCGCCACTTCATCCTTTCCCTCAGGATCGAGGGGAAGATGGATTCCAACTTCCTGCCTGAATTGTTCCTCCCGGTGTGGAATAAGTGTGAAAGTAGACCGTGGAAGAGTCGTCCAGATCAAAGGGAATCGTCTCTCTCTCGTTTCGGAAGGACAGATCTGCCCTCGGGGGCATATTGGTCTTCAGGTGCTTTATGATCCCGAGAGAATTTTTACTCCCTTAAAGAGGTCCCAACCCAAAAAGGGAAAGGGGATCGATCCCCAGTGGAAGCCCATCTCCTGGGACCAGGCGATTGAAGAGATAACCAGGAAACTCCGAAGTCTTCGAGAGAGCCACGTTCCCCATCATCTCCTCCTCTTCTCTGGGTTGAATTCAAGGAGTCACGAAGACCTGATTTTAAGATTTGCAGAGGCTTACGGGACACCGAATCTGGTCTCTGGAGAGGGTTTGGACGATGAAGCTGAGAGGACAGGTCGGTGGATGGGGGATGGACATTTCGAACCATTTGTTTACGATCTGGACCATACCCACTATATCCTATCATTTGGAGCAGACCTTATTGAGTCGGCCCCTCCAGTGGCTCGATGGTTGAGAAAATGGGGTAAAATCCGCCGTGAGAGATCCATCCGTGCTAAAGTGGTGGATATTCAGCCCCGATACTCCCTTACCGCTTCCAAATCGGACGAATGGATCCCGATCCATCCAGGAACCGATGCGGCTCTCGCCATGGGGATTGCCCATGTCATCCTAAAAGAGGGTCTTTTCGAAGAGGAATTTGTCAAGAGGTGGACCGTCGGTTTTGAGCCGTATCGAGAGCTCGTCCTGAAAGAGTATAGGCCTGAGTCCGTTTCAAAGATCACTGGAATTCCTACGGAGGTTATTTATCGAGTGGCAAGAGAGTTTGGCCAAACCCGGCCTGCCCTGGCCATCGCAGGCAAGGGGGCCCTTGCCTGGCCTGGAGGCTCCTATGTCAGTTATGCCATCCATTGTTTAAATGCGTTGGTGGGAAGTTTGGATACCCCTGGAGGGGTTCTCTATCAGGAATTTCCAGAGTATCGAGCACTTCCAAAGATAGAGAGTGACGAGGTTGGTCGAAAAGGGTTAGAACAGGTTCCTGTCGATTTTCGAAGGACCGAACTTTTTCCAGTGGCCCGAGTCGTCACGAATCAGATCCCGAAGTCTCTCAGAGAAGGAAAACCCTATCCTATTGAAATGGCGATGGGGTTCAATAGTAATTTCATGATGACCGCGCCTGGTTCAGGAGAATGGGAAGAGGCGCTTAAAAGGATTCCCTTCTATGTTCACATTTCCCCCTTCGTGAGCGAAATGGCTCAATTCGCTGACATTCTGCTTCCAGCGACCACCTATCTCGAAGAATGGGGATACGAACATTCTTCTCCAGGCGGGGGATTCGTTGAGGTGAGGATTAAACAACCTGTGATTAAGCCTATGGGAGAGTCTAAATCTATCGGGGATATCCTCTTTCTTTTAGCAGAAAGAATTCCAGGGACAGTGGCAAACGCCTTTAGAAGGATAGGGGGCTCTGCAGAAGAATTTGTTCGATTTAGAACCTCCTCCCTTCTTGGATGGGAGGAATTTTTAAAGAAAGGGGTCTGGAGAGGGCCTGGATATGAATATAGAAAGTATTCCCGAATCTTTCAAACCCCGTCGAGAAAGTTTGAGTTTCTATCTGGAAACCTAAAAATGCTTCAAAATGGAAAGAAGAAAATGATGGGTCAAGCAGGGCCCCTTATGGCCTGTTATACAAAAGTGAAGTGGTTGGGGGATGAGAAACAATATCCCCTTCTCCTCTTCCCCTATCAACCTCTCCTCATGTTTGAAAATGGAAGTCAGAATTATCCATGGGCCCAGGAGATCTTCCTCCCTATGCAGGGAGTGGGATGGGCAAGCCCTGCAGAGATAAATCCTGATACGGCAGCCGAGTTAAATTTAAAGGATCGGGATAGGATCTGGATTGAATCTCCTTTTGGGAAGATTCAAACCTCTGTTAAGCTCTCCGAAGGAGTGCCACCGAATCTGGTATGTATTCCATTAGGACAGGGTCACACCTCCTATGGAAGATGGCAAAAAGGGATCGGGTGCAATCCGAATGAAATCATTGGGGTGGATTTTGATCGGTTGAGTGGACAATCCACATTTTTTAATACTCGAGTTAAGGTTTATAAAGCCTAACCCATCAGAGTAAACCCTTTCTCATCTTTCATCCCCTTTTTTCAAAGCAGAGGGATGGGATGGAGTGAGTAAGATGTGAGGTAAAGGATGCCAAAGTGGGGAATGGTGATCGATTTAGATAAATGTGTGGGATGTCAGGCCTGTGTGGTTGCCTGTAAGGAAGAGAATAATGTCCCTCATGGCTCTCCAGAGGAGCAGAGGTCCCGAAGGGAGATTTTCTGGCACAAGATGATTGCGGTAACGAGGGGGAAGTACCCCCATTTTCGAATAGAGCTCTTACCCATGCCCTGTATGCAATGTGATCATCCTCCCTGTGTCACGGTCTGCCCTGCAAAGGCGACCTTTCGACGAGAAGATGGGATTGTTATGCAATCCTATCGGAGATGCATTGGCTGTAAATACTGCATGGTCGCCTGTCCCTATGGGGCAAGGAGCTTTAACTACAAAGCTCAGGAGGGGAAACCTTATCATCACCAGGATGAACCTCCAGATCGGAAGTCCTGGGAACCCTGGCCTTTTCCCACTCGAACTCAGGGAGTGGTGGAGAAATGTACATTCTGTTTTCATCGAATTGATCAGGGTCTGAGGGAAGGAAAGAAGATCGGGATAGAGGTTGTTCCAGCCTGTGTGGAGGCTTGCCCTTCTCAAGCGAGAACCTTTGGAGATCTGGATGATCCTCAAAGTCCGATCGCCAAGCTCCTCGCTTCACGGGCTTCGTTCCGATTGAGGGAGGAGCTATCGACCCATCCCAAAGTGATCTATCTCTCGAGGTAAAGGATTAACCGATGGAGATGAACTACTCGACTATTAATGGAACCTCAAGGGGTTATAAAGTTTTGATGGTCTTTTTGGGGACGATGGTCGGAGTCTTTATCACGAGTTTCCTGGTGGCCTATCTTAAAGGACAACAGGTATGGGGGGTCAGCAATATTATCCCCTGGGGGCAGCTTATTACTTTTTACATCTATTTCATAGGCCTGAGCGCAGGGGCAATCATTATTTCTTCCCTCAGTTATGTCTTTAGGAGAGAAACCTATGAACCTATTGGACGATTGGCCGTTTTTATGGGAATTCTCCTCATGATAGGGGCCATGATCTTTGTGATGGTCGATTTGGGAAGACCTGAAAAGGCTTGGCGTCTTTTTATGTACTTTTACCTCAACAATATGAGCTCTCTTTTCGCGATCAATTCCATTTTCTACACAGGGTACATTACGCTCATGCTCATTTACCTCTGGCTCATCTTTGAAGGGAAGAAACGGCTGGCGGCGGTCGTCGGAACGATCGATGTTCTCTGGGCCATCGCTGTTCATATGGGGACCGGGGCGATCTTTGGACTCATTGGAAACCGGGAGATCTTTTTCTCCCCTATTAAACCTTTCGAGTTTTTAATGGCAGCCCTTACCTCTGGAACCTCTTTGATCATTTTGATCGCCGTGCTGACTTTCAAACTGACCCGGAGGATGATTCATGAAGAATTGTTCTTTTCCCTTGCAAGGCTTCTCAGGGTCATCATTCTGATTCTTTTGGTCACCGTGTTCGTCGATAAACTGACCCATCTCTACTTTCCAAACCGGGAGGCAACCCTCTACCTGTTGTCTGGCGATTACTGGTGGATCTTCTGGATTTTTCAGATCGGAATGGGGATCGGTTTCCCATTATTCCTTCTCACCTGGCCGAAAACAAAAAAGAGTATCCGATGGGTCATTATTGCCGCTCTCTCCGTAGTTCTTGGAGTCTTTGGAGAGCGGGCAGCCTTGGTCATTCCAGGGACTGCTCATCCCCAGCCTTTCTTCCCAGGAAAGATGGAAGGCCCTTGGGGAGAGCCCGCCATTTTTCCGATCACCTTCTGGGAGAGTATCCTTAGTTTGAGTATCGTCTCATTGGTCGTTCTTCTATTTGTGCTTGGCTTAAGATATCTGGAGATCCTTCCCGAAGGGAGGGAAGAGGAAAAATCTTGAGATGAAATAGGGAGGAAGAAATTTGAGGCCCATAGCCATTTTGATAGAAGTCTTAATCCTTATCGGGGTCATCTACTGCCTTTTTTTGGCTTTTCGCCTGACCCTTCTTGATCTGGGGGTTCGACAGAAATACGACCGATTCATCCGATGGGCCCTCAGGATCGTTGGGGTTGCCATTTCAGCCTTCTTTGTTGCCCATCTCATTCTTTTTTATCCTAAACGGAGTCTCCTCACAGGGCAAGGAGCTTCTTGGGAGTCCCATTCACTCTCCTTCTGGGCGAAACAGAATGCTTATCTTACAAATGTCCTTTATCCTATAAGTATTGTTTTCTTCATCTTACTCATCGGACTCGCTGCCCTTTTTGTTTTTACCTTTCGTCAGCAACATCTTCGTCTGTGGCGGATAGGGAAAGAGGAGGACTGTTCAGGAGAGATTCTTGAGAGGATTAAAACCGTGGTCAAAGTGGTATTTGGCCATGCCCGCTTCTGGAGAGAGGGTTATCCTGGGTTAATGCATTTTCTCATCTTCTGGGGAACCCTTCTCCTTTTTATTGGGAAAGGGATCCGTCTCTTTTCTCCATTCACAGGATGGAGTGTTCCTCCTCAGCCTCTTTATCTTTCTGCCTCCTTTCTTTCTGAAATCGCTGGAGGAGTGCTCCTTCTGGGGGCCTTAATGGCTGTCGTTCGGCGATTCATTTTCAAACCTGAAAGACTCGACTCGAAACCCGATGACCACCTGAAATATCTCTGGGCCTTTTTAATTATTCTCACCGGATACCTGATCAAAAGCTATCGAATGGTTCTCGGAGGAGGACCTCTTCCTCCTGAATCCTTCTCCTGGGCCCCTCTGAGTTCCCTTTTGAGTCCCTTCATTCTCATTTTACCGTTGGACCCGTTGAATGAACTTCTTCTCTGGCATCGAGTATTGATTCATGGAATCCCGGCATTGATTCTATTTGGTTATATTGTTTTGAGCCGTTCTTCTCTCGAACATCTCTTTCTTTCCGCCCTCAATGTCTATTACAGACCTTTAACCCCGAAAGGAGCCATAAGACCCATCCCTAATTTTGAAGAGGCGGAAACCTATGGAGTGACAGAAATCAAAGAATTCACCTGGAAACAGCTTCTCGATCTGGAGGCCTGTACCCGATGCGGGAGATGTCAGGATAACTGTCCTGCCCATCTAAGCGGAAAACCGCTCAATCCCAAAAAAGTGATCCAGGATCTCAGGGCCCATCTTCTCACTCAGGGAGGAACCCTCATTCCATTGGATCAACCCAAGGATCCTGACCCCACGCCATTAGTAGGGGAGATCATTTCAGAAGATACCCTATGGTCCTGTACGGCCTGTCTCAATTGTTTGGAACAATGTCCAGTTTATATCTCGTGTTTTGATAAGCTCATCGAAATGAGACGAAGCAAGGTTCTCATGGAGAGTCAATATCCGAACGAACTGAAAGAAGTCTTTCGGGCAATGGAAAGAAAGAGCAATCCCTGGGGGGTGGAGAAGAGTCAGAGGGCCGATTGGGCCCAGACCCTCGGAGTAAAGACCTTAGCTGAGAACCCTGAGGTGGAATGGCTCTATTTCCCAGGATGCTTTAAAGGATTCGATGACCGGAATAAAAAAGTGGCTATCTCCATGGTCAAGATTCTTAAAAAGACGGGAGTCTCTTTTGGGATCCTGGGCCCAGAAGAAGGATGTTGTGGAGACCCGGCAAGAAGGATTGGAAATGAGTATCTTTATTTCATGCTTGTAGAGAAGAACCTGGAGGTCTTTGAGCGATATAAAATTAAAAAGATCCTTACCACCTGTCCCCATTGTTTCAATACATTGAAAAATGAATACCCTCAGTTTGGGGGAAACTTCGAAGTCGTCCATCAAACCGAATTCCTTAAGATCTTGTTAGACCAAAACAAGCTGGTATTGCGTCAGGGGTCTCCTCTTACCATCACCTACCACGATTCCTGTTATCTTGGTCGTTATAATCAAATTTATGAACCCCAGAGACATCTGTTGAAGGCTATTCCAGGGGTGACTTTAAAAGAGATGGAACGCTGCTTTGATCGAAGCTTCTGCTGTGGGGGTGGAGGGGGAAGGATGTGGATGGAAGAACACCTTGGGAAACGAATCAATGAAATGCGGGTGGATCAAGCCTTAGCCCTGAATCCCAGTGTCATTGCTACCGCCTGCCCATACTGCCTGACCATGCTTGAAGATGGTCTTAAGGCTAAGGGGAAAGACGAGGCTGTTAAGGTCTATGATATTGCCGAGCTCTTAGAGAAAGCGATGGAAGATCCGTCTGAGCCATCTTAATGAACCGATGAATGGAAAATTTTTTCACCATTCCTTCTTCAGTTTCTCTTTAATCTTTTCTATATAGGAATACACTTCCTCTTTCTCTTTAAAGAAACTCTGTGCCTCTAAAGGGTCAATTAGGACAAGGTTCTTGCGTGCCCATTCGATATACGAAGATTCCCGAATGATCTTGCTTAAAGCCTCTTCTAAAACCTTCACAATATGGGATGGAGTCTGAGGCGGGGCCTCCAGAACATGTCGGGTCGTAATGGGTGGAATATCATAGCCCAACTCCTTAAGGGTTGGAATATGACTGAAATAGGGACTCCGTCCTCCGGTCTTATCAGGAAGCATAGCGAGGATATTTATTTTCCCTGCCTTCAACCAGGAGGGAAGGGCTCCTCCCAAAGAGATCGTAAAATCTACCTCTCTTCGTGATAATGCGGCGATACTCGGAGTCAACCCTCCGTAAGGAACCCAATTCACCTGAATCCCTAATCCCTCGGCCAATACCAGCCCGGCAATATGGTTGATCCCACCCTTGATCGGAATAGCCCCGGTGAGGGGACGCTTCTTTGCCTCATTTAGAAAATCATCAAAGGTCTGAAACGTTCCTGAAGGAACCACTAAGAACTGGTTTCCTGAAGACCAGGCGAAGATGGGGGTGAACTCTTTTGCTTTAAAACGGGTCTCCCCCATCTGTTCGATAATAATACTTCGAGGAAATGTATAACATATCAATGTATAACCATCAGGCTCCATTTCTTGGAACTTTTCGAAAGGAATTTTCCCCCAGAAGCCAGCGATATGTTCGACCTTGATTTCCACTCCGAGGTGTTTTTGAAGATGGGGGACCATTTCACGGATGTCTGCGTCTTCACCCCCAGGACCTGTAAGGATCTTGATCGGTTTTTTGGGATAGGCAGGTTGGATGGCTTCCCATCCCTCTCGAAGATCAGGAGGTGAGACTTTGGCGATCTTCTGGGAAAGTTTAGGGCCAATGATTAATTTGGTTAAAGAAATCACGGCCCGGGTAGCCTCATCCGCCTGTTTCAGGTCTTTGAGGTTTGCCATCTTCATGACCTGTTCAAGAAATTCTTTTCGGGTCATCATCGCTCCGTCTCCTTTTTAAGGTTCATTTTGAAAGGGGTCGAACACTGAGAAAAGGATATCAACACATTTGATCGAAAGCCTCGATCCAAGTGATTTAGAGATAGACATCAGACGGCAAAGTAGGTTAATATACCCATATCAAAGATTTTTAAATTCGTCAAACAAAAAATGAAGATGGATCGTAATCCCTCACTGAAGCGTGGAAATAAATTTAAGCCCAACAGGAGTATTTCCGAAACCCATAGAACGCGGATCAATTTATATACTTAAGGAATACGAATCGATCCATCGTAGAAATGGGGTTCTGATTAAAACAAACCAAGGTAGCAATTTCTATGGACCATTTAAGGTAG
>CAZMWF010000145.1:0-6446 GCA_964570075.1 uncultured Syntrophaceae bacterium | reverse complement strand
AAAAAATTAATGAGAAAGGAGGTTTTTCTATGAACGTGAGACCCCTTCATGACCGAATCATTGTAAAAAGATTGGAGGAAGAGGAAAAGACCAAAGGAGGGATCATCATTCCTGACACGGCAAAAGAGAAACCTATCGAAGGAAGAGTCATTGCCGTGGGAGATGGAAAGATTAAAGAGGACGGGACAAAGATCCCCCTGGAAGTAAAGAAGAACGATCGAATCCTCTTCTCAAAATACGCAGGGACAGAGGTCAAAATTGATGGGGAAGAATATCTGATTATGAAAGAGGATGATGTCCTGGCTATCCTGGAATAAAAACTCTATCTTTTGAAAGGAGGTATGATCAATGGCAAAGGAGTTAAAATTTGGTCAAGAAGCAAGAAATGCCATCCTTGAAGGAGTAAACATTCTTGCCGAAGCCGTAAAAGTCACCCTTGGACCGAAAGGAAGAAATGTGGTTCTCGAAAAATCTTTCGGTTCTCCTACCGTGACCAAAGATGGAGTCACGGTAGCCAAAGAGATTGAATTAGAGGACCATTTCCGGAATATGGGTGCCAAGATGGTTAAAGAGGTGGCCAGCAAGACCTCCGATACTGCTGGAGACGGAACGACGACCGCTACCGTTCTGGCTCAGGCCATCTATCAAGAGGGGAACCGGATGGTGGCGGCTGGGGCAAATCCCATGGATTTAAAGAGAGGCATTGACGCAGCCGTAGAAGAGGTTGTCAAAGAACTCAAAAAACTTTCCAAACCGGTCAAAGATCAGAAAGAGATCTCTCAGGTTGGAACGATTTCGGCAAATAATGATCCTTCGATCGGAAAAATCATCGCAGAGGCCATGGAAAAAGTGGGCAAGGAAGGAGTCATTACCGTAGAAGAGGCGAAGTCCATGGAAACCACCCTTGAAATTGTAGAGGGAATGCAGTTCGATCGCGGATACATTTCTCCCTATTTCATCACCGACCCAGAAAAAATGGAAGCCGTTCTGGAAGACCCTTATATTCTGATCTATGAGAAAAAGATCTCCAATATGAAGGACTTCCTTCCCATCTTGGAAAATGTGGCTAAGACCGGAAAACCTCTGTTGGTCATCGCGGAAGATGTGGAAGGAGAAGCCCTGGCCACACTGGTGGTCAATAAACTGAGAGGAACCCTGAAATGCGCTGCGGTGAAAGCCCCTGGTTTTGGAGATAGAAGGAAGGCGATGTTAGAGGATATTGCCATTCTGACCGGGGGGCGAGCCATCTCTGAGGATGTGGGAATCAAACTTGAAAATCTAAAGCTCGAGGATCTTGGAAAGGCCAAGAAAGTGGTGATCGACAAGGATAACACCACGATTGTCGAGGGTGCTGGAAAACCGTCTGCCATCGAAGGTCGAATCAAACAGATTCGAGTCCAGATTGAGGAGACCACTTCGGATTACGACAGAGAGAAACTGCAGGAGCGATTGGCCAAGCTGGCAGGTGGGGTTGCTGTGATTAAGGTGGGTGCCGCCACTGAAACAGAGATGAAGGAGAAGAAGGCTCGTGTGGAAGATGCCCTTCACGCGACCCGAGCCGCCGTCGAAGAAGGGATTGTTCCTGGTGGTGGAGTCGCCTATATCCGTTGTCTCCCTGTGCTCGATAAAATGAAGGTCGACGGGGACAGAAAGATAGGGGTGGATATCGTCAAAAGGGCCCTTGAAGAACCCCTTCGTCAGATCGCCGAGAACGCAGGAAAGGAGGGTTCCATCGTTGTAGAAAAAGTAAAAGAGGGCAAGGGAGCCTTCGGTTTTGATGCCGAGAAAGAGGAATTTACCGATATGCTGGAGGCTGGAATTATTGACCCGACAAAGGTCGTCCGACTCGCTTTGCAGAATGCTGCCTCCGTGGCTTCTTTGCTTATTACGACAGAGGCAGGAGTCGTCGAAAAACCCAAGAAGGAAACTCCTCCCCCACCCATGCCTCCAGAATACTAATAGATCATAAAAAAAAGACGGGTCATTGACCCGTCTTTTTTTAATATTGCAAGATAGTTCTTCGCCCATTATATCGTTCCGTATCGTATTGGGTCTTTACATCGACTAAATTCAACTTTCCAACCGCTTCCTCAAGCCAAACGGAAGTAATCCTTCCATTTCGATAACTGACCATCTTCCCAAAATCCTCATTCACGATCAAATCCACCGCTGCAATCCCAAAATACCTTCCCATCCTTCGATCATAGGCACAAGGAGCGCCTCCTCGTTGGAGATGGCTCAGGACCATACTTCGTGTTTCAATTCCAGTCGATTTCATAATCTCTTTGGCTAAATATTCCCCTATTCCTCCTAATATCTTGTGTCCAAAACTATCTACCCCCTCTTCTTTCAAAATCTCGCTCCCTCCTTTTGGTTTAGCTCCCTCTGCTACCACCAATATATCGTATCGAGCCCCTTTCCTCCTTCCCTCCAGGACCAATTCATTCACCTTCTCGATCTCAAAATCGTGTTCAGGAATAAGAATGATATAGGCCCCGCTGGACTCCCCTCCCTCCAAGGCTAACCAGCCTGCATGCCGGCCCATCGTTTCCACTACAAAAATTCTCTTATGAGACCCCGCAGTCGTTCTTAAACGGTCGATCTCCTCTGTAATTACATTAAGAGCGGTTTCAAATCCGAGGGTATAATCCGTTCCGGAGAGGTCTTTATCGATGGTTTTAGGGATTCCAACCACTTTGACCCCTTTGCGGTAAAGTTTATTTGCCACACCAAGGGTATCCTCTCCACCAATGGCCACCAAGTAATCGATCCGATATCGCTCAAGATTTTCCAAAACGATCTGAGAACGATCATTTTTGGGATCAAAGGGATTGGTTCGAGAGGTTCCAAGATTCGTCCCACCATAGCGGTCCCAGGTCCTGACCATCTCCTCGGTAAGCGTAAGAATCCTTGGTCCTAAAGAATCAGGGTCTCCCTCAGGGGAAATCAGCCCTTTCCATCCATCTCGAATTCCCACCACTTCAAATTCTATCTTCCTTGCCTTTCGGAGCCGATCATCAAGAGCGGTCTTAACGACCCATTTAATGGCAGGATTCAAACCGGCACAGTCTCCCCCGCCTGTCAATACACCGATCCTTTTTTTATCCATCGGCTCCTCCTCTATTGACCTTCGATTTTAATCCCAAATCTATAACTTTTTACAATAGGTAATCCGATCGTTTCCTGGCCAGTAAAAATCAGGAACGCGGGCTACCTCCTGATATCCTTTACTCCTGTAGAATCTTTGGGTCTTCTCATAGGAAGGAAGAGATGAGGTATCGACCAAAATCATCCTTCCATTTAAACTTTTCACTCTCTCTTCCAAGAAATCTAAAAGTCTTGACCCAATCCTATTCCCTTGATATGGGGGATCTACAACGATCCAATAAAGGTCAAAAGCTCCTTTTGTCATAGGAATGGGACCAAAACAGATATATCCTAAAGGAAGGTTTCTCTCGTCAACGAAACAGGAGATTTCATAATCCTTCTGCCCTGGACGAGCAAGAACGATATCAATCAGTTCCATGGCGACGTCAATCTCTTCGGGAGAAAAAATTTGAGCCCTCTGGAGGATCTCCCTCAATCTATGTTTATCCTCCTGGATGATTGGCCTGATTTTCATCTCACCCATAATGGTTCGTACATTTATCAACCCTTTTCTATGACCTTAATGAAAGAGGAGGAAGGAACCATTTGGCCAGGATTCAGCCCATTGATCAGAATATTTTCTTTGATTTTCTCCTCAGGAACCCCATAAGAACGAAGAATAACCTCGATACGATCCGACATCTTTACCTGACGGATTCTAATTCGTTGAGGAGCCACCTCTATTCTCTTAGGGTCACTCAATTCCCTAAATCCCCGCATGGTCGTTTCGAAGACCCTTGCATAATTTTGAAACCGTCCCGGAGTGCTTACTCCATGGAAGACAAACACCTTTTTGTCCTTTTCAATGAAGTAGGATAGGATCCGAAGGGCCTCCTTCTGAGTCCGAACCTCTGAGAGGAGCCTATAGGAAGAAAAACCCTGGACCTCCATCGGTTCGGATTGGATCACCAGGGGTCGATTCTTTGAGATAAATGACCTTGCCCCCTCTTTTGCTGAAGGAGCGGGAGAAATCGAAAAAAGGATCAAGGCCTCTCCTGAATCATTAATGAGTTCCACTTGAGAGGGTTTATTTCTCACCTTCCATTGAGAAGGGACTGGAAATTGAAATCTTAGAAGGGGGTGAAAAAAGGTTTGATCCGTCACATATCCTTGACGAGGATCTTCTCCATAGAGGAGTCCATCGATCTTTCTTAAATATCTCTCCTGTTCAACCTTATATTCCCTGAAATAAAGTTTCTGTTGCCACTCTTTGGCCCCTGTTCGTACCATCGGGATTCGATCTTCAGGGCTTGGATGGGTAGAAAACCACCCCGGTAGCCCGCTTCGGTCTGAGCCAGGATTCATCCGATTGAGCATCTCAAAAAAATTGGCAAGTTGCGAAGCATCGTATCCAGCCTTACTCGCGTACTCCACGCCTAAACGATCTGCCTCTCTCTCATGGTCTCGGCTAAATCTTAAAAAAAGCATCCCAACACCAAATTGGGCCACTCCAATTAAAAGAGGGGAATCGATCAGAATGGATCCCAGACCCAACCCAATCTGTGCCAGCTGAGCCTTGCTATATTGCTGGGCTGAATGTCGTGCAGCAATGTGTCCAATCTCATGGCCCACTACTCCTGCAAGTTCTGCCTCATTATTGAGGGCAGCTAAGATCCCCCGGCTAAAGTAAAGATATCCTCCTGGAACGGCAAAGGCATTGACGACCGAGGCATCGATAATCTTGAATTGGTAATTCAATTGGGGTCGATGGGAAACCTTTGCTATCCGTTGACCTATCTCATTAAGATAGGCGCTCAATTGGGGATCTTCATAAAGACCATACTGTCTGATGATCTCGACATCCGTCTCTCGACCTAACCGAATCTCATCCTCCTCGCTTAGAAGCATCAATTCCTGCTTCCCTGTCACAGGATTCACAGCACAGGAAGGGATTAAGAAAATAAGACATAGAACTCCACCGAAGAAAAAGAGAAGAAAAATGGACGACTTAATCTTCATCTTTTTTCATCTCCTGGGAAATCCCATTCATTTTTTTAAATTTTTTGATCTATTCTAACATCATTCCATTCTCTTCTCAACGCATTCTCTTGACTCTCAACTCAACCAAAAGGAAGGGTTTACAAAAATGCTGCATCGTCTGGTACTTGAATTAAAATGGCGAAAGGCTATATTATCGATTCAATCGAATAATTCTAAAATTTGCCTGATAAGGAGGAAAGAGATGAAAAAATTAAACCGTTATTGCCAAAAAGCCCTGGAGATGGGTATGAGTGGAGCAAAGGTGATTGACCCACGTTCCATTGCGACCGCAGAGTGGGTAAGGATGAAATGTCAATTTGGTTGTTCTGGCTATGGAGAAAGGCTCTCCTGTCCTCCTTATACCCCCTCTCCATCCCAGACTCGAAAGATCCTCGATTCCTATGAAAAGGCCATTCTCCTCCATCTTCAATACCAGAGGGAAAGAGACCGGGAAAGAATGAGATATTTTAACTTCAACCAAGCCATCGTCAATCTTGAAATTGAGATCTTCCTTGATGGGTATTATAAGGCATGGAGCATGGGTGCAGGCCCATGTCGTCTCTGTAAGGAATGCGATACAGAAAGTCTTTGTAAACATGGAGACAGGGCTCGGCCTTCGATGGAAGCCTGTGGCATTGATGTGTTCAAAACAGCAAGGGAGAATAGATTTCCTATTCACGTCATTCGAACTCACGAAGAAGAGAGAAATTTTTATGGGGTGATCTTGGTGGAGTAGTCCTTTTGCTCAAAAAGGGCTGGAGCCGGCGGGGGGATTTGAACCCTCGACCTACTGATTACGAATCAGTTGCTCTACCGCTGAGCTACGCCGGCATTTTCTTTCTATTTCATTAAATTTTAAACCTTATAATCTTTTTCGTACTGCAATTGTGACAGGTTTGTTCCATTTCTGTCAAGAACTTTAACTGCCATTTAAGGTTAAGCCTCTCAATCTCATATCCCCCTTTCTCAGATTTTTATGAAGCCAGTATAATCTTTTTCGATAAGAAATTTTTTCTCTGAGACTTCATCGTTTTTAGAATTGTTCAAAATCATCGATTGAGGAGTCTTTGGATTGGTTGGAGGCGGGAAGTATTTTTTCTTTCCCGCCTCTTTGTGGGGAGTGAATGAAGGCTATTAGTAATGAAAAGGATTGTGTTTGGCTCGCCAAATGTGGCGGCTAGCACGATTCTGCTCTCTGGTCAGACGGAATGCTTCGCCAGGAGTAAGAACACCATCAGACCAATATTTCTGTCGATGGGCCTCGATTCTTGCCTGTTCTCGCTCAAGTAATCTAAATTCTCTGTCGGTAATCTGACCAC
>CAZMWF010000144.1:0-42385 GCA_964570075.1 uncultured Syntrophaceae bacterium | reverse complement strand
CTTCGATAGGTTTCTCTTTTGCCGTGTCAGGAATGATGATCCCTCCTTTGGTCTTTTCCTCTTCCTCCAATCTTTTTACAATGATTCGGTCATGAAGGGGTCTCACGTTCATAGAAAAACCTCCTTTCTCATTAATTTTTTATCCCGGAATTCGGGATACTAAGACCATCTTGAGGATGATAAATAGAAGCAATAAACCAAAAAAAAATTAAGTATCGAGTCGAATTTTGTCAAGTGGGACTTAGGATCGAAAAAGGGAAACCTTTTATTTTAAACTTATCTATTGTTGAGCTAACCCATTGATATTTAATTGTTTTTTTATTTGATTTTACTTTGACTTAAGATTATTTTTATTTATAAGAAGCCCTATTCTACAGGGGAGAGGGGGATAAAAGAATGACTAAAGCAAAGAGTCAACGATTCCGTTCTCCCAAAAAAGAATGGAAATTAAAGGTAAAAGGAAGGAGTGGGGGAGGGAAGGATGAAAAATTCATTAAAGAGATCCAATTGTTAAGGGAACAATTAGTTCAAAAAGAGGCCGAGTTAAATCAACTGAGAGAACAACTCAAATATAAAAATCAACAATTGGCCTCAAAGGACTTAGAATTAGAAAGTTATAAAAAGATTTCCGAAGAAAAAATTATCTTGCTTGAGGCAAAGATAAAGGAACTCGAAGCGAAACTTAAACCACCCATCTCTCAACATAAAACAAAAAGGGGTGCTCTCAAAGAAGCACCCCTCCCATGATCCAAATTATCCGTTATTCCACTTTAATTTTAATCTCTTTCTTTTTCGCCTCTTCCGATTTTGGAAGCGTGATCTTTAGGACGCCATTCTTGTAAGAGGCGCTGATCTTGTCACTCTGAACTTCTCGAGGAAGGCGAATGGAGCGAGTAAAGGACCCATAGCTCCGCTCGACGATATGATAATTTTCCTCCTTCTCCTCCTTTTCCTGTTTCTTCTCACCTTTGATAGTCAGAATGTCGTTAGCCAATGATATATCGATATCCTTGGGATCGATTCCTGGGAGCTCGGCTTTAACCACGAAATCGTTCTTGGTCTCGGAAAGATCCAAAGAGGGCAACCACTCACCCGCCTCCTCTACCCTCCATCTGGGTCTTTCCTCAAAGAACGATTCCCAGAGTCGATCCATTTCCCTCCTCATCCTTTCCAATTCTTTAAAAGGTCTCCATACGGTTAACTCTTTGGCCATTGTTCATCCCTCCTTTTCGGTTGATTTAAAATCCAACCAAAAAATAATCCCTTTTTTTCAGTTGTCAAGCTCCACGGTCGAAAATTCGTCATCCTCCTCTGAGGGATTGGAGAGATTCTAAAAACGGGTTCCAGATTTGTGGGAGGGGCCTCGGAACCTCGGGACGGGTAGATATTCGACAGAAGGCGTATGCCTCACCGGTTGAGGATAAAGGTTCATCAATTCATAGAGTTCTGAAGGAATTTCCTTGCTGACACGAAGGCCCAATTTTTTGGCTTCCTCATAGGTGATGGGATAGTCATGGGTCCATCGTCCCTCGGTAAGGATTCGGGCAATTTCTTCAGCCTTTTCGTGAGAGTATTTGTCTCCTAAGAGGAATTTTACTTGTTCCCTTAGCTGATCGATCGCTTTCCTTCCCATATCTGCAAGAATCCACGTTCGATCATCAATCTCGGCAATCGGTTTGCTCTCGAGCAGTTTGAGAAGGGAGACCGCAGGATACTCCCCCAATTGGGGATCCACTGGACCAAGAACGGCATGCTCTCCCATCACGATCTCGTCAGCGGCCAAGGCAATCAAGGTTCCACCGGACATGGCATAATGGGGAACAAAGGCAGTCACCTTTGCTGGATGGAGTCGAATGGCATAGGCGATTTGGTAAGAAGCCAGGACCAATCCTCCAGGGGTATGGAGAACGATATCGATCGGAAGTTCAGGGTCGGTCATATGAATGGCCCGAATGACCTCTTCCGAATCATTAATATCGATATATCTCAAAATTGGAAAGCCCAAAAGGTTCATGGATTCCTGCCGATGGACAAGAAGGATCACCCTTGAATTCCTCTTTTTTTCAAGTTTGAGGAGACATCGCTGACGATTGGCCTGAAGAAGTCGCTTCTTTAAAAGAGGTTGAAGAGCAGCCATCATAAAGAAAATCCAGAAAAGACTCGAAACATCCCATGCCATTCCTTATCCCTCCTTCGGAGTTGACCTATATAACCCCTCACTGAAGGGTGGAAATAAATTTAAGCCCGACAGGAGTATTTCCGAAACCCATAGAACGCGGATCAATTTATATGTTTAAGGAATACGAATCGATCCATCGTAAAAGTGGGTTTCTGATTAAAACAAACGAAAGTTAAGATTTCTATGGACCATTTAAGGTAGCCGCACCACGGGTTTCTTCAATACCCCTCTCGGGCTTATTCCCCACTTCAGAGTGAGGGATTACTGGCCTATTGAAATTTTTATATCATAAAAGAGGGGGGTTAGCAAATTTTTATCAGTGAGTCCCGTTCCCCCTCCTTGACAAACTCAAAAGAATGATTATTTTTGGGTTGAAAAATTAAGCAGAAATTAAGATCGAAAGGAGGGATGGGTTATGGCATGGGAGCTTGCCCCTTGGAGACCTTTCAGAGAATTAGATCGAATCAGGAGGGAAATGGACCGGCTCTGGGATTCCTTCTTTGAGAGGAGACCTGCAAGAGTGGAGGAGGTTTCGGAGTGGTTCCCTTCGCTCGATGTTTCTGAAACGGATACTGACTATATCGTCAAGGTAGAGGTTCCGGGAATCGATCCAAAGGACATTCACCTCTCCCTCATGGATCATGTTCTCACCATTAAGGGAGAGAAGAGACAGGAGAAGGAAGAGAAGGATGAAAATTATCACCTCATCGAGCGAAGCTATGGATCCTTCACTCGTTCCATTCGCCTTCCGAGCCAGGTCCAGAGTGATCAAATCAATGCCACCTACAAAAATGGGGTATTGAAGATCACCCTCCCGAAAACCGAAGAGGCCAAGAAGAAAGAGATTAAGATTCAAGTTGAATGATTGCAATTGAAGGGCACCCTCGGCGGGTGCCCTTTTTTATTAGGAGTTCTGGACATGCCCGATCATTTAACGTTAATCCAATCAAAAGCCTTTCGGATCATTCCAGGAATAGATTACAACCGAGTTTCTTACGAACTCAGAGAGGAAGGGGGAGGATCTTTTATTCTCTATGAAATCGTGATCAAGGAAGGTGATCGATGGGATTATCTAAGAGATCACATATACCCCAGATTGGTGAGATATCTTAGAGAAAAGGGATTGGATCCTTCTTCGGGCGAGGGAGTGATTGTATCGATTTTTTTTAAAGAGAACGTCTATTTCCTTCGCGGAAGTGATTTTTTTAAAATCTTCTGTGAGATGGAAGGTCTTAATCTTTCAGCCTTCCATTTTAGGGCATTGAGGTGGCTTTCAGATCTACCGCTTCAATAACTATTTCCTAACGTGCTGAATTCTTGAAAGAAAGGCAGAGATCGATCCATTATGGAATTCAATAGTTTAATCAAATCCATTCTATCCTTTGAAATATTTCTTCCTTTCATTCCCTTTTTTGTGGCTTTCGATCCCTTAGGGATTCTTCCTATTTTCGTCTCCCTCACTTCAGAGATGGCTGAGGGGGATCGAAGAAAAGTGATTCGACAATCCACCCTTACCGCCCTTCTGGCGGGGTTAGGTTTCCTCTTTGTAGGACGTTCCATCTTTAGGCTCCTCGGGATCACGATTTCAGATTTCAAAGTAGCAGGAGGAATCCTTCTCTTTATTTTAGCTATTGTGGATCTTATCTTTTCAGAGAGGACGAGAACCTTCCCAAAAGAGACCTTAGGGGTTGTTCCCATCGGGATCCCTTTGATGGTGGGGCCTGCTGTTCTCACTTTGCTCCTGATCAGCGCCCCAGCCTATGGATATGGGTCTACTATTCTTTGTTTTATTCTTAATCTTCTCCTCACTTGGTTTGTCTTCAGCCACTCTTCTCAAATTATGAAGACTTTGAAAGAAGGGGGGACAAAAGGAATTGGAAAAATCTTCGCTCTCCTTCTGGCTGCGTTTGCAATGATGATGATTCGTACCGGGATCATCGAGTGGGTGGAGGCAATTCACTCCTAATCTCTATCGAAGGGAAGGATCATGGAAGAAAAGAAGAGTAGAGAATTGGAAGAGGCGATCGAGAAAAGGAATTATGTAAGAGCAGCAAAGATTGCCGAGGATTTAGGGAAATCCCGAGAAGAGATTAAACAGTTTCAGATTCGGGCGATTAAACAGTTTATAATAGAGTACCGAAATCCCCAGGGGGCAATGGACCTTATTAAAACATATCAATTCAAGCAAGAAGAATTACGTCAACTCCTGCAAGAGGTTCATCAAGAATTAAAAGAGAAAGGATATTCAGATAAAAGACAGTTCGACATCCAAACGATGGACTATTTAACCCTCGAGAGGTGGATCGATCAGTATATTGAAAAACATCAATAATTTTATTGAGTTATAAAAATTTTTTTCAACCCTACCTTGACAATTTTAAAGTGAGTGACTAATTTTTTGCCGGAATCCTGATTCTAATAACCTATTGGTTTGCCTAAACAATTTAATTTTTAAAAACCCTATCTTAAATCATTCTTAATTCTACCAAGGAGGTGGTTTCATGTTGAAGCGAGTCAAGAGTGCTCGATGGGTGTTCTTTTCTGTTTTAATGACCCTCTCTTTTCTCCTGTTAAATCCAATCTTAGGGTTTGGAGATAAGAAAACTGAAGAAGAGAAAAAGCCCGAGAGGCTTATCGAAATGGCTGTCGAGTATCCCGTAGTGGTTGTCGCCCCAAAAGAAGAAGTAAGTATGGATATTATTTTTCATAACCGGGGACGCTCCAATGAGGACGTAGAGGTTTGGATTGATTCACAGCCGAAAAATTGGAAGGCAAAGATTAAGACCTACCGTTATGGAATTAGAGGGGTTCATGTGCCATCGGATCAAACCAAAACGGTGACCTTTGAAGCAACCCCTGAAAAGGAGATGAAATTGGGTGAATATCGGTTTGAGATCAAAGGAAAGACATTGGATGGACATTTTAATTTCCATAAAACCATTTTGGTCAAAGTAGAGGAGAAAGAAAAAGCAGCGGTGGAGGCGAAGGGGGTAAAACTGACCACTTCCTATCCTGTCCTTCAAGGCCCCTCCGATGCGAAATTTGAATTCTCTATGGAAGTTGAAAGTAAATTAGATAAAGAGGCCGTATTCGATCTATCTGCTCAATGCCCCGAAGGGTGGATCGTCAATTTCAAACCTCGATGGGAAGAGAAATATTTTTCAAGTATTCGACTGAAAGCCAATCAAAGCGAAACGGTCGCAGTGGAAGTCAAACCCATGCCTCTGGCAAAAAGCGGGGAATACCCTATTACGATTCGAGTCAGCTCCGGGGATGCCCGAGCTGAGGTCAAACTAAAGGTGATCATTACAGGCACATACGCTCTTGAAGCTGGCACACCCACTGGTCTTCTTTCCTTAGAGGCAAGGCAGGGGAAGCCTGCAAACATCTCTTTTTATATCAAAAATACAGGAACGGCTCCCAATCGAGATATTAAATTTGTCTCTTTCAAGCCTGAGAATTGGAAGGTGGAGTTTAATCCCGAGAAGATCCCATCGATTGAACCCGGTGATCTCAAACAGGTCGAAGCCATTATTACCCCCTATGAAGAAGCCCTGGTAGGAGACTATTCCGTGGGTGTGAGTATTGAAGGGGAGAAGGTCAAGAAGAATCTGGAATTCCGGGTGACTGTCAGACCTTCTACGGCTTGGGGCTGGATCGGAATTGGAATCATTATCGTTGTAGTGGGAGGTCTTGCGGGATTGTTCCGTTGGTTGGGGAGGCGGTAATATGGAAAATCGGATTGTTATAGAAACAGAGGACTTGACAAAGGTCTACAATGGTCAGATTGCGGTTGATCATCTTACCTTTCAGGTCAGAGAAGGAGAGGTGTTTGGATTTCTTGGTCCAAATGGGGCCGGAAAGACCACCACCCTGTTGATGCTCCTTGGTCTCACCGAGCCCACAAGCGGAAAGGCAAGGGTATTGGGTGTGGATCCGGTTCGAGAGCCCATCAAGGTGAAGGGGATGATTGGTTATATGCCTGAGAATATGGGGTTTTACAGAGATCTCGACGCACTCCAAACTCTTCGTTTTGTGGCCGAGTTGAATGGCCTTCCAAAGGAGGTGGCAGAGGAAAGGATTGAGCGGGCTTTAAGAACGGTCGGACTCTTTGAAGATTCGAAGAAGAAGGTCGGGGCTTACTCGAAAGGGATGAGACAGCGGCTCGGGATTGCTGAACTCTTGATCAAGGAACCCAAGGTGGCTTTTCTCGATGAACCCACGCTGGGTTTGGATCCTGATGGAACGAATCGGATGATGGAGTTGATCGAGCAGTTAAGCCAAGAGAGAAAAATGACTGTCATCCTCACCTCCCATCTCCTCCATTTAGTCCAGAGGATTTGCCATCGAGTGGGGATCATGATTAAGGGAAAGATGGTGGCCCAAGGACCGATGGAGCAATTGGCCAAGGAGAAATTAGGGGTGGGAGCCGAGAAATATACCCTCGAAGAGATCTATATGAAATATTTTAAGGAGGCATAAAGATGCACGGGCTTAAAGCCATCTTTAAGAAAGAGCTTTCGGATCATTTCAGTAGTTATCGGTTTATGATCCTTTTTGCGCTCATCACCATGGTAAGCCTGATCATTGCCTATATGGTCGGGATGACCATGAGGGAAGAGTTAGCCAGTGTGGCAAAGCCCAAATATGTCTTTCTCATGCTCTTTACCTCAAGAGGAGGCCTCTTTTCTTTGGTGCAGTTCATTGCTTTTTTTGGCCCTCTGATCGGTTTGATCCTTGGGTTTGATTTGATCAATAGGGAACGAAATGAAGGGACCCTCAGCCGATTGCTTTCTCAGCCTGTTTATCGAGATTCGGTGATCAATGGGAAGTTTCTTGCAGGGGTCGTGACCATCAGTATCATGATGGTCTCCATTGTGCTGCTCATCACAGGTTTGGGACTTCGAATGGCCGGGGTCATTCCAGGTCTTGATGAGGTCTGGAGGATTGGGGTTTATTTAGCCATTAGTATCATCTATATCTCTTTTTGGTTAGGGGTGGCCATTCTTTTTTCGATCCTCTTTCGAGGGATTGCCACTTCGGCCCTTGCTGCCCTTGCCGTTTGGATCTTTTTCTCCTTTTTTGTTCCCCTGGGAGCGACCATCATTGCGGATGCCTTGGTTCCGGATCTGAATCCCAATAATCCAGAGGCCATCATCAAACATGCAAAGATCCAGAAGGCGATTTCTCTGGTTTCTCCGATGCAACTCTATACCGATGCCACTGGAACCATTATCGATCCGACACGGAAGACGACCCGGACGGTAGTCCTGATGGGACCCTTGGAGAAACTCTCTCAGGCCCGTTTTGCAGGGCCATTGACCATCGGGCTGAGTCTCTTGGTCGTGATGCCCTATATTCTACTTTTGGTTGCCATTACGGCAATCTGTTTTGCCATCTCTTATACGATTTTCATGAGGCAGGAGATTCGATCTCTCTAAGGTTTCTCGAAAGGAGAGATCAAAGATGAGGTGTCCTCGTTGTCAAGGACAGATGAATTATGAATGGTTCCCAAGTCATGAAGGGAACTTTTGGGGCTGGAGGTGTCTTTTTTGTGGTGAGATTATCGATCCAACCGTTTTGGAAAACCGCCGACGTTCAAAGTCGAGCGAAAAATCAAAATGAATCCGGTAGATTGTGAGTAAGGGATGAAGAGGATGAGAGGGAATGGCAGGTCCGAGAAAGGAAAGGAGGTGGGATATCATGATGAAGAATCTCTTCTATCTCATGGTATTCCAGATCCTTGTTGGGCTATGGCTCATGATCTCTCCTTTCATCCTTGGATATCGAGAGTTCACGAGCATCGTCGCCAACAATTTGATCTTCGGAGCCATTGTCCTCCTCCTTGGAATCGGGGGTCTCTACTATCAGAGGACCGCCCCAGGGATAGAGGGGATGGCTAAGAAGGTCACCTAAATCCTTTCTCGTTTCCCCTTCTCAACTCACTGGAGTCGAAGGACCTGTTCTTTCCTTTCGTCCTTTTCATCCTTATCCCTTATTCTCAATCCATTTATCACACCATGATTTTTTAAAAGGAGGAGGTGGTCAAGTTGATGGGAAAGATTCGAACCTGCCTGATTGGGGTGGGCAATTGTGCCAGTTCTTTCGTCCAGGGACGTTTTTACTATAATGACCCGAATGCGGACATCCCCGGATTGATTACCAAGAACTTTGGAGGATATCGAGCCTGCGATATTCAGTTCGTTTCCGCCTTTGATGTGGACGAAAGAAAGGTAGGTCGGGACCTTTCGGAGGCCATCTTTGCCCAACCGAACTGTACGGCCATCTTTCAAAAGGAGATTCCTTACCTCGATTGTCCGGTCGAAATGGGATTCATTATCGATAGCATCCCTCCCCACAATGATCAATTTCCTGAGTCGGTTCGGTTTAAACCTTTAAAGAATATCTTTGAGACTCGAGAAGAAGCCAAACGAGCCATTGTTCAAAGCCTTAAAGAGAAGAATGTGGAGGTCGTGGTGAACTATCTTCCCGTTGGGAGTGAAGAGAACACCCTCTTCTATGCCGAGTGTGCCCTGGAGGCCGGGTGTGCCTTTGTCAATGCCATCCCTGTGTTTGTCTCCAAACTCTATGGGGAGAGATTTCGAAAAGCCGGTCTTCCTATCTTAGGGGATGATATTAAATCTCAGGTTGGAGCTACGATCCTCCATCGTGTCCTCACCAAACTTTTTGAAGACAGAGGACAGAAGATCAAACGCTCCTACCAATTGAATTTCGGTGGGAATACCGATTTCCTCAATATGCTTGACCGGGAAAGACTGAAGAGCAAAAAAATAAGTAAAACCCAATCTGTTCTCAGTCAAATGAACGATAGGACTTTTGATCCTCAGAACATTTATATCGGTCCCAGTGATTATGTTCCCTGGTTGAAGGATAACAAGATTTGTTTCATAAGAATTGAGGCCGAGCAGTTTGGAGGTGTTCCAATGAATTTGGAGGTTCGGCTCTCCGTGGAGGATTCCCCGAACTCGGCTGGAGTGATGATGGATGCGGTTCGAGCGGCTAAAGTGGCTCTGGATCGAGGACTCTCTGGACCCATTATTGAGGCGAGTGCTTACCTTTTTAAATCCCCTGTGCAACAGTTCGAAGAAAGTGTGGCGAGAGAGATGCTCAGAAGATTCGCCCATCCAGAAGGAAAGAAATTAAAAGGAGAAGACCGATTCTTCAAACCCCTCCAGAAACCTCCTTCCTATGAAGAGACCCCTGTTGGGAGAGGATATATGGGATCACTGGAAGTTTGAAAGGAGGGGATCGAGATGAAGATCGCCATGATGTCGGCATGGAATACAGATTCAGGGGTCTCCATCCACGCCGAGCTGATTGGCCGAGAGTGGGTAAAACTGGGTCACACCTTAAAGGTGTTTACCTTTCTTCCTTCCGATTTTCATGGGACGGCCATTGTCGGAAAGGATGAGCCCTATGTCCTTCGTTGTTTTACTACCTCCCATTGTAGCCAACCCTATCTTGATCCCAGACCCTTTCTTTCGACGGATTTTGAGGTCTTTGTGGTTCAGGATCTTGGGATGCTCCCTATGGATGAGTTGGCAAAGATCTTCTTTCACATCAGAAGAAAAGCGGTGACCGTAAATATCATCCATGATAATCGACCGTCTTCTAATCCCTCTTTTTATCAATTCGATTGGGATCGGATTGTCTGTTTTGATCATCGGTACGAGGCTTTCCTTAGGGAATATCATCCTCCGGAGAAGATCCAGATCATTCCTTTTCCCTGTCATCCCCTGAAGAGAGGGGACCAGAAAGAGGCAAGAGCGAAGTTGGGGCTTCCCTTCGACAAAAAGATCATTTTGATCTTTGGCCAGAGAATGAAGGAGTATCTTCCCTTATGGCCTCTTCTTCGGGAGTTGGCTTCTACCCACTCGTTCCTCCTTCTTATTGTCTCCCAGAAAGAGATCGAAGGGATCGAGAGGCTTCAAGGAGTAGAGATGGAAGTTCGCAGGGAATCTCCCTCTCTTGAGCTTCTTTACGAATATCTCTATGCCTCTGACGCATTGATTCTCCATCGAAATCCATGTGATGGGGTCGTGGTCTCCAGTTCTGCCTTTCAATGTCTGGGTTCAGGATGTCCGATCCTTGCCAATGACTCTTCCTTCTTTGAAACCCTAAAGGAGGTCCTCCTCATTTATTCCGATCTTAGGGAGTTTAAAGAAAAGTTGTTAGATCTGTTGAACCATGGAGAGGGATATCAGAGGATCCAAAAGGGCCTCGAACGGTTCATCGAGAGGAATAGCGCAGAAGCGATAGCCAGAGAGTATCTCCATCTCTTTCAAACGTTATGGGAGGAGCGAAAGGCGATAGAATTCGGCCAGTTCTCCCGAATCTTCAGGACGATAGAGCCCCTTCCGCTTCAACAACAAAAAGAAAAAACCGTTTTTCCGCTCCTTCAAGAACCGAAAGAGGGGAGAGTTCAGCCCCATTGAGCACAGGCTTGTCCCTCTCCTCGCCAAGGAGGTGAGAGAGATGGTCGCTTTCGTTTCCACCTTTCCACCTGCAATGTGTGGGATTGGGACTTATACAAAATATCTAACCGATTGGATGAGGGAGGATCAATGGAGGGTCATTACCTTTAGACCTGATGAGTTTTCCATAGGCAAAGGCGAATGGGAGGGCTCAAGAAAGGGGAGAATCCATCCCTGGATTACTCTCGAAGACCCTTCTCTTCCCGAAGGGATTTCTGAAGAGCTTCTATGGTTCCAGCATTCCTTCGGGATGTGGGGAAGAGTGAATACCTATTTCTTGAAATTGATCGAAGAGGGAAAACGAAGAGGGAAAAAAGTGGGTGCCAGTTTTCACACGATTCATTTTCAATCCGATGAGACCCCCTGGGGGATGCAGGAGAAAGAGAGGGAACTTTTAAGAGAGGCCCTCCCTTTATTGGATTTTGCCACGGTCTTTACTTTCGGGGCAAGAAAGGCGGTCGTTGAAGCCTTTCCTCAATATAGGGAGAAAGTGTTAGTCCTCAGGCACGGGGTTCATCGCTATCCTGTAGTCAGTCAGCAAGAAGCAAGAAGGAGACTCTTTTCCTATCTCATCCAGACTCCTTTTCTTTCTGACCGGGAAAAATCGAATGTGATTCGGCTTGAGAGGTCTCTTTCTAACAGAGAGGCGATCCTAATAGGGAACTTTGGGTTTATTACTCAGGATAAGGATCCAATCCAACTCTATGAAGTGGGGACTCTTTTAAAGAAGAAACTTCCTCATCAGAGGATCGTTACCCTCTTCATTGGCAAGATTCAGGAGAGGAAAGACAAAAAGAGAGAACTCTCTCTCCCAATATTAGAGAGATTGAAGTCGCTTCACGATGGAGAATCGAACCTGTTTTATGAAGATTTCCTTCCCGAAGAGATATTTCCTTTTGCCTTTAGGGCGCTGGATGTGGCTGTATTCTGGTGCAATAATGCCACCCAATCCGGCAGAATGGCCCATGCCCAAGGGACGGGGGTGGCCATCGCCGGTCGGGCTCTGGAAGGAATCGGTGAGACCCTGAGGCTTTCAGGGCTTCCCTCCTCTACAACGATGGAGGAACTTTCTGAGAAGATCGCCGAGATCCTGACGGAACCAACCCTTAGGAGGGAGATGGAAGAGAGAAGTGAAAAGTATGCCCAACGATTCTCTTTTTCCAATCAAGCCCAAAAACACCTCCAGCTGGAGCAGGCTCTCCTGAGGGGGGATCCATTTCCTTTACTGGATGGAGAGAGCGAAGATGACCTACATCTTAGAGAGATTAGCCATAGGAGATTTGAAGGATTTAGAGTCTCCCGAGGAGGGCGTGACCTCTATTCTCAATGTAGCTGAAGAGGTAGAGGTTCACCATCCCCATCTGAATTATCATAAGATTCCTCTGAGGGATGGGAGCCCTATTCCTGTAGAAAAGATGAGGGAGGCCATCCGATGGATTAGGAAACATATTCCTTCAGAGAAGGTCCTTGTGGCGTGTCACTGGGGGGTGGGGAGATCCGCCTCGGTCATCATTGGTTATCTCTGCAGTTTAGGATTTGGGTATGAAGAAGCCCTGAGCTTTGTGTCTTCCAAAAGGCCGGGGGTCAATCCTATCCCCGGGCTTAAAGAGACGATCGAGAATCTCAATCACGAAGGAGGAGAAGAATAAATGCATATTGCCATGATGACGGCATGGAATACGGATTCAGGAGTGGCGGTTCATGCCGAACCTATCGGAAAGGCCTGGATTGAGATGGGACATCAGGTCACCATCTTCAGCCATGTCTCCTATGACTACCATGGGGAGGGATTTACGGGAAGAGACGAGGACTATGTGGTGAGATGTTTTGGAACCCAGAGGACCAACTTTCTGGATCCACGTCCCATCTTTACTACCAATTTCGATATCCTGGTCGTTCAGGATTTAAGGATGCTTCCGGTGGAGAATTTTGCAAAGATCTTTCCCCTTCTCAGGAGGCGAGCAAGGATTGTCCATGTGGTCCATGAGAATAGGCTTCCCGAGGAGCCCTGGTTTTATCAATTCTTATGGGATGGCGTCGTCTATTTCGATGAGAGACAGGAATTCCTCAAAGACGTTTATCCCAATGCAAAATTAATCCCTTTCCCATGTTTTCCCATTCGGAGAGGAGACAAAATAGAGGCGCGAAAGAGATTGGGACTCCCTCTGGATAAGAAGATCATCTATCTCTTCTGCCATCGAGGATATGAACCCTTTCTGAGAAATATTCCGAGGGAACTGGAGGGTCAGGCCATTTTACTTTTTGTCGTCCCTCCAAACTATCAGATGGTCGAAAGAGGGAGGGTCCCTCCCTGGATGATCATCCGTGAGGAGAGGGTTCTCTCGAAGGAAAGGTTTGATGATTATCTGTTTGCATCCGATGTCGTGATCCTTCATAAGTTTCAAAGTCTTTTTTTAGGAGTTGTTTCTTCCACGGCCTTTCAGGCCTTAGGGGCGGGTTGTCCCATCTTCGTTCCAGCCCTCTCCGATTATTTCAAGCCCCTCGAGAATGAAGTGGTTCATTATCATGATATAGATGATCTTGGTGACCGACTTGTGGAGCTTCTTTTAAAAGATGGGGAAAAGGAAAGGTCATTAATTGACCTGGCAGATGGTTTCTGTTCGGTCAATTCTCCTCAGATTATCGCAAAGAGGTTCATCGATTTCTTTGTCGAGCTTGGAAAACCACTTTGGGGGCATCCATGAGAAGAGAGGACTTTCCCATCGGTCCATTTAGAGATTATGAGGGGAATCCTATCCTCAGACCCGAAGGAGGATTTTCTTCGAAAGGTCTTTATAATCCTTCGGTATGGAGAGAAGGAGATCGATTTTATTTATTCTTTAGGGGGGAGAACGAAGAGGATGTGACCGGAAGGATTGGTCTGGCAACCAGCGAGGATGGGTTTCATTTTGTCTGTCATGAGGAACCTGTCATTGTCCCTGGAGAGGAATATGATCGAGGAGGTTGTGAGGATCCAAGGATCGTAAAGGTGGAGGGGACATACTACCTTCTCTATGTTGGCAATAGCAGACGTTACCATGTATCCAATATCTGTATGGCCAGATCAAATGATCTTATTCACTGGGAGAAACTGGGAACGGTTCTTACTCCACGAAAAGGGGGCTGGACGAGCGGGCAACTGAAGGCAGGTGTCCTTCTTCCCGATCGGTTGAATGGATACTATGTCATGTATTTTATGGGAGAGAAGGAACCCTGGAGGACGGCTGTAGGGATCGCCTATTCTGAAAATCTTTGCGATTGGTTTGAGCCTGTCAGTGAACCGGTCCTCCTTCCCCGTCCAGGATATTTTGATAGCCAGGGAGTGGAACCAGGGCCTACCCCTCTGGTGACCGAGGAGGGGATTCTCCTCATCTATAATGGATGGGGTGAGGACTGTATTTATAAACCTGGAGGTGTCCTGTTTTCAAAAGAGGACCCGACTCACATTTTAAAAAGAACAGAAGCCCCCCTCCTTTTGCTTCGAAGGGATTATGGAAGGGAGTTTGGGCAACCGAATCACTGTGTCGCAGAAGGCCTTGTTCGAGACAAGAACGGCTGGCTCCTCTATTATGGAGCTGCTGATCGAGTCTGCTGCGTAGCCATCTGGGAGGAAGAGAAAGGATGAGACTGAAACGATTTCTCAAAAATCCAATCCTGAGACCGAAGAGAGAAAACGATTGGGAATCCAAACTCGTTTTCAATCCAGCCGCCCTATATGATAATGGTCTATTTCATCTTCTCTATCGGGCAGTGGGGGAGGATAATATTTCGAGAATCGGTTATGCAGTGAGTTCCAATGGATATGAATTCTTCCGTTTGGATAAACCTGTGTTTACCCCGATGGGAATTCTTGAGAGCAAGGGCTGCGAAGATCCCAGGCTGGTTTCCCTGGAAGGAAAGTTCTACATGACCTATACGGCCTATTCCATGAAAGGGGTGAGGGTTTCTCTTGCCTCCACTCGGAATTTTATTCAATGGGAACGATACGGAGTGGTTCTCCCAGATATGGAAAACAAAGATGCCGTACTCTTTCCCGAAAAGATTGGAGGAAGGTATGTGATGCTTCACCGGCCCATGGATCCTCCGAGAAGTATCTGGATTGCCTATTCGAATGATCTGGTGAGGTGGGGAGACTTTAAAAAAGTCATGGCTCCGATCGAAGGGAAGTGGGACGGAGTGGGAATCGGCTCTGCCAGCCCTCCTGTGAGAACCGAGAAGGGGTGGTTGCTCATCTATCATGGGATTGACAAGGATGGAGTCTATCGGCTTGGGGCTGCGCTGTTGGATCTCGAGGATCCATCCCGAGTCATTGGAAGGTATCCCGAGCCTATCCTCGAACCCGAAGAGGATTATGAACTTCGGGGAGAGGTCAGGGAGGTGGTCTTCGGGTGCGGGATCTGTGAAGTGGAAGAGAAATACTTCATCTATTATGGAGCTGCCGACAAAGTGATCTGTGGGGCCACCGCTGAGAAAAGAGAATTATTGAATTTATTTTAATCCTTGGAGGTGAGGGAGATGAAGATTGCCATGATGAGTCGGTGGAATATCCCCTGCGGGGTCTCCATGCATGCCGAGCTCGTAGGAAGGGCTTGGGTAGCAATGGGACATGAGCTTGAGGTATTGGCCCCTTGTGAATGGGAGGATTATAAAACCGATGTGGATGAACCTTTCGTCAAACGATGTTATCGCCTTCCTAAACCCGAAAGGAAAGAGGGATACTTCTTTGATGAGAGGCCTTTTAGGGATCTAAACTGTGATATTTTCGTCGTTCAGAATCTGGAGATTCTTCCCATGGAGGATCTTTATAAAGTGTACCCTTCCATTCGAGAGAAGGCGAAGACGGTCTTTGTCGTCCATGAAGGAAAACCTCCTAAAGCTCCGATCTTTTATCAATTTGAATGGGATGGGGTCGTCTGCTTTGATGAGAGGTATAAACGATTTTTAGAAAAGATCTATCCCGAAGAGAAAATCTTCATCATCCCTTATCCTTGTCATCCTCTCCAATATGGGGACAAAGTGGAAGCAAGAAAGAAACTGGGACTTCCTTTAGATAGAAAGATTCTCTTCAACTACGGGATCGGGGTCTATCGTCATCTCCATCTCCTTCCCACGATCGAAAGGATTCATCAGGAGTATCCCCTGATTCTTCTCACCCTGACTCATATTCCTGAATGGTACGATCTCTTTGAAAGTGTCCGACATCGATATCCTTTTATTGAATTAAGAAAAGGAGATATTCCAATCTCTCAACTCTACACTTACCTTCATGCTTCCGATGCCCTATTGGTTCATAAGGATTCGGCGGAGGCGGTCGTGGTTCCCTCTACCGCCTTTCTCTGTCTGGGTTCAGGATGTCCGATCTTGGCTTATGATACCAACTTTTTTGAAACCTTTGATAAAGAGGTGATCAAGTATAGTGACCTTGGAGAGGTGTTGAGGGAAGTCTTTGAAGGAAGCGAAAGGGTAAAGGAGACCCTGCGGAGGGCGGAGGAGTTTGTTAACCATCATTCTTCCCACGTGATTGGAGAAAGATTTATCTCCCTTTTTCGCTCTCTTCTGTCATCCAGGGGGGAGGTTTCGTCCTCTTTTTCTCAACCCTCTTCCACATTCGCAAAAAAAATGGTATGGATAAAAAATAACTTTATCCAAGAAAGAAAGGATTCCTGGGAAGGAGGAAGACAAGGGATTGGATAAAGAGAAAAGAGGGAGAGAGTCCGAGGAGAGACCATGGGGTGGGTTCATCGTTCTTGAAGAAGAACCCACCCATA
Organism: uncultured Syntrophaceae bacterium; assembly: GCA_964570075.1. Taxonomy (GTDB): domain Bacteria; phylum Desulfobacterota; class BSN033; order BSN033; family UBA1163; genus CALIBK01. The sequence continues at coordinate 25,943 of CAZMWF010000144.1, read as the reverse complement.
AGGTCAAAAGAATCTGGGTTCAACCGGGACATCGATTGAGTTATCAGAAGCATCGTTTAAGAAGTGAACACTGGGTGGTGGTCAAGGGGGAGGCCAAGGTGGTTTTGGATGGAAAGGAGATCCCCTTGAAAGAAGGGGATTCGGTGGACATTCCAAAGGGTGCAGCCCATCGGATCGAAAATATTGGAAAGGAGACCCTCATCTTTATTGAGGTTCAGAGGGGAGAGAATTTTTCCGAAGAGGATGTGATTCGCATTGAAGATGACTATGGACGGGTCCATCCACAGTAAGAAGGATCATTATCGGATAGGTCTTAATTACTGGCCTATTGATACAGGGATTTACTGGTGGCGGTCTTTTGATCAAGGTTCTATGGAGGAGGATTTTTCGAGGATTCGAGAGGCAGGGTTTGAGACTCTTCGAATCTTCCTCCTTTGGGAGGATTTTCAACCCGAGCCCCGGAAGGTCTCTCTCCAGTCCATCGATCGTCTGGTCACGGTGATCGAAACGGGATATGAAAAAGGGCTTCGATTTGTAGTGACTTTATTTACCGGACATATGAGCGGGGTCAACTTTCTTCCTCCCTGGATGATAGAACCCGACAACGGAGAGTTCCGTTTTTCTATTTTTTCTGAAGGAAGGAAAAGAAAGGGAAAGGTTTTGAATTTTTATTCGGATCGAGAGATCCAGAAGGCCCAAAAGTTACTCCTTAGAGAAGTCTCGGAGGCTCTAAAGGGACATCCTGCTCTCTGGGCATGGGATCTGGGGAATGAACCCTCCAACCTTGTTCTTCCCAATTCTAAAGAAGAGGCAGAACGGTGGCTCGAAGAGATGGTTTCAGAACTTAAAAAGAGGGATGAATCGATTTGGGTAACCTTAGGACTCCACCAGGAAGATTTAGAGGAAGATCGAAGAATGGGGCCTAAAGAGGTGGCCCATTGGTGTGACTTTTTATCTATCCATGCCTATTCTATTTACGCTCCATGGACGAGTGACAAAATGGATGAATCCGTTATCCCTTTTCTTGGCCTTTTAACTTGGTGGCTGGGTTCCAAAGAGGTGTTAATTGAAGAGGTAGGGATTCCTTCTTCAAATACTTTTAAAGGAGAGATGATCGTTTCAGAAGAAGAGGCTTACTCCTACTATGAAAGGCTTCTTCACTCTCTCAGCCGTTATCCTTTTATGGGAGTTTTTTTCTGGTGCTATGGAGATTATTCAAGGGCCTTATGGGAAAGGCCCCCTCTGGATGGAGCGATCCACGAACGCTGTTTCGGAGTATTTCGAGAGGATCGTTCTCCGAAACCTTTTCTTCCTCTCCTTTCCCTTCTTCAGGAAAAGAAACGGAGGGAGGAGATGAGACTGGATTGGATAGGGATTGAACCCGATGAGTACTTTCTAAATCCTAAAGAGCATCTTGCTAAGCTCTTTTGGAGATTTAAAGAGCAGGAATACTAAGAAGGGAGGTCCGTGGAGATGGTTTTGGTCATCATGGCAGGGGGTTCAGGAACGCGATTCTGGCCGGCCAGCAGGGAGGCCTGCCCGAAACAGTTTTTACCCATCTACGGATCCCATCCTCTTATCTACGAGACCTATCGTCGAGTAGCCTCTTTGGTCGAGGATGAGAGGATCTTTTTAGTGATCAACCGGAGACATCGACCCTTGGTGGATCAGATCTTCCATTCTCATCCGGTGCGGGTGATAGAGGAGCCCGAAGGGAGGAATACGGCTCCCTGTGTAGGATTGGCCTCCTTGTGGGTAAAGAGGGTGTTCGGGGATGAACCTGTGGCCTTTCTCCCGGCCGACCATTATGTGGGTCGAGAAGAACTTTTTCAGAAGGCCATCACTGCAGGACTTTCTTTTGCCGAAGAAGGGGGAATCGTCCTCCTCGGGTCAGTGCCTACCTATCCTGAAACCGGATATGGATATATTGAGAGGGGGGAAAGGGTCTCTTCCTCTCAAGAGTTTTCCATCTATAGGGTGAAACGATTTGTTGAAAAACCCGATTCTGAGAAGGCAAAATTATATCTGAGCCATCAAGATTTCTTTTGGAATATGGGAATCTTTATCTTTAAACCGAGTCTCATCCTTTCAGAAATCGAGCGCCATTTACCCCAATTGGGTCAAGGATTGTCAAGGATTGAAGGGGCTATGGGGTCTGACCGATATCCCCATATCCTTGAAGAGGTGTATCGCTCTCTTACTCCCATTTCGATTGATTACGGGGTGATGGAGAAGACGTCTCAAAAGACCTACCTTATTCCTGGAGAGTACGGGTGGAGCGATGTGGGAAGCTGGAATTCCCTTTTTCAGATAAAAGAGAAAGAGAGGGATTCGAGGGGAAACCTCGTTCAGGGGAAGGCTATCCTCCTGGATACAGAGGATTCCCTCATTTACTCCAAAAATGGGCGGTTGATCGGAGTCCTCGGATTAAAGAATGCACTGATTGTGGATACCGAGGATGTCCTATTGATCTCGAACCTTGATCGATCACAGGAATTAAGACAGTTTCCAGAACTATTGAGCAAGAGGGGATGGACTCAATGGATTTAGAGGAAAGAAGTCTCCCCTCTCAAGGGGATTCGCTTCAGATTCAGAAAGCCCTTTCTACCATCCTTTCCCTCCAGGGAAAGGAGAGAATGGAGGCTATCCTTTCTCTGGACAATGCCCGAGAGGTCTTCCAGTCCATGCCTGAAGAGGAGGCCTACCTCACGATAAAAGAGATCGGGGAGTATGATAGCCTTCCCCTTCTTTCTCTCATGTCGAGTGAACAATGCCAGTATCTTCTGGATCTTGAACTCTGGAAAGGATATGAATTTCAACCCGAAAGGGTAGAGCACTGGCTCCCCCTCCTTCTGGCCTGTGATGAGGAGGCCCTTGAGGATTGGCTAAAGAAGATCGATCTGGATACACTTCTTCTCCTTCTGAAGAAACACATCCGAGTTCATCTGAAAGAGAGGGAGGATCTCTCCTCCCAGGAAGAACATCCTCCCTTCTTCACTCTGGATGGGACCTATTATGTGGAGGTATTGAGGCCCTCCCTTCAGGAATCTATAGAGAGACTTTTGAGGCTTCTGGCGGCTCAAGACCTTTCTTTTTATTGGAGACTCTTAGAGCAGGTTCAAACCGAGATTGAGGTCGAACTCGAAGAGAGAACCCTTCACTTCAGAGAGGCGAGACTCGAAGATCGAGGGTTTCCGAGGATGGAGGAGGCCCTTTCCCTCTATCAATATCTAAATCCCAAGAGACTCAGACTGATGTTGGAACAGAAGGAGATCCATTTGCCTGGCCTTCCGGCAGATCTTCCTCCCCCTTCTTTTCCAATGATTCTTCAAGATCAAAAGCTCTTTTTCTCTTTATGTTTGAGAGAGGTTGAGGGAGGTCCATTAGTGGATCGGCTGAAGATGGAGCTCGCCTATATGGCGAACCAGGTGATGGTGGCCGATCAACCTCAGAGGATTGACTTTTCCTCTCTCCAGGATAGTCTAAGAAAAGTAGGAGGATATCTCAGCGTGGGTTTAGAGTGGCTCACCGGGGGGGAGATCAAGGAGGCCAAGACCTTTATCGAACAGGTCCCATTAAAATTTATCTTTCAGGTGGGCTATGGGGCCTCTCTTGAACTCAAATGGAGGGCAGAAAGGATATGGAGAAAAGGTTGGTTTTCAAAGCACAAGATTCCTCTCTCTTTTTTGGATTCTCCTTGGGAAGAGAGAATGGAAGGTTTGGTGAGAAAGAAGAGGCCTCTTTTCTATGACGAAGAGAAGGGCGGGTTTCGTGAATTTCGTTCCTATTCAGAGATTCGCCTCCTTCAAAAGGATTTGGATCAGATCGAACTCTTAGAGAGAATCCTACAATCCTTTCCGAATTTTTCTTACGTGGTGGGATCGACCTGGCGAGAATTTCTTCTCGAGATGTTTCTTCGGGAGGCGATGCCATCGAGCATCGACGTTCCGGTGGATTCTCCTGAGGAGCAGATTTCCTATTTAAAAGGACTTTATTCAGAGGAGGAGTTAAAAGGAACTTTAACGAGTTGGTTGCAAACCAAAGAAAATCTCCTCCCTCAGAGGGAGGGCTCTCTTCTTGAAGAGCTCGCCGCTCTTCTTCTAAGGGAGAGACGAGGAAGAAAAGAGAACTCCAGTCTTATCGGAGAGGATAAATAAATTACTTTCTAAATCCGAGCAGGTCACGGTCAACAGAAAAGGAAAGGAGGGAGTCCGCATGGAAGAGAAGAGATTCGATTTACCACCTGCGGCCAAATGGCATACTTCGGTAAGCACATTGAAATGCGATCATATCGATGAGTATGTCTCCATTATGGTCAAAAATGACTGGAGCTCCATCTGTACCTGGTACAGGCAGTATAAGGAGGTTCTTTCTGGGGACAAAGGGAGAGCAAAGCCGGATAAAAAGGTAAGAAAAAAGATCCCCCTCTGTCAGGGGCCCCTATGCTCCTATGTGGTAGGGTACAGGGATCAACTCATTAAAGAAGAACAAGAAGCAAAATCCTAAACGGTTATAACTCCTTTTTCCCTATTCCAACCCATTTCGATCGCCCATCTGAATAAGGATGGGTAAATAGTTTTCTATTTCCAACCGCTCCCAATTCTGAATTTGGGTTTCCAACCTTTCCTGTCTTGAAAGGAGGATTAAGGCCATGATGATCAAGATGATCTTAATCTTCTTTGCAGGATTGATTATAGATCTTTTATGCACCCAGTATACAAGAAGTGTCGCAGAGCGAAAGTTATGGGCAGCCACTCTGCTCAGTGGCCTCATTACGGTTACAAATTTTGTGTTATTGAGCATCATCCTTCGGGGGAGTTTAGAAGAGGGAGTGCTAAATATTTTAGCCTACGCCGGAGGAAATACTGTTGGGACCTATATCGCACTGAAAAAAGTTTAATATCCGGTAAGGGAGGATGGAGTCTCAATCGAGAATCTTTCTCCCGGTCGGATTTGGGAGAGGGATCGCTCTCTGGGTGTCGATCTTTCCTCTTTAGGAATAGAACCTTCGGGGAAGGCCTCCAGAATGGTCTCTTGAGAACCTCCATCAGTGGGGAGTCCTGTCTCCAGATTGACCCTCATTAACACTATTCCTTCTGGAACTCTAAATGGTTCTACTGGAGTCTCCTTTAAGGCTCGCTCCATAAAGGAGATCCAGATCGGAAGGGCTGCCTTGGCTCCGGTCTCGTTGCGGCCCAGGGAGGTTTTGTCGTCGAAACCAACCCAAACGGCAGCGAGAAGCGATGGAGTATATCCAATGAACCAGGCATCCGCATAGTCACTGGAGGTACCTGTTTTGCCAGCAATGGGACGGCCCAGAACCTTTGCCCTCTGGCCGGTTCCATGTTGAACCACGCCTTCAAGGAGGTGGGTCATGATGAAGGCATGTTGGGGAGAGAGGACTCGTTCTTTCTGTTTGAAGGTTGAAGGATAGGGTTCTTCATTTTCTTCCTCATTTTCTTCTTCCCTGTTTTCTTCTTCCTCGTAAGAAATATTTTCTTCGAGGACCTCTCCTTTCATCGTCACAATTTTCTTGATATAGATGGGTTTAATCTTTTCTCCTCCGTTGGCAAAGATGCTGAAAGCGGTAGCGAGTTCCAGCATTGAGACTCCTGAGGTTCCTAAAGCGATGGAGAGATTCCTTTGAATTGGGGATTCAATTCCCATCCTTTTTATAAATTTCAGGGCATAGTCGATCCCAATCTCTTCAAGAATTTTAACGGTGACGACATTCCGGGAATGGGCAAGGGCATTGCGGAAGGTGATAGGGCCTAAAAAGTTTTTATCATAATTTTTGGGTGCCCAATAGGATCCCCCATCATGATCCGGGTATTCTACGGGGGAATCCATGATGATCGTGGAAGGGGTATAGCCTTTCTCCAAGGCTGCTGCATAGATAAGGGGTTTGAAGGCAGAACCGGGTTGACGACGGGAATAAATGGCGCGATTAAACTGACTTTCGGAAAAGTCTCGTCCGCCTACCATGGCTTTGATATATCCTGTTTTCGGATCCACACAGAGCAAAGCGCCTTGGACAAGAGGCTTCTGTTCGAGAGAGAGAATCAAGGAGGAGTCCTTTTTAGAGACCTCTTTGATCCGGACTTGAACGATATCTCCAGGTTGGAGAAGATCTCCTGGCCCCTTTATTTTCGAGGGTCTAAAATGAGGGGAGGGTTTTATATGGAGAGCCCAGCTCATCTCGGAGTACGGCAGAATCCCCTTTCGATCTTCCACCCAGACCGTATACCATTTTTTGGAATCATCCTTTGAAAGGATGACTCCCTCAAAGATTTCATTCAATGGAAGAAGGGATAGCCCCGTTCTTTTTTTCCTCAAAAGTTCTTTTAGCTCTTTTTCAGAGAGTCTTTCTATCGGTCCTCGAAACCCCTGTCTCTTATCCAGTTCTCTTAATCCTGTTTCAATGGCTTGTTGGGCAGCCTTCTGAAGGTTCAGATCAAGGGTGGTATAGATCCTCAGTCCTTCTCTATAAAGCTTTTCCTTTCCGTATTTTTTTTCAACCTGCTGGCGGATGAATTCGGTAAAATAGGGAGCTTTACTGAAGAAGATACTTTCCTTGGATTGAATTCGGAGGGGTGCCCGAAGAGCGGTTTCTTTTTGACTCGGAGTAATATAGTTGAGTTCAGCCATCCTTCCCAAGACATAAGCCTGACGTTCTTTGGCCCGATGGAAATGGTGGACAGGAGAATAACGACTGGGCGCCTTGACCAATCCTGCCAACATGGCCATCTCAGGGAGGGTCAATTGTTGAACTTTCTTGTTAAAATAACTCTCTGAGGCGGCCTCAATCCCGTAAGCCCCATTCCCGAGATAGATATTATTCAGATAGAGATGGAGAATCTCTTCTTTGGTCAAAGTCCGCTCGAGACCGAAGGCGTAAGCCATTTCCTTTAACTTTCTGAGGAGGCTTTTTTGGGGGGTAAGGAAGAAGGTTTTAGCCACCTGTTGGGTAATGGTACTTCCCCCCTGGACAATCTTTCCTGCCATCAAATTTTTGAGAAGAGCTCGAAGGATTCCCTTTATATCGATTCCACGATGGTAAAAAAATTCTGAGTCTTCGGCGGCCAGAAAGGCCTTGATCAGCAGGGGTGGGATCTGCTCATAGGGAATCGGGATTCGATTGTTTAATAAAAATTTGCCAATGATCTCGTCCTCTTCTGAATAGACAACGGAATAGGCATGGGGTTGAGATTCTTTTAGAGAGGTGAAATCAGGGAGATGGGATGAAAAATAGATAAAGAGAGTCAATCCAATTCCAAGAAGGAACACTAAAATAAGGAGAGGAACCCATACAAAAAAGGGAGCGATCCTCTTTCGACCCCTCTTCTTCTTACTCTTTTTGTCCTTTCTTTTCATGGAAGATGGAACAAGGAATAAAAGAGGGAAAACCCAGAAATAGGGTTTTCCCTCTTTTGAGGAGAATGAGCCGTACTTTTACTTCTTTTTCTTTTTGGCCAGCTGGGCTTTTAATTCTTCGACCTGTTTCTTTAAGGCCTCATTTTCAGCGGTTAATTGAGAGAGGGTCGCCTCCTTTTCAGCCATCTTTTGAAGTTCCTCTTTTAATTTTTGAATCTCAAGGTTTAACTTATTATTGTCCGACTTGAGAGCGGCATTTTCTGCTTTCAGTTTCTCGTTTTCTGCTTTAATATCTGCTCCACAACCCACCAAGGAAACCAAAAGAAACCCAATCAAAAGAAAGAATGGAAAAACCGAAATCAGCTTTTTCATCTCGCCCTCCTTTGAAAGATTTAATTTTTTAAAATTATATCTTATCTGTCTCGGAAAAATCAACAATAAGGTCTTATTCTCCACCTCTGAGTGATGAATTATTATCTCAACCTTTCAGTAAAGGATGATCTCCCATTGGGATTTTTGTTTGACTTCGAAAGTGAATTCTTGTATAAATATTGGAAAGTTTCTTTTACCATTTTTCAAGAGTTTCGAACCGCTCCAAAAAAATGAAAGTCCATCTATATGAGAGGGGGAATGAATCATGGAAAGAAGAAACTTTTTAGGGTTCATCCTCACCTTTCTATTTCTCACTTTATCTTCTTTCGGTTTGGTTTGGGCTCAGGAACGTTATACCGTAAAACCAGGGGATTCTCTTTATCATATTTCAAAACGTTTCGGGGTTTCCATTGAAGCCATAAAAGAGGCCAATGGATTAAAAGGTCCGCTCATCAAACCCAATCAGGTGCTCCTCATTCCTACTTTGAGGGTCGAATATGTGAGGGACGTTTCTGAAGAGACACTCTCCTATACGGTCAAGCCAGGGGATAGTCTCTATCAAATTTCTAAGAGGATGGGTTGTTCGATCGATGAGATTAAACGTCTCAATCGCCTCCATTCCCTTCACTTAAAGATAGGACAGACTCTCCTCTTACCCAAACGAGTCATTCCCATGGAAGAAGAGATGGAAGAATTGGGAGATGGAGGGGAGGTTCATCAATCCATAGAGCCAAGCGAGACAGTAATCGAATCCAATGGAAGATGGAACGGTCCTGAAGAGAGGAATCTTTTTATTCGAGTCGTTAAGAGTTTTTTAGGGATTCCTTATCGATTAGGAGGCTCAACGATTCGAGGGATCGACTGCTCTGCATTTGTCAAGAAGATTTACGAAATCTTTAATATCTCCCTGCCTCGGACGGCCAAAGAACAGCTTCGAATAGGGAAAAGGGTGGAACGAGAGGAGCTGGCCGAAGGGGATTTGGTCTTCTTTAAAACACGGAGACCCCATGACCCCCACGTAGGAATCTATATTGGGAATAACGAGTTTATCCATGCCTCTTCTCGGGGAAAAGAGGTACGAATCGACCGACTGGACACTCCATATTTTCATACCCGATTCCTCAAAGGAGTAAGAATCAAAGAGATGGAAGGAGACAGTTAACACGATGATCATTTCTATCAATCCTAAGAATCCGCAGCCCAGATTGATCCGGAAGGTGGTAGAGGTCCTCGAAAAAGGGGGTCTTATCGGTTACCCTACCGATACGATCTATGGAATAGGGTGCGATCTCTTTCAGCCCGAAGCCATTCGACGGATTCATCATCTGAAAAAGATAGAGTCGAAGAAACCCTTGAGTTTCATCTGTGCGAATCTAAAAGATATCAGCCTCTATGCCTATGTCTCTGATTATGCCTATAAGATCATGAAGCGCCTTCTTCCTGGGCCCTATACCTTTATTTTGAGGGCGACGAAATTGGTCCCGAAGATTGCGATGACAAAACAGAAGACCGTTGGAATTCGTATCCCTGACAATAAGATTTGCCTCTCTTTGGTTCAAGCCTTAGGCCATCCGATCATCAGTACCAGTGTGTACAAACCGGATGAGACTCTCTATAACGACCCTCGAGAGATTGAGGAGCGGTTTGGAAAACAACTCGATTTGGTGATTGATGGAGGGATCATTCTTCCTGAGCATTCCAGCATCATCGACCTCACCGATGAAGTCCCAAGGGTCATTCGAAAAGGGAAGGGAGATGTAAGTCTCTTCCTCTAATCAACGTTTAAAAAGGAGGAGAGGAATGGGACGAAAAAGTCTACCTCCCACGACAATGCTCTTTCCAACGCCTGTCGTGTTGGTCACCAGTATCGATGAAAAAGGGAAACCCAATGTCATCACGCTCGCTTGGACAGGGGTGGTGAATTCCGATCCTCCAATGGTGGGAATCTCTATTCGACCCGAACGATACTCTCATGGGAATATTCAGAGAATTAAAGAATTTGTGATCAACCTTCCCTCCGAAGAACTGGTCAGAAAGGTGGATGCCTGTGGGATCCTCTCAGGAAGAGAGGTAGATAAATTTTCCCAGGTAGGGCTAAAAGCCATCCCTTCAGAGAAGGTGAAACCTCCTTTGATTGATGAATGTCTGGTTCAGATGGAGTGCGAAGTCAAGCAGGTCATCCCTCTGGGTAGTCATGACCTCTTCTTGGGTCAAATTGTAGCCCTCCATGTGAAAGAGGAGATCCTAAAAGAAAAAGGAAGAATTGATATTCTTAAGGCCTTACCAATTGTCTATTGCCCTGGGGCTCATGAATACTGGAGCCTTGGACGCTCTCTCGGGCATTATGGTTTCACCAAAGGGAAACCATGATCGTCGATTGTCACACCCATATCTTTCCAGAAAGAGTCAGAGAGGATCGAGAGTCTTTCTGCAGAAAGGATCGTGGATTTTCATTGATCTATCAGGCATCCAACTCGAAAATGGCCAGTGTCGAGGACTTGATCGAATCGATGGACCATTCGGGTGTGCACCAATCGGTCGTCTGCGGCTTTTCATGGTCTGATCCAACCCTCCTCTCCCTTCATAACGAATACTTAATGGAATCAGCGATTCGCTATCCCGATCGGATCATCGTTTTCATCGGGCTTTCTTTCTCAAACCCTGAATGGTCATGGAGAGAGCTGGAGAAGAGGGTGAAGGAAGGAGCAAAAGGGGTGGGAGAGATTGCTTTTTATGATCGTCCATTGAGTCTGGAAGAGATCGGGAGAATGAAACCTGTTCTAAAAAAGATGGAAGAGGAAAGAATTCCTATCATCCTTCATACCAATGAACTCATTGGACATTCCTATCCGGGGAAAGGAAAAACGCCTCTTGAGCGTTTTTATGAGTTCGTTCTTTCCTTTCCAGAGCTTCCCGTTCTATTTGCCCATTGGGGAGGTGGATTGCCCTTCTATGAACTTATGCCTGAAGTGTCCAGGGCCTTTCGTCACGTCTATTATGATACGGCTGCCTCTCCCTACCTTTATTCCAATAAGATCTATAAAGTGGTAAGGGATATGGTAGGGGTGGAGAAGATCCTTTTCGGTTCGGACTATCCTTTAATTTCTCCTGATCGATATTTTAAGGAATTGGAAGGGTCCGGTCTTTCTGAAACAGATCGGGAGAAGATTCTCGGGGAAAACTTTTTATCCTTTATGGGATGGAGGAAGAAGTTCGCATCAGAGTAGATCTTCCTTCCGCGAGAAGAGTTCCGTCCTTGGCCTTCAGGGTCGCTTTAGCCCTTAGCCATCTTTTTCTGATTTCGACAATTTCCCCATAGACCTCGAGGGGCTCAAGGATAGGGGCAGGTTTTTTGAATTTGATCTCGAGGGAGGCCGTGACCGCATCATAACCTAACTCATAAGAGAGTTTGGCCATGGCCTCGTCTAATAGGGTAGCAATGATTCCACCATGAACCAATCCATCCCAACCCTGAAACGAAGGAGGGGAGATGAAAGTCGTCCTCAGAGTCTTTCGCTCAGGGTCAATCTCAAAATGAAGTTTCAGTCCATTAGGATTCTTCTTGCCACACACAAAGCAGTTTCCATTCGATTCAAATCTCATCGATTTCTCCTCCATTTTTATCTTAAATAATATTCCCCTTTGAAGCAAGATTCAGAAAACTTCGTAATCCCTGGATCATTTTGGGAGAAGGGTCCGAGAGGGATGCTAGAGAAAATCTTAGAGCGGTAACCTTAAAAATCGCTCCTTAACTGTTAAACCTCCAACCCTGTCATCTCTTAACCCCATTGCTCTTATCGTTGTTGGCCCTACCTAAAAGCTATATAATGGGTCCGCGTTCTAAGATTTTCGGAGGCATCCCTCTCGAACCCATAGATATCCACACCCTTCAGTGAGGGATTAAAAACTTCAGCCCTTTTAGAGAAAGGAGAGGGAACCAATCTCCCATTGCCGAAATGGATCACGAGTTGACTTATACTTACGAGGTATCATATAGTTTTTTTAGGAGGGATGGTCAACGGATGGAAAGCAATGGACGTTACCTTGAGGTGGCTGTGGAGGCAGCCAGAGAAGCTGGAAGGATTCAGAAACGGTATTTTGGTTCCTCTCACAAAGTCGAATATAAAGGGGAGATTAACCCTGTGACAGAAGTCGATCGTCTTTGTGAGCGGGCTATTTCAGAAATCCTTCTTCATGCCTTTCCAGACCATGACCTTCTCACTGAAGAGAGTCCCTTCAAAAAGAAGGGGTCTCCTTATCGATGGATCGTTGACCCTATGGATGGGACGACCAACTACCTTCATGGATACCCCTGCTTCTGTGTCTCCATTGCCCTGGAGATAGAAAAAGAGGTGATTCTGGGAGTCATCTATAATCCTATCCTCGATGAACTCTTCATCTCAGAGAAAGGGAAGGGGGCCTATTTCAACGGAAAAAAAATTTTTGTTTCTCAAGAAAAGGATCTCTCTCGAAGCTTCCTCTCGACAGGATTTCCTTACGATGTCCATGAGCATGCAGATTTTTACCTGAAGTACTTCCGTGAGTTTATCATCAGGAGTTTTGCGATTCGGAGGCCGGGATCAGCGGCACTCGATCTATCCTACCTTGCTGCGGGTCGATTCGATGGCTTCTGGGAATTGAAGCTTCAGCCTTGGGATGTGGCTGCAGGCGCGCTGATGGTCATTGAGGCAGGAGGAAGGGTAACTGACTTCGATGGTCATCCCTTCCGTATCTATTCCAAAGAGATCCTTGCCTCAAATGGATGGATTCACTCTCAGATGCTTCAAACGATCGAAGAGGCAGAGAGGGATGTTACAATACCACTCAGAAAGGAACTCCTTTGAAGAAACAGGATACCCTTTTTGATTCGAAAGCCCGAGGAGCATTCGAACGAAAAGCCCCCCTGGCAGATCGGATGAGACCAAGGAATCTGGATGAGTTTATTGGCCAGGATCACCTTTTGGGTCCAGGGAAGATCCTTCGTCAAGCCATTGAATCCGATCAGATCCCCTCGATGATCCTCTGGGGTCCACCAGGCTCTGGAAAAACCACCCTGGCCATGATCATTGCCCAAACGACCGGGGCAAACTTTGTCTCTTTTAGTGCCGTGCTTTCAGGGGTAAAAGAGATCAAAGAGGTCCTCCAGGAGGCCAAGGAGGAATGGAGATATCGGAGTCGAAGAACCATTCTCTTTGTGGATGAAATTCACCGTTTCAATAAAGCCCAACAGGATGCCTTCCTCCCTTACGTGGAGAAGGGAACCATCATCCTTATCGGTGCTACGACTGAAAATCCTTCTTTCGAAGTCATTTCTCCCCTTCTATCTCGGACCAAAGTCTTCACCCTTCGACCCTTAGGAGAAGAGGAGATAGAAGAAATTTTAAAACGAGCCCTCCAAGATTCAGAGAGGGGATTGGGAGGAGTGGAAGTGGAGATAGAACCAGAAGTTCTGAAGGGCATCACAAGGCTAGCCAATGGAGATGCAAGAATAGCCCTGAACACCCTGGAGATGGTGGTCCTTACCAAATCTCCAGACCCCACTGGCCTGAGGAGGATTCAGAGGAGAGATCTGGAAGAGGTTCTTGAGCGAAAGAGCTTTCTCTATGACAAATCCGGAGAAGAACATTACAATCTTATTTCTGCCTTCCACAAGAGTCTTAGAGGGAGTGATCCCGATGGAGCCCTCTACTGGCTTGGAAGAATGCTTGAGGCAGGGGAAGATCCTCTCTATATTGCTCGAAGGATGATTCGATTTGCCTCTGAAGATATTGGAAATGCAGACCCCCAAGCCCTTCAGGTGGCTGTCTCAGCCATGGAGGCCTTCCATTTTGTCGGGCTTCCGGAAGGGGATCTTGCCCTGGCCCAGGCTGCAATCTATCTCGCAACGGCACCTAAATCCAATTCCGTTTATTTGGCCTATCAGCAGGTGAAACGGGATATCCGAGAGCTTGAGAATCTTCCGGTTCCCCTTCATCTCCGAAACCCGGTCACTCCTTTGATGGAGGAGTTAGGGTACGGGAAAGATTATAAGTATCCCCATGACTATCCGGATCACTTCGTAGAAGAGGAATATCTTCCAGAGAACCTGAAAGGAAGGATTTATTATCATCCCACGGATCAGGGATTTGAGAAAGAGATTAAAAAGAGATTGGAAGGGTGGAGAAAAAGAAAGGCAGATAGAAATCGATAGGATTATCTCTTCTGTTTTACTCCCTCTCCTGTCATGGGAACAAAGATGACTGGAATGACGTCCTTCGTTTCGAATTGACCTTGCCGTTTGGTAATCTTTTTTAATTCTTGGGAGTATGTCCCAACGGGAATGACAAGCCTTCCCCCTTCCTTGAGTTGATCCAGAAGGGGTTGGGGAATATGATCAGGAGCACATGTTACAATAATGGCATCGAAGGGAGAAGCCTCAGGCCACCCCAAATAGCCATCTCCAACCTTGACATAGATGTTTTTATAACCTAACTCTGAGAGAAGTTTTTTAGCCGAATTGGCCAGAGTTTCAATAATCTCAATGGTGTAGACCTCCTTGGCCAGTTCAGCCAAAATAGCTGCCTGATAACCTGATCCTGTTCCAACCTCCAACACCTTTTCTTCTCCTTTTAGCTCCAGAAGTTCGGTCATTAGCGCCACAATATAGGGTTGAGAGATAGTTTGTCCTTCACCAATAGGAAGAGGTTGATCATTATAGGCGGAAGATCGATACTCTTTAGGGACGAAAAGATGACGTTCCACCTTTAGCATGGCTGATAGGACTCGAGGGTCTTTCACTCCCCTGGCCTTGATTTGAGTCTCCACCATCTGTTCTCGCATGGCTTTAAAATCCCCTCTCTCACTCCCCTCAAAGCCCTTATTCCCATTTCCACAGGTGGTGAGAAGGGGAAAAAGGGCAATCAAAATTAAGGAGAATAAAAAACCTTTTTTCATAATCAAAAGGTATCACAGTTGGTAAAAACTTGTCAATCCTTGACAATTCTTCCATGGATCTGATACCTTAAAAATAAGGGTTTAAAATGAAAGGTAAAGGGATCAAATTCCTGAGTCTCTTTCTTCTCTCCTTAATCACCTTTTCGGTCTCTTTTATTGAAGGTCAAGATCAAAGACAAATCCCTTCTTCTAAGGTTACCCTGATCGGAAGAGATTCAACCCAATGGGTCGCCAAACGGGAGGTCCCTCTGCCAGAGCTCTTGGCACCAGGAATCAAGGAGGAACCTGTCATCCATGTGTTTGACCCAAGAGAGGAACCCATTGGACCGATGAGAAAGATGAGCCCCTCCATCACCCAACCCGGTTGTGCTTATAGGAGCGGACTCACTCGGAGTGCCGTCGTAGCAGCGGAAGAAGATAGAGGGTATTATGAAAGAGGAAAATATTTCTATCTTGAGAAACAGTATGAAAATGCCATTCAAAGTTTCACGAAATTGATCAAAGAGTATCCCGATAGTCCTTTGAAGAGCTTTGCTCTCTATTGGATGGGAGAGGCGAAATGGAATCAAGGAAAGGTGGAGGAGGCCTTCGCCCTCTTTCGGGAAGTGGTGGAGCATTATCCTCACCATGAGTATTTTGGTTATGCCCTCTATTCCTGTGGATGGATCCAATTGGTAAAGGGGGATTATAAAGAAGGATACCGATATTTCAGCCAAGGAAAGACGGTGTCAAAGGAATCTCCAATCTTTCAATCCCTTCTTTTCTGGTCTGGATTCTGTCTCCATGCCTTGGGCCGATATCCTGAATCGATTCAAGAATTAAAATTTCTCCTCAGGGAGATTCCAGAAGGGATTTGGGGACCGGAGGCAGAGTATCTAATAGGGGTCAACTATTTTCGGTTAAATCAATTCAGGGAGGCCGCTCAACTCTTTCGAGATTTTCGGAAGCGATTTCCTAAACATTCCCTTGCCGAGAGTGCTCGGTATGCCTTGGGGTGGAGCGAGCTCTCTCTGGGAAATTTTGCGGAGGGGAGAAGAGTCTTTGAAGAGATTCTATATGAGTTTCCTGCAAGCAGATTCTCAGATGCCATTTACTGGGGGATATTAAAGAGTTATTTGGGAGAGGGGGAGGTCGAGAAGGCGAGCCAATATTACTTTCGGTTTCTCTCCCTGTTCCTTCCTTCCCCGTGGAAAGAACAATGCCTTTTTGAGATCGGGCAGTACTATTTCGAAAAAAAGAACTATCCGAATGCGGTTTCAGTTTTTCGTCAGCTTCTAAAAACCTTTCCTGAAAGCGATCTTCAAGAATGGGCCTTCTTTATGATAGGGGAATCTTTCTTTAATCAGAAAGAATACCGCCATGCGATCGAGGCCTATCAGGAAGCCCTCTGGGGGAGGAAGAGGTCGTCTTTGGAAGAACAGATCCTTTTGAGGTTGGGCTACGCCCACTTCTTCTTGAAAGAATACGAAGAGGCGATTCACTATTGGGGAAGGTGGCTAAAAGAATTTTCAGGGAGTCCCGAGAGGAGAGAGATCCTTTATTGGATGGTGGAGAGTTACCTGGCCAAGGGCGATTATCCAAAAGCCCTCGAGTATCTCGATCTCCTCAAGACGGATCCAAACCTCTATGTGAAGGGACTGAATGCCTTTGGATGGTATCATTTTCAGAGAAATGAATGGAAAGAGGCGAACCATTATTTTCTCAAAATCGTCTCCGAATTTCCTCAATCCCAGCCCCCTCCTTCTCTTCATCTGATGATCGCAAAATCTTTTTTGAATCAGAATCATTTTCATCAGGCGAAAAACTATTTGAATCGCTTAATTGAATCTTCTGAAACAGATCAGGAGAGGGAAGAAGCCTTCTACCTTTTGGGAAGGATTAGCTATAAAGAAGAGCGGTTTGATGAAGCCATCCACTATTTTGAAAAGGTAAAGGAAGATGATCCGAGAGGAACCTATAGTGCCGAATCTCAATACTGGATGGGATGGGCTTTTTTCCGAAAGAAGGAATTCTTTCGAGCCATTGAGGTCTTCCAGAACCTCGTCGTTCAGTTTCCTGAAACCCCTTTTGTCGCTTCATCCCATCTCAAAATAGGAGATGGATATTACAATCTCAAAGAATATGGGAAGGCAAGGGAGGCCTATCTTCAGGTCACAAGGAAGTATCCAAAGTCCAAAGAGGCCCCCGAGGCAGAATTCGGAATCCTTCTCACCTTCTTTCAGGAGAAGCAGTACGAAGCCTTTGTAGGAAAAGCAAATCAATTTATCCACCATTATCCCAATCACCCACTGGCACCTGAGGTCTTGATCCAATTGGCCAACTTTTATGGAGATTCTCAATCGATCGATAAGGCGATCAAAACCTATAAGGAGATCATTCAGCGCTACCCGAAGGATGAGCGGGCAGGAGAGGCTCAATTTCGAATGGGCCTTCTTTTAAAGGAAAAGAGGAGATGGAATGAAGCCCTTGAGGAATTAGAGAAGTTTATTAAATCCTATTCCAAACATCCCTTCCATCAGGAAGGGTATCTGGAATTGGCTGAACTCTATCTCCAACTCAAAAATTATCCAAAAGCATTGGAACAGTTCAGTGAGGTGAAAAAAAGCCTTTCTCATTCTCTTTTAGCAAAAAGGGTCTATTTTGGAATAGGAGAGGCTTATCAATCCTTAGGGAAGACAGAGGAGGCGATAAGGATTTTGAAAGAATATCTCGGGAAATTTCAACAGGATGAAGGGAAATGGGAAGCCTATTTAAGATTGGGTCTTCTCTATATGATACAAAAGAGATGGGAAGAGGCGATTTCCTCTCTTGCTTCGGCACTCCCTAGCCCCGATGAACGAGTTTCAAGCCAGGCCCAATTCAAATTGGGAGAGGTCTATCAGGCCCTTGGGAATAGGGAGCAGGCTGTTCACCACTTTTCAAAGATTCTATACCTTTATCCTCACCTTTCAGAGATGATAGAGAGGGCCCTTCTTCGATTAGGGGAAGTTTATCTCGAGGATAAAAGATTTTCAGAAGCAAAACAGGTCTATCAGAAACTCTTAACACAGAGCAAGAAGGAAGAGAATCGACAGTTGGCAAAGAGGATGCTGGATTTAATGAGAGAGAGGGGAATCCATTGATTGGGAAAAAGGTGAAGAGGATTCGAGGACCTCTCAGTTTAATCGCTCTGATCATTTTAGTCCTAACTATTGGCGCTCTATTCTTTTTCCCTGATTTTAATCTTTCGGTTCATAGAGTTTGGAGAAATTTGGGAGAGCTGGGAGAAAGGATCTTTGGAATAGGAAGGAGGGGAATTCCTGTTGAGGAAAGAAGGATAAGAGAAGAGATCATCCTCAAAAAGATGGAAGAGGCCAATGCCCAGCAGGATTGGAGGCTCTTTGCTCCAGAATATCCAAAGTTAAAAAAGACGGAAGGGGTTTCCGAGGAAGAAAGGGTGCGAAGCTTTAGAAATACCCCTGAATTTAAAGAGATTGAAAGGGAATGGGAGAGGTATGTGAAAAAGAAGGAGGAGTCGCTGCTTCCTGAAGGTCCTCTTCCCTCCATGAAAGAGGGGATCGATGAATTATTATTAAAAGATAAAGGGGAGGAGAAGATTATAGAGAGGCTTCTGACTAAGAAGGGGAAGGTTTCATCGGAGCCTCCATTAGAAGAGAACCTTCGATTGGGGATCAAGGGCCCTCTGGTTTCAAGAAAGATTCTGGTGAGACCTCCACCTCCTTCGGTGGATGTAAAGTTAGAAGGTGAAGTAGAAGTGACTCTCTGGGTTCGACCAGATGGAACAGTCGATCGAGTCATCCCCTCCATCAAAATAGATTCAGAGCTGGAACGGATTGCCATTCAGTATTTAAAACGGTGGCGGTTTGCTCCCCTTTCGAAAGATCAGGAACAGGTGGAACAATGGGGGAGTATTCCGATCAAATTTAAACTCCAGTAGGATTGGCCTCGTTTCAAAGGGCATTTCAAATGAGAAAAAGGCCTTTTTTTCTTCTATTCATTCTCTGCTTCCTCTTGCTGGGGTTTTTTACCTTCTTCGGGGACAAAGGGATTCTCCATCTTCTCAAACTCAAAAAAGAGCTGGCCCGAATCAAAGAAGTCAATCTTAAAATGGAAGAGGAAAATCAGAAGCTGAGGGAGGAGATCCGCAGGTTGAAGCAGGATAAACGTTATCTTGAGGAGATCGCACGAAAGGAGTTAGGAATGGTAAAAGAGGGAGAACTTCTCTATCAATTTGATCTTCAAGGATTAAAGGAGGAGCATCCCAAATGAAGTACGAAGGGATGATCTTTCGGCCTCCCAGTGAGGCCGAAAGCTTAATTCTTCAGGTTACCGTGGGTTGTTCCTATAATCGGTGTACTTTCTGTGGGGCCTACCGGGAAAAGATCTTCAGAATCAAATCGTTTGAGGAGGTGAAGGAAGATATTGATGAGGCGAGTGTCTATCGGAGGAGAATTCGAAGGGTCTTTCTGGCGGACGGGGATGCCTTGGCCGTTCCGCAGAAAGATCTCTTGAGAATTCTTGAATATATGAAACCCAGGTTTCCTTACCTCGAGAGAGTTGGAATCTATGCGAATGCGAGGGATATTTTAAATAGAGACATAGAAGAGTTAACCTCGCTTAAAGAGCTGGGGCTTGGGATTATATATATGGGTTTAGAATCAGGGAATCGAGAGGTTTTAAAAAGGGTTAAGAAAAATGCGACCGTCGAGCAGATGGTCCAGGCGGCAAGGAGGGTTAAGGAATCCGGTATTCTTCTTTCTATCACTGTGATCTTAGGACTTGGAGGCGTGGAATACAGTTTCATTCACGCGGAAGACACAGGAAAGGTTCTCTCCGAAATGGACCCGGATTATGTGGGGGCTCTCTCCCTGATGGTGGTTCCTGGAACTCCCATAGAAAGAGAGATCGAAGAGGGAAGGTTGGTCCTTCCTGATCCTTTTGGTTTGATCAGGGAGCTTGAAATCATGATCGACCATTCGAATTTTACCCAATGTTTTTTTGCCTCCAATCACGCCTCTAACTATCTTCCTCTCCGAATTCGTTTACCCGAGGAGAAACAAGAGGCGTTGAGACGAATTCGGGAGGTTTTACGAAGGAGAGATCCGGCATGGCTAAGGCCTGAATTCTTGAGAGCGTTGTAGGAGGAAGAAGGATGGGGTCGGTCGAGGTAGACATCCGAGTCAGATATGCTGAGACGGATCAAATGGGGGTGGCCTATTATGCGAATTACCTCATCTGGTTTGAAGTAGGCCGAACAGAACTCTGTCGAAATAAAGGATTTCGTTATAAGGACTT
This sequence comes from uncultured Syntrophaceae bacterium, assembly GCA_964570075.1. Lineage (GTDB taxonomy): Bacteria > Desulfobacterota > BSN033 > BSN033 > UBA1163 > CALIBK01. The sequence goes on along the minus strand of CAZMWF010000144.1, from coordinate 5,969 downwards.
AGAAGAGTTAGGGTACCGATTAGTCGTGACGGAGGTTTATTGTAAGTATAGGAATTCGGCAAGATACGATGAAATCGTGACAGTTCGAACCCATCTCAAAGAAATCAATAAGAGAAGGATCACCTTCGGTTATCAAATCTTTCGGAAGGAGGGTGAAGAATTGATTGCGGAGGGTGAGACTCGTCATATTTGTGTCGATTCGAATGGTAAGACGAAAAGCCTTCCTGAGAAGTTTCTTAATTGCCTTGCCAGTTAATCCTTACCGATCGGTCTTTAGACACCTATTGAAAATTGGTTTTTGATAGAGTAATGTTTTTCCAATGAATGAAAAAAGAATCTTGGTATTAAGACTCAGTGCCGTTGGGGATGTGATTCGAACCCTTCCTGCCGTCCAGGCTTTAAAGCAACAGCTTTCTCCTTCCATTACTTGGATTGTTGAAGAGCCTTCAAAAACTTTTCTCGAAAGCCAGCCAGAGATTGACGAGGTGATTCTTTTCCCAAGAAAGAGATGGGCCAAAGGGATAAGATCGATTCGAAAGGTAAAAAGGACTATATTAGAAATGATCAGATTTATTTTGACTCTCAGAAAGAAGAGGTTTGATGTCGTCCTCGATTTCCACGGGATCCTGAAAAGTGGTCTTCTTTCCTTCTTCTCAGGAGCTCCTCAAAGGGTTGGATTTGGACGAAGATGGAGTAAGGAAGGAAATTTTCTTTTTTCAAACATTAGGGTAAATCTTCCAGAAGAAAGGATCAATCGATATCAAAGAAATTTAATCCTTTTAAAAGGGATTGGATTAAATAAAATAGATCATTCCTATCAATTTCATATTCCTCAAGAGGATAGGGTGTATGTAGATTCATTTTTTTCTCAACTTCCTAAGCCGATTAGGAAACCATTAATTGCGATCCACCCTGGTTCAAGCCCAAAGACCCTCTATAAAAGATGGATGCCTGACCGATATGGTGAATTGGCAGATCGATTAATCCGCGAGTTCAAGGCCACCATTCTTTTCACCTGGGGGCCAGAGGAGTTGGAGGAGATAAGAGAAATTCAGAACAAAATGAAGGAATTATCCCTTTTGGCTCCCCGAACAGAATCACTCACCCAATTAGCAGAGATCTACCGGCGTTGCGATCTTTATGTTGGGGGTGATACTGGACCCACCCATATTGCATCGTTGGTTAAAGTCCCTGTCGTGGTCATTTTTGGTCCAACGGATCCTATAATAAATGAGCCTTTTGGTTTTCATAAAAAGGTGAGGAAGGACGTTGGATGTAATCCTTGTCGGAACAGATCTTGCAAAAAATTAATCTGTTTAAAAGCCATCGAAGTAGAGGATGTATTTGACGTGATAAAAGAGATTTTGTGGACAACCAATTGAATTTATTAAAAAATTTTATTGATTTTAGTAGCATTATAATGTATTTTATTCATATTCTATGAAGGATAGAATAGAACTCGATCGAATAAAACGCCTATTAGTGAGAGGGGTAAATTGGGTGGGAGATACGATCCTTACCTATCCCTCCGTGCAACAATTAAGAATTCTTTTTCCACACTCTCATATAGCCATTCTTGCCCCAGATCATTTAGTGGATTTATGGAGGACTTTTCCATATATCGATGAGATCATCTCTTTTCATAAAGTCAGAAAAAAGAACTTCTTTTTGGAGGAGTTTAGACTAATTCAGTTTTTAAAGAGTAAGAATTTTGAATTAGCAATTATATTCCCTCGGTCCTTTCATTCTGCCCTTCAAATTTTTTTGGCTGGTGTTCCTATTCGGATTGGGTATCAATCTGAAGGGCGTTCCCTTTTTCTTACCCATAGAGTTCCTCGAACAGAGGATGTTCTCCGTATCCATCGAGTTTATTATTACCGAAAGATAATCGATCTGTTTGGAAAAGGAGAGCCTACCCTTAATCCAAAGTTATTTTTGAGAGAAGAAGACCGGAGGTGGGCGGATCAAACTCTTAAACACTTTGGGATTCGGAACGGGGATCTATTAATCGGTATGAATCCTGGTGCGACTTATGGAGTAGCCAAATGTTGGTCTCCTGAAAGATTTGGAGAATTGGGAAAGACGCTTTCAGAGAGGTTAAAAGTGAAGATTCTTCTTTTTGGGAAAAAGGAGGAACAATCTATTAGTGGACAAATAGGGAAAAATCTAGGAACCAATGGGTTGGATTTCACGGGGAAGACCAGTTTGCTTCAATTAGCCGCTCTTTTGGAACGATGTCATCTTCTCATTACGAATGATACTGGAACCATGCATATTGCAGCGGCTGTCGGAACCCCTGTGGTTGCCATCTTTGGTTCGACCGATCCCAACGCCACAGGCCCATGGGGAGAAAATCACGTGATTGTGAGAAAAGAGGTTCCCTGTAGTCCTTGTTTAAAGAGGATTTGCCCCACAGACCATCGATGTATGAACCTTATTACAATCGACGAAGTCGAGAAAGCTGTCCGTAAGAAATTAGAAGAGCTTAATATAAAACAATGATTCCAGATCAGGGAAAACTCCCTATCTCTGTTTATGTTTTAACCTTTAATAATATTCGCACCATCGAGAGATGTTTAAAGAGTCTGAGATGGGCAGAAGAGCTTGTTATTGTTGATTCGTTTAGTACGGATGGGACCTATGAGATTTGTAAAAAATATACCGATAAAGCCTATCAGGTAGCCTTTAAAGGTCACAGAGATCAATATCAATACGCCGCAGACCTTACGACAAAGGATTGGGTTATGTTTGTTGATGCAGATGAGGAAATTCCCCCAGAACTTGTGGATGAGATACAAAGAGAATTGAAAGAAAATGGATCCTTGTACGATGGTTTTTTCATATACAGGCGGACTTATTACCTCGGTAGATGGATTCGTTATGGAGGATGGTATCCCGATGGCGAGATACGACTCTATAAAAGAAATAAAGGGCGATGGGAGGGCGGACTCCATGCAAAGGTGGTAGTGGATGGGAAAGTTAAAAAAATGAAAAAGGAGTATCTCCATTATACCTATTGGGATATTTCAGACCAGATCAAGACCATTGATCGATATTCAAGAATAGCCGCTGAAGATCTCGTTAAAGATAGGAAGAGATTCAGTCTGATCAAACTTCTTTTTCATCCTCCTTTGAGATTTATAAAAGAATATTTTCTAAAGTCCGGGTTCAGGGATGGACTCCCAGGTTTAATTATAGCCATTTCGACGATGTATTATGTTTTCATTAAATATGCAAAACATTGGGAATTAACTCATATAAGGAGGGGGGATGGATAAAGACCTCGAGAGGTATTTTAACGGGAAGAAGGTTTTGGTGACCGGTGGAGCAGGATTTATCGGGTCGAATCTTACACTCAGACTCGTTGGGTTAGGTGCTAAGGTCACCGTCGTGGATAATATGCTACCCAGACTTGGAGGTAATCTTTTCAATTTAAAAGAAGTGATTGATTGTATCCATATTAATTTCAGCGACGTCAGGGATGAACACTCGATGGATTATTTAGTTAAAGAGCAGGATTTTATCTTTCACCTCGCAGGACAGGTAAATCATGTTGATAGTATAAGGAATCCGATACAAGATCTTGATATAAATTGCAGGGGAACCCTTGTTCTTCTTGAATCATGTCGAAAATTCAATAAAGAAGCGAAAATAATTTTTGCAGGCACCCGGGGAGAATACGGAGCGAGCGTAAAACTTCCAGTCAATGAGGATCACCCAACCAATCCAAAGGGAATTTATGCAGTGACAAATTTGACTGCGGAAAAAATGATTCTTGTCTATCATGACGTTCATAAAATACAAGGAGTATGTTTAAGAATTACTAATACTTATGGTCCAAGGCATCAGATGGCGCACGATGAATATGGAGTTCTTAATTGGTTTATTCGAAAAGCCATTGATAATGAGGTTATCCCAGTTTTTGGGGACGGAAGGATATTAAGAGATTTTCTCTATGTGGATGATCTTGTCGAGTGTTTCTTAGAAGTAGCTACCTGTGAGAAGGCCTTTGGAGATGTCTTTAACGTGGGAACTGGGATACCCATCAGTTTTATAGAATTGGCAAAAAAGATTGTTGAAATTGCTGGGACAGGAAAGGTAGCTTTTACAGAATTTACAAAGGAAAGAAAAGAAGTAGAACCGGGAGATTATTATACTGATATTTCAAAAATTAAGAAGGTAGTCGGATGGGAACCGAAGACGTCTCTTGATGAGGGTCTACGAAAAACAATCGAGTTTTATAGAAAATATAAAAAAGAATATTGGTAATGAACCGAGGAAAGAGGGAATGAGGGTTCCTTTTATCAATCTAAGTAGGGAATACCAGAGTATAAAAGATGAAATTTTGATGGCTATTCAGAGGGTAATTGAAAGGGGCCAGTTCATATTAGGGAAAGAGGTTTCTCTTTTTGAGGAAGAGTTTGCTCATTATTGCGGGGTTAGGTACGGGGTAGGGGTTGCCTCTGGGACCGATGCCCTTTATTTAGCCCTTGTAGCTGCTGGGATTGGAGAAGGGGATGAAGTGATTACAGTAAGCCATTCTTTTATCGCCACCGCATTAGCGATCTCATTCACGGGGGCGAGGCCCGTTTTTGTGGATATAGACCCAGAGACATATACCATCGATCCTAATCTAATTGAAGAGTTATTAAAAAAAAGAAGGAAAAGGATTAAAGCCATTCTTCCTGTTCATCTCTATGGTCATCCTGCTGATATGGGTGCCATTATGGAGATAGCCAAAAACTATGATTTAATCGTAATAGAAGATGCGTGCCAGGCTCATGGGGCTGAGTTCGATGGAAAAAAGGCAGGATCATTTGGAGTGATGGGGTGTTTCAGTTTTTATCCCACAAAGAATTTAGGATGCTATGGGGACGGAGGAATGGTTGTGACAAATAGTAGAAAACTTTATGAAAGACTTTTACTCCTTAGGAATTATGGAGAGAAAAAGAAATATCAACATATCGTTAAAGGAAGAAATAGTCGATTAGACGAGCTTCAAGCTGCTATTCTGAGGGTCAAATTAAAATATAATGATGAGTGGAATGAGAAAAGAAGAAGAAATGCCTTTTTTTATCATGAGAGGCTCAAGGGATTGGATATTATCTCTCCGACTGAAAGAGAAGGGTTTAAACATGTTTATCATCTTTATGTGATTCGAACAAAGAAAAGAAATGATTTACAAAAATTTTTAAAGAATAAAGGAATTGAGACCCTTATTCACTATTCAATTCCCATTCACCGGCAGAGGGCCTTTAATGAGTTGGGCTATAATAGAGGAAGGCTTCCTATCACTGAAGAGGTTTCCCGGGAGATTTTATCACTTCCCATATCCCCCCAGATGACGAATTCAGAGTTAGAAGATGTGATCAATCAAATAAACTTATTTTGTTCCAGTTATAGATCATAACTTATGAAGATTCTTCATCTATTCAGCGATTGGAAATGGACGGGGCCCTCTGAGCCGATTGTAAATCTTTGTAAAGAATTGGAAAGGAGGGGACATGAAGTTATTTTTGCCTATAGAAAACCTCCTTTTCCAGTTGAGGATAGTTTAGAAAAAAGAGTTCGCGAGAGAAACGTGCGGTCAATTGACTTCTTCTCACTCAATCGTCCTATTAGGCCCTATTCTTTTTCCTCTATTAAAGATAATTTTTCTGATATTATAAATCTTACAGAATATCTTCGTCAGGAGAAATTCGATATAATAAATGTTCATCAATCCCATGACCATATCCTGGGTGGAATTGCTGCACGAAGATGCCATTCTTCTATTGTGGTTATCCGTTCAGATCATAAACGTGACTCCATTGAACCGAGTTTGGGTAATCGGTTTCTTATTTCTCGATTTACAGATGGGATTATTACGTTTTCTGAAATTGGGAAAATAAAACTCTCAAAAAATTTTGGGATACCATCTGAGAGAGTTGGTAAAATCAATCCAGCTTTGGATTTAGAGAAGTATCAAC
>CAZMWF010000143.1:0-18386 GCA_964570075.1 uncultured Syntrophaceae bacterium | reverse complement strand
GGATGCAAATCTTTCCTTTAATTATAAAGGGCTGAAGGCCTTCATCGGGGTCAATAATCTCACCAACAGAAAGTATGTAGAATATGGTGTACTCTATGGTGGGTCCCCGTATTATTATCCATCACCAGAAAGGAGCTTCATTGCAGGTGTTTCGTATACATTTTAAAAGAGGATAAAATGCCAAGAAACTAACTCTTGACATGAATGGGGTGCTTATAATATAAATGTTTTAGTTTTGGGTGCCGGGTTAGCTCAGTCGGTAGAGCAGAGGACTGAAAATCCTCGTGTCCGTGGTTCGATTCCGCGACCCGGCATTTTGTTTTTAACAGGGCAATTTTGATTGCCCTATTTTTTCATATAGGGAGGCGAAGAATGTTTATTTCATTGATTATGAAAGGGGGACCTGTGATGATCCCCATTATTTTGGGATCAATCATTGCCCTCGCCATTATTCTCGAAAGGGCCTGGACGCTCTGGAGGATTCGCCTCAATATCCCCCAGTTTGCCCACGAAATCTTCCTTCATCTCGAAAGAGGTCAATTCCAGAAGGCTCTGGAACGATGTGCAAAAGTTCGACATCCTATTGCCGATGTATTTAAATTAGGAATCCTCAATCGGGATCTAAGAAGGGAGGAAGTTGAATCTATAATGGAAAGAGAAGGAGATGAACAGGTTCAATATCTGGAACGGTATTTAGGGGCTTTAATTATCATTATCGGGGTGGAGCCTATGCTCGGTTTTCTTGGGACGATCATCGGCCTGATTCGCGCCTTTATGGCCTGGGAACACCTGGGTCCCAATATTACTGTAAGTGCTCTTGCGGCTGGAATCTATCAGGCCATGATTACTACCGCTGCCGGCCTTTCTGTGGCTATCCCATCCTACATTATCTATCATCTTATTGTTGGCAAAATTAAAAGCCATGCACAGGAGATTTCCTACTATGGAAATGAGTTGATTGACATATTGGCAAGGGTAAAAGAAGGAGGATCACAATGAAGATTAAAACCCGTAGAGATTCTAATGTAACATTAGAAACATTGGCTCTAACGGATATCATATTGAATATATTTATCTTTTTCTTCACCGCCTTCAGCTTGGTCTATACTTTTAACCCTTTAAAAGAATCCAAAATTATCATTAAACTTCCACAAGCGGATGTGAAAACCCCTCCTGAACAAAAAGAACCTATCATCGTAAATATCACTAATAAAAACGAAGTCTTTCTATCCAATAAGCGCAAAAATCTCAAAGAGTTAAAAGCAGAGCTCTCGACTCTCATTGCCTTTGACAAAATGAGGCCTGTCATTGTCCGGGCAGATAAAGACGTAATTTTGGAAAAGGTGATTGAAGTTCTTGATATTGCAAAAGGTTCTGGAGTGGAACGGTTAGGTATCGCCGTTGAAGAAAAGCCTCCTCCAAAGGAATAATCTTATTCAAAGAACAACCCTCATAAAACCTCTTTGAGATCTATATCTTAAATAAAACCCATCCTAATAATTACATTAATATTTTGATTTTTTAACAAAAAAATTTAAAAACCTATTTATTTACTTTTTATTAGTAATATAACTTTTTGAAATAATTAAATAATTTTGAATCGATTTTTCAATTTTTTACTTGACAAACTATATTTTGTGTTCTATAATAGGTATCGTTTCAAGATATAGGAATTTTCTAAAAGGGGGCGGTTCAAAGATGAGTTATGTGATTTGTGATAAAAGAAAGGGAAGTCCAAAGATTCATGTCGAGGTTTGCCGAAGGAAATGTAAATTCTTGAATGAATGTAAGGTATATAAAGAATTCATGAATAACCTGGAGAAGAAAGATCATTGAAGCCTCCCCACCTGCTTCTGCCTGTTCCTCCGATAAAATAGAAGGGAACAGGAAAGAGCAGGTCTTCATACCCCTCCTTTCTTAAAAGGGCGCCTTTTAAAGGCGCCTTTTTTTTACCCAATATCCCCCCATTCATATTGAAGGATACTTAACAGGCATAGACCGGCTGTTTCGGCTCGAAGGATCCTTTCACCCAAACCTATCGGTATAAACCCACTCTTTTTTGCATTCTCAATCTCTCCCTCACTGAATCCCCCTTCCGGTCCAACGATAAAGAAGATCTCTCTCTCGCATTTCGACTCCTTTAAAAAATTCTTTAACCCCCTTTTTTCCTTCTCCCACAAGATCAGACGACAGGCACCTGGGGGTGGCAATTGAAGCATCTCTGAGAACTCCTGCAATGGAATTACCTCTGGAACTCTTACCCTCCCACATTGCTTGGAGGCTTCAATGGCAATCCTTTGCCATCGACGGTGACGACTCAATCTCTTTGATTTATCCAGGAGGGGGACAGATCGCGACGAAAAGAAGGGGACGATTCTTGTAACCCCTAACTCGGTTGCCTTCTGGATAAAATAATCCATCTTCTCCCCTTTCAATAGACTCTGTGCAATGGTAATCTCTAATGGGGATTCTCTCTGGATGGAAAGAATCTGCTCAATTTGAACTGTAATACGATGTGTCCCCTGTTCAACGATGATTCCTCTGTATTCCTTCTCCTGACCATTAATGAGGACAATCTCTTCTCCCTTTTTAAGACGAAGGACCCTTCGGATATGTCGAACTTCAGGCCCCTCGATTCTTAATCTTCCTTCTTCAATCACGGGATTGGAAAGATAGAATCTTGGCATGCTTCCCCCTAAACCATCCTTCCTTTGGTTAACCAATTCATCCCTTCATTTCTTCTCAAAGGTGAGACAAACCCATTCCTTATCCCTTTTGCCTTCGAGATAATCAAGGGAACTTATTTTTAAATAATGATCTCGAAGCTTCTTCTCTTCCCCTCTAAGTACGCCTGAAAGAATCAGAATTCCTTTGGGTTTTAAGCGATTGACTAAAGGGTTCCGGATTCGCCAGAGGGTTTTAAAATCGATATTGGCCACCACGAGATCAAATTCTTTTCTTATCCTTCCAATGCCCCCTTTTCTAATGTGGACTATTTTAGAGACATCGTTTTGCTTCACATTCTCTCTTGCCAATTCCAAAGCCTCTTCGTCGATATCCATCCCCCATACTTCTTTTGCTCCTAACCGGGCAGACACGATGGAGAGAATCCCTGATCCTGTGCCTACATCAAGAACTGAAACCCCTCTCTTAAGTCTCTTCACAAGGGCTTTCATACAAAGTTGAGTGGTCCTATGGGTTCCTGTGCCAAACCCCATTCCTGGAGTGATGAGGATAGGGATCTCTCCCTTTCCCAGCCTTACCCTGGTCCAAGGAGGAAAAACCACCAACTTAGAGCCCACACGGATGGGTTTAAAATACTTCTTCCATCCCTCACTCCAATCTTCTTCTTCAATGAAGTTCGTTTTGATCTCGAGAGAGGGAAATTGGGGAAGAACTGTTTTAAGGAATTTGAAATATTTCTGAAGTGTCTCCCCTACCCTTCTATTTTTTTCATTGACAGGGAAATAAGCCTTGAGGAGGCTAAGATTCTCCTCCTCTTCTTCGACCTCCTCAATTCCCGAAGCCCCCTGTTCTATCAAAGCGTTTGAAACGATCTCAAGATATTCTTTCGGGATTCGAAGCGAAACCTCCATCCAACCTCTCATGGGGATCAACCTATCATTTGAATTTCTATGTGTCAATGGGTCTTTTCACCTCGTATTTCCTCACTGAAGGATAAAAATAAATTTAAGCCCGACAGGGGTATTTCCGAAACCCATAGAACGCGGGTTGATTTAATATAATAAATAGTTCCTACGGATCGATCCATCGTGGAAATGGGTTTCTGATTAAAATAAACTAAAGTAACGATTTCTATGGACTATTAAAGGTAGCCGCACCTCCGACCGAGTCGGATCCGCCTCTGGCGGAATGGGTTTCTCCAATAACCCTTTCGGGCTTATTCCCTACATGTGAGTGAGAGATTCCCTCATCTCTTCTTTTTTTATATAAAGGATTGAATTGATAGAGTTAAAAAGTTAAATTACAAAAAATTTAAAGGATTCGAAGGATGTCTTTCTCTATTCGAAATCTTTCAAAGAATACCAATCTCATCTTTCTCATCGCTTTTCTCTCAGGTCTTTTTTTGGGGGATTATGCCTCTTCTCTTAAAGGATTCATTTTACCGGCTCTCATCTTCATCATGTCCCTCTCTACGACTCAGGTCACCCTTGCCGAACTCGGTCATTTTAGACGTTATCTTCGTGATATTGGGATTGTCTTTTCGATCAACTATCTCTTTCTTAGCGGGATGATCCTCTTAGCCAACCATTTGTGGATCAAAGATCAGGATCTTTATGTAGGGTTCGTGGTCATGGCCGCAGTCCCCTCGGCCATTGCCGTCCTCCCTTTCACCTACCTCCTCAAGGGAGAAATGATGGTCTCTTTGATTGGTTCTGCGAGCCTTTATCTTCTCGCCTTAGGGATGGCGCCTCTTATCTCTTTCCACCTATTAGAGATCGGGAGAATTGAACCCATCAAGGTCATTTCCTCCCTTATCCAGTTAATCCTTATCCCTTTTGTGATCTCCAGAGTTTTACTCAAATGGAAAACCTATCATTCGATGAAGGAGCATCTCAGCCCGTTGGTCACTCTGGCCTTCGGGTTCATCATTTTCATTGTGATTGGAATCAACCGCTCTGTCTTTTTGGGAGAATTCGGCACCCTCCTTCAGCTCTCAGGGATTGCCCTTCTTAGAACGTTTGGAACTGGGCATCTCGTTCATCTCGTTTCAAAGATGACCGGGGTGGATCGAAAAAGAAGGATGAGTTACGTCTTATTCGGATCGTTTAAAAATCTCGGGCTGGCTGCGGCCATCTCTATCGTCCTTTTTAATGAGAGGGCTGCCATTCCTTCGGCAGTTGCCATCCCCTTTGAGATTCTTTTCTTCATCTGGTTCAATCATTATCAGAAAAGGTGGGATCCTGAATCTTCTTGAATTTTCTTAAAATAAGAATGGAGGGTTTCAAACAAATCCCCCTCCTCTTTTATTTTGAATAAATGGAGACGAAAGGGAGCGCTCCATGGAAGCCCCTTCGTATACCAGGCGATATGTTTTCGAACCTCTTTTATAGCTCTCTCTTTTTGATAATATTCCTTAAGAAGATGCCAATGGCGTTCGATGACCTTTCTCCTCTCTTTTAGGGTGGGAAGACTTTGTAGAGAAGAAAAGATCCATGGATTCCCAAGGGCCCCTCGACCAATCATAATTCCATCACAACCCGTCTCTTCCAATCTTTGCCTTGCCTGGTGGACGTCAAAAACATCGCCATTTCCAATCACGGGGATAGACACAGATTGTTTGGCCCTTCTGACCAGGTCCCAATCGGCTTTACCCTGAAACCCCTGAACTCCTGTCCGAGGGTGAATGAAAACCCCATTCACTCCGCAATCTTCCGAAATCTTAACAATCTCGATCGCATTTTTACGTTCATCATTCCAGCCGGACCGAATCTTAATGGTCAAGGGGATCCGAATCACTCTCCTTACCGAAAGCAGAATCTCTCTGATTTTTTGAGGGTGCCGCATCAGATCCACCCCTGCTCCTGCTCGAACTACCTGTGGCGCAGGACAACCCATATTGATGTCAATTCCGTCTGCTCCAGAAGATTCCGCGATGATGGCCGCCTCTGCTAAATTTTTTGGATTGGATCCAAATAATTGCACAAAAAGAGGATGATCTTCCTGGTCGATATTAAGAAGAGTTCCTCTCTTTTTGATCAGGCCTTCTGCACTGATCATCTCTGTAAAGGCAAGAGGGCAGCCATATTCCCTCATTATCTGCCTGAAGGGATAGTCGGTGATCCCTGACATCGGAGCCAGGATCAAAGGTTTGATCAATTGAAGAGTCCCGAGTCTCATCGCTAATCGCGTAGCGTCTTTATTTATTGTTCCAGTGTTTCTTTATTAATTGGATGGCTTCATCCACCCTTAAGGGAATCCCAAAGTCGAGACCCTCCTCCTTGAGCCCTTTAAAGAGGCGAGTGAGAGTGGGCTCTTCTAAGTTAAAATTCTCCAATTCCTTAAACTTTCCAAAGATCTCCTCCGGGCTCCCCCTCTCACTCAAGTGTCCATGGCCATGCATCAAATAGAGGATGTCGGTGACCTCGGAGACGAGATCGACCTCATGGAGGGTCATAATAAAGGTGATTCCCTTCTCCCTATTAAGTTCATTTAGGATAGAAATCAGTTCTTTTCTTGATAGGGGATCCAGCCCTGTAAAGGGCTCGTCAAGAATGAGGAGCTCCGGTTCCATCACCAGGGCCCCTGCCAGAGCCACCTTCTTTTTCTCGCCCCCTGAAAGATAATGGACCATCTTCCTCTGGACTGGTCCAAGATTCAGCTTCTCAATGGTCGCCTCTGCCAGTGTCTTCGCTTTCTTTTTCTCCAGTCCATAGTTTAATGGAGCAAAAAGGATGTCATCATAAACCGTGGGACCAAGAATCTGTTCGTCCACATCTTGCATAACGACTCCAATCCTCTGTCTGACCTCTGAATAGTCCTTGACAGGGTCCACCCCAAAAACTCTGACCTTTCCCTCCTTTGGGACGAGAAGCCCTAAGAGATGTTTCAGAAGGGTGGTCTTTCCACACCCATTCGAGCCGAGGATCGATACCCTCTCTCCTCGATTCACCACAAAATCAAGGCCACAGATCTGAACCTTTGTCTGATCCGGATAGACATGGGTAATACAATCGACCTCGATAATCCTCTCTTTCCCTTCCATCACTTTACTCTCCCCTGTAATGAACCTTATTTTTGAACCCCCTCAACTTCATGGCTTCGTACATTTTTTCACTGTGATCTATTGCTGTGATGATCAGATGGCCAAACGCATTAGACAGATTCGTAAGGCTTCTTATAGGATGGTTCCATTGGAATCCACCTCGGAGGTAAAGAGCATGTTGAGTCTCCTCCAGAACCTTCAGGAGAATAAACAAGGAACGATAGGTCAAGAAAAGGGCAGTAACAAAGATCGAAGGAAGAAATCGTTCCAAGGTTTGGAAGATGAAAGGGTAAGGGGTTGTCCCCAATAGAATCACCACACCCGTTGCTCCCGAGAGGACTTTTAAGAAGACCAGTAGAATGAATCGAATTTGAAAATTAGAAATAAAAATAAAAAGGGTGGCAAATAGGAGAGGATAGAAGGTGAGAGGAAGTAGTCTCAGAGGGAGGCGAGAGAGAAAAAAGAGAAGGAGAAGGATTCCATAAAGAAGGATAACCGCGTGAAGGTTTCTTGGCAGCACTATCCCCAGGAGAACAAAACCCATCCCCAGAAGCTTCCATTTAGGAGAAAGCCGATGGAGAAAACTCTTTCCTTCGAGTGCCAGATAGTCAAGATAGGAAAGCTGAACCATGAAGGATATTCGCCCCCCAATGAAAGATCCTGTTCTTCCCCGGCTTGTTAAGAATCACCCATTACCCCTCTCATCGGTCAATCTTAGAAGTTCGGGTCTTAATCGATATATATATCTCAGGATCAACGAGGTGATCGCCCCTTCCAGCAACCACCCTAAAAACCCTAAGGGAAGAACAATACTGACAAACCTTCTGAAATTCACCTTCTCCGAAATCTCCTGAGGCTGATGATCCTTCTCTTTAAGGAGTTTGAATTCAAAAAGGCCTTTCTCTTCGTGGGAGTGAAGGAGCTCTTCATAATGGTCTACTCCTAATCGAACCACTCCAAGCATAGAAAAAGTAGAGATGGAGAGGGCAAGAAAAGTGGCAAGAAAAACCGAAGGAATGATCCGCTTAAATATCCTCCAGAATACTCGGAAAAAGAAGTAACCCAACATCCCTTCTATGGAGAGAATAAGGGTGTTGAGTCCGATGACGGTTAGGCCTCCATGTCCAAAGAGCGCTAAGAGAAAGTTGACGACAAAGGTCACTAAAAAGATGAGGTAAGGGCCTAAAAGGATTCCCGCAGCCACGGTGAGATTGACATGATAGGCAATAGGGACAATTTCTACAGAGGCGGCAAGAACCATAGCGGCAGCCATCATCCCCAACAACGGGAGCCGCCTGGTAAGATCCTCACCCCTAATCGGACGAGAAAAAAGCCAAGCGATGAAGATAGCCAAAATCAATCCCGAGGCCCAAAGCCAAACGGGCAAAACTCCATCTGGTAAATGAAGATGAGACATTTCTCTACCACTATCCTCTCACGGAAGGGGAAATAAATTTAAGGTGACATAAGAGCACATTTTTTACAAAACCCTAAAAAATTGATCTGGTGATCGGTGACTTTATACCCTGTAGATTCCGTCACCCATTTTACCCACTCGGTCAAATCACTGCACTCGAACTCCACCACTTTTCCGCAGGACTGGCAAACGATATGGTGATGATGATTCTTTAGTTCACAGGACTTGTATTTTACGGTAGCCCCTTTTGAAATTTTAAAGGCCATACCCAGAGATTCGAATAAATCGAGTGAACGATAGATGGAGGTCAACCCTACCCTTCTCTTCTTTCTCCTGAGTATCTCGTATAATTCCCGAGGAGTCAGAGGAATCTTTGAAGAGGAAAGTTCCTGATAGATGAGCAGCCGGGGATGACTCATCCGAAGCTTTTTCCCTCGAAATAATTCTTTAAAATATCTTTTATCCATAAGGAGTTAGAGAATAAGTGAAAATATTTTCATTAATATTTTTAGCAGGAATATTCTCCAATTTCAAGTGAAGGACTATGAGAACAGTATTCCCTCAAATGAAAGGAAGAAATAAATTTAAGCCCGACAGGAGTATTTCCGAAACCCATAGAATGCGGATCAATTTATATGTTTAAGGAATATGAATCGATCCATCATAGAAATGGGTTTCTGATTAAAACAAACCGAAGTAATGATTTCTATGGACCATTTAAGGTAGCCGCACTTCCGACCAAGTCGGATCCGCCTCTGGCGGAATGGGTTTCTCCAATACTCCTCTCGGGCTTATTCCCCATCTGAGTGAGGGATTACCAAAAAGTTTGAAAAAAATCTTGGGAATCCTTCTTTTTCGTTATATAATATATAACTGATAAAAGGAAACAGCAATGTGGGTAAAGGTAGGGGTGATTGAAAATCGGTTTGAAGGGGATCGGATTTCACAAGTTTTAAAAGAAGCCGAAATCCCCTTTATCATCCGATCCTTTCTGGATACAGCCTATGATGGGCTCTATCTTCCCCAGAAAGGTTGGGGAGTCGTGATGGTTCCAAAGGAATTTGAAACCCAGGCCAAAACCATGATCTTAGAGATCAAAACCACTTTTAAGGAGGAGAAGGATGAGATTGGAGAGTCTTGAAGAGGTCTTAAGGTTTGCTATCAGGAAGGAGGCGGATGCAGCCGCTTTCTATCGAATGATGGCCAGTCGTTCGAATCCAGGACTGAAAGAAACGTTTGAAGAATTGGCCAGAGAAGAGGATGGGCATCAAAAGAAACTCATGAGTTTTGATTTAAACCATCTCGAAAAGATAGAAATAAAAGAGATGAGAGGGTTAGGATTGAGTGAAATGATGGAGGAGATTCCTTTCAGTCACGAAACGAACTATGCGGAACTTCTTCGAATGGCCATCAAAAATGAAGAGCGATCACAAAACCTTTATCTTAATTCAGAAAAGCTGGTCAGCGACCCCCAATTAAAGAGATTCCTCTTGGTTCTTGCACAGGAAGAGTCATCTCATAAAGAGAGACTCGAAAAGATCTACGAAGATGAAGTGTTGAAAGAGTTTTGAGAACCCCGAGAGGATGATTAAGAAATGATTCCCATTTCCCTGCGTTGGGATACTCAAAGAAAAAGACTATCCCTCTATTGGAATGGCTTTTTCTCGATGGGATGGGAGGAAGGAAGAGAAGGGGTAAGAGTATTTAGGATTCCCCTTCCCATTCGAACGAAAAAAAAGAAACTTTACAATCTCCGATTTCCACTCCGATGGAAGTATCTGAGAGGGATTCTTTCTTTTCTTAAGGATTGGAAAATCAAACGGATAGAGGGCTCCGTTTCTTTTCCGGACCCAATGGTGAATGGATGGGCTTATGGCTGCTGGGTTATCCTTCAACCTTGGATGAAAGAAAAAAAGATCCGGGGAACGGTAAATTTTTTAGGAGAGAATTGGTTTAGGGGTGAAATCGTCCTTTCTCTTAGAGATGGGATGGACCACTTCAGAAAATGGATCTTCCCTTTACTCCTTGAGATGAGGAGAAGGAAGAAAAGAAAGGAGGAAATGGACCATGGAGGCAACCGATCTGATTAAAACATTGCTGGAGGGATTCAAGGCAGTGGCTAAAACGGAGACCGTTGTGGGAGAAGGGATTAAGGCAGGGGATTATATTGTCTTCCCTGTCTCAAAGATCTCCTTAGGCATTGGAGCCGGGGCTGGTACGGAACAGATCAAAACTTCGGGAGGAAGCGGAGGAGCAGGAGGAGGCGGGATCTGTGTTGAACCCATCGCCTTTTTATTGGTGAAGGAAGGAGAGGTTTCCATTCTCAATCTCCGAAGGATGCCCGCGATGGTGGAGAGCTTTTTCGGAAAGATTCCGGATATGGTGGAAAAGGCGGTGAACATTGTGAGGGGAAAGAAGAAAGAAGGAAGCTAAAGAACAGACGAGATGAAACGATTCGATTTTTTAGACCATACAGCAGACATTGGTCTTGTGGTCTATGGAGAGGATTTGAAGCGTCTTTTTGAGAATGCGGGCGAGGCCTTTTTTACCGTCATCACCGACTTGGAGAAGGTAAGAAAGAGGATCGAACGGAAGATTGAGATTGGCAGGGAGAGCCTTGAGCGGTTGATGGTCGATTGGTTAAACGAGCTCCTCTATCTTCATGAGGTGGAGGATCTTCTATTTAGCCATTTCGAAGTTGAATCGGTGGGAGAAGATGGGCTGAAAGCCCGGGTGAAAGGAGAACCTTTTGAAGAGGGAAGACATCCGATAAAGACAGGAGTAAAGGCCGTCACCTATCACCAGATCCAGGTGAAGCAAGAAAATGGTCTTTGGAGGGCCCAGGTGATTCTGGACCTCTAAGGGCTGATTTGAAGAAGAGGGGTGAGGATTGAAATGGAAGAGAAAGTAAAGATCCAGAAAATCGACGATTATCGGTGGAGAATCCCTCGAGAAGGAAAGATGAGGACAGAAGGGGTTATCTATGCAGACGAACGGATGCTTGAAGATATCCGGAAAGACCAGAGTCTGCTTCAGGTAGCCAATGTAGCCTGGTTGCCAGGAATTGTGGGTCCCTCTTTGGCCATGCCAGATATCCATTGGGGTTATGGATTTCCAATTGGAGGAGTAGCCGCCTTCGATCTCTCTGAGGGGATCGTATCCCCAGGAGGGGTGGGTTATGATATCAACTGAGGAGTAAGATTGATGCGCTCAGGTCTGAGCCGCACCGAGATCCAGGAGAAGATAAAAGATTTAGTCAATGCCCTTTTTGTCAATATTCCTTCTGGGGTGGGTTCCCACCGAAAAGACTTAAAATTGAATCGAGAAGAGGAAAGGAAGGTTCTTCATAAAGGGGCTCGTTGGGCCCTGGAGAGAGGTTTTGGTACTGAAGAAGACCTTGAACATATCGAGGAGCGAGGTTGTATCGATGGAGCCGATCCCGACCTCATCTCGGATAAGGCGATGGAGCGAGGAAGGGCCCAATTAGGGACAGTGGGATCTGGGAATCACTTCGTGGAAGTGGGTTATGTGGCTGAGGTCTTCGATGAGAGGATGGCTGAGGCCTTGGGGCTATGGAAGGATCAGGTAACCATCCTCGTCCATACGGGTTCAAGAGGTTTAGGTCATCAGGTTTGTGACGATTATATCCGGGTCATGATGGATGCCGCCAAAAAATACCAGATTGAGCTGCCCGATCCTCAACTTTGCTGCGCTCCGGTCGACTCCCCGGAGGGCAGGAATTATCTTTCTGCCATGGCCTGCGCAGCCAATTTTGCCTTTGCCAATCGACAGATGATTACTCACTGGGTGAGAGAGACCTTCGAGCAGGTCTTTCAGAGGAGTCCTAAGGATTTGGATTTAAAATTGATCTACGATGTTTGCCATAACATTGCCAAGATTGAAACCCATACGGTTAAAGGGGAGAAAAAGAGGGTCTGTGTCCATCGAAAAGGGGCCACCCGAGCCTTCCCACCTCATCACCCAGAAATCCCTTTTGAGTATCGAGAGATTGGTCAACCTGTCCTCATCCCGGGAGACATGGGGAGATGTTCCTATGTCTTGATCGGGACAGAGGAGGCCATGAAAGAGACATTTGGGTCCACTTGCCATGGGGCAGGGCGGGTGATGAGTCGCCATCAAGCCATCAAGGCAGCCAAAGGGAGGTCCATCGCAAAGGAATTGGAGAACAAGGGGATCATCGTAAAAGGGGCAAGCCGAGAGACTCTGGTTGAGGAGATCCCGGATGCTTATAAAGACATTAATGAGGTCGTCGAAGTGGTCCATCATGCTGGGATCAGCCTGAAAGTGGCCAAACTCGTCCCAATGGGAGTGATCAAAGGTTAAAAAGCAAAGTTGAAAAAAATAGAGACCCTTTATTATTCTTCATTTAGGTCCTCTTTTCTCGGAGAGATTTTTGTAGCCTCGACAAACCGAGGGGTATGCCAAGTCGACTTTCTTACGTCGAGAAGGAATTTCTTAGAGAATTTGAAGAAGAGATTCCATGGTCCAATTCTCAAAGAGGATTCAAAAAACGAGCGGGTCATCTGTCAGCTCAAAGAGTATCTTTCAGGCAAACGACATTCTTTTAGTTGTAAAGTCGATTTAAGAGGGACTCCATTTGAAAGGAAAGTTTGGTGCTTCTTAAAAAAGATTCCTTATGGTGAGACTCGATCCTACAAAGAGGTGGCCGAGGCTATAGGCCATCCAATGGCCTTTCGAGCTGTCGGAATGGCCAATGCTCATAATCCCCTCCCTTTAATCATTCCCTGTCATCGAGTCATTAGGAGCAGTGGAGACCTTGGTGGTTTTGGTCATGGGGTGAAGGTCAAAAAGATCCTGTTGGATTTCGAAAAAGCCCATGGATTTTGATGGATTCCTCCGAGACATCGCTCCATCCCTTGGCCTCGCGTGGCGTCCTTTTCAAAGAAGAGGGATTAAGAGAAAGATTAGGCGGCGGATGACCGAACTCGGTCTTATGGAATTCGAGGACTATGCCCAGCGGATCAAAAAAGAGGCGGAGGAACAGCGTTATCTCATCAAGACGTTGACGGTCACCATCTCAAGATTCTTCAGGGATGAGGATGTGTTTAAGGTGATCAAAGAGTCTCTCTTGCCTTTCCTTCTTCAGAAAAAAGAAAGAGAAATAAAAATATGGTCTATTGGATGTTCGAGTGGAGAGGAGCCCTATAGCCTCGCCCTTCTCTGGAAAGAGTCGTTCGAAGAGGAATGGCCAGACATCCTGTTTCGGATTTTGGCTACGGATGTGGATGAAAAGATGATTCAAAGGGCGAAGGAGGGAAGGTATAAGAAGAGTGTTTTAAGAGAGGTCCCCCAAAAGATTCTCGAACGTTATTTTAAAAAAGAGAATGGATATTACCGGATCGATCCGGGAGTCAAACCCTATATCGAATGGAGAGGACACGATCTCCTTCGTGACGATCCATTTTTGGGAATGGACATGATCCTTTGTCGAAACCTCGCCTTTACCTATTTCTCGAAAGAGTCCCAGATAGAGACGCTAAAAAAGCTCTCTCTCAGTTTGAAAGATAAGGGATATTTGGTGATTGGAAAGGATGAAACTCTTCCCCTGACCTATCCCACTTTGTTTATCCCTGTTTACAATAAAGGGAAAATATACCAGAAGGTGTGAAGAGGGAACTTTAAAACAGGGAAGAGAAGGCCAGGATGACCACTCCCTCCCCGTGTTTCGGTCCACCGATAAGAACCGTCCTTCCCGGAGGAAGCCTGACCTGAGCATCCAGGATCTCTGTTCTCTCCCGCTTGATCTTAACCCTTAACTCAGCCGTATTGGCCTGAAATTTTAAAGGAGTAATCTCAATGGATCTCCCTGGATGGACCGGAAGAACAGTGGTTTGATTGAGGCGGAGATGGAGTCGCTCATCTCTCAAGAGGCGATAGGAAGTATATTTAAAGAGGGAACTTAATTGGCCGTGCAGCTCTTTAAGAGAGGGATCGATCGTTGCCCCAACATTAGAGGCCTCGATTACCCTGAGGCGTGTTGGGATCTGGGACCAGGCTTCTTGGGAAGAGAAGCCCAAGAAGATGATTGGAAGTAAGAATAGGAAGAGAATCGTTTTATTCATGATGGGGAGGATTCGGCCTCACTTTCTTCGAATAGCCAGATCACCGTGACCTTGCCGTTCTCTAATTCATAGACCATCACATTATTCGTTTTACTTTCAACATATTTTACCACAGGAAGAGGAAAATGGGAAGAATTTTTTTTGAATAGGGTAGGGGAGATCAAAAGGATGAGAAGGATAGCTACAACCGTGGCTGGAATCCAGATCCTTTTCTTCAGGAAAGGGGTGGTCTCGAACCACCCTTTGATAGACTCCCACAAGGTCTCTCTGGGTTTGAATCGAATCTCTCTTTCAATTTTTTCCCAAAGCCAAGGGAAGGTTTCCTTTTCGAGGGCCTCCAGGACGGGTCTTTGAAAGGCTTCTTTTACTTCGCTCATGAATTTTAATCTCTCCCGGCAGGCAGGACACTGTTTCAAGTGTGCTTCCACAGCCTCCCGTTCTCTTTGGGAGGTTTCGCCGTCGAAGTACTTATCCAGCAGGGTCGAGAGAGAAGAGCAGTCTTTTCCCATTTTTCTACCCTTTCCATTCATCTTTCAGCCATTCTCTAAGCCTCTTTCTTCCATAATGGATTCGAGACATCACGGTCCCTAAGGAGCATTCCATCACCTCTGCAATTTCATGATAGGAAAGGCCTTCAATCTCCCTAAGAATCAGAGCCGCCCTTTGATCCTCAGAGAGTTTTTCCATTGCCTTTTGAACCCTTTCTTCAAACTGTTTCTGGGCGGCCTGGCTGTCTG
Organism: uncultured Syntrophaceae bacterium; assembly: GCA_964570075.1. Taxonomy (GTDB): domain Bacteria; phylum Desulfobacterota; class BSN033; order BSN033; family UBA1163; genus CALIBK01. The sequence continues at coordinate 3,401 of CAZMWF010000143.1, read as the reverse complement.
GCCTTTGAGTCTCTTCATCGACCGGCTCAGGTTCTTTTTCCCAGGCTGGTCTTGAAAAAAGAGATTTCTTTGCCTTCCTGCTATAGTCGATAGCCTGGTTGAGTGTCATTCGATAGAGATAAGTATAAAAGCTTGATTTTCCTTTAAAATTCTTAATCGAGCGATATAATTTAATAAACACTTCTTGAACGATATCGAGGGCATCTTCTCTTTGCCTGACTACCCCATAGGCGATTCGATAAACTTTCTGGTGATAAAGATTGAAAATCTCTTTGAGTGCCTCTTGATCTCCCTGCTGGCACCTCGAGATGAGTTCGAACTCCTCTGCTTTCACCAGCCTTTTACCTCTTTAGACGAAAAAAAATATAAAATATTCAAGGGGTAACGATGAAATCTTGCCTCCTTGATTTTCTTTTTTCATTATAGTATGAAATCAAAGGTTTTTCTCTATGTTTCAGAAACTTTTAAGACCGTTCTGAAACCCGCAAAAAGAGAGAGAAGAGAGAGAAGGGGGCTTTGAAATAGAGGTGTTAAGGAACCTCTGACTCTGGTTGTGATCCAAATGGAAGGGCTGAAAAAATTGGTTTTTCTCATTATCGGCTGGGTCTTTCTGATATTGGGAATCTTTGGACTTTTTCTTCCTTTCCTTCAGGGGATCCTCTTCATCATGATCGGTCTGGCCATTCTCTCTTCCCAGAGCAAGAGAATAAGGGATCTTTTAAAAAAGATGGAGAAACGCTATCCTCACCTCCATCAAAGATTGGAGGTTTGGAAAGAGAAGATAAGAAACTGGTTTAAGAAAGAGATGCCCTGAAATGGACTTCAAATTGCTTTTCCAGAACTTCCGAAGAGCCTCATTTTGGCTTGAACGGTTTGCTTGATTGCCTCTCTTCCAGGCCCCAAGATTTTTCGAGGGTCAAATTCCTCGGGTTTGGTCATCAGCACTTCTCGAATGGCCCCAATAAAACTCAATCTTAAATCGGTATCAATATTGATTTTACAGATCCCCAGGGCAATCGCTTTTTGAATGGCTTCGTCTGGGATTCCTTTTGCGCCGGGCAACTTGGCTCCGAAACGCTCCGCCTTTTCAAGAACCTGCGGAGGAACCCCCGAGGCTCCATGAAGGACAAGAGGAACCTTCACCCTCTTCGCAATCGCCTCTAAACGAGCAAAATCGAGTCTGGGTTCTCCTTTAAATTTATAAGCCCCGTGAGAGGTGCCGATAGCGACCGCAAGGGCATCCACTCCTGTTTTCTCTACAAACTCCTCTGCTTCACCGGGATCGGTCAGAAAGGCCTCCCTCTCCGAAACAGTGACTTTATCCTCAATCCCTTTAAGTCTTCCCAATTCTCCTTCCACGGAGATTCCTCTCTCCTTCGCCATCTCTACCACTTTTTTGGTAACGGAGATATTTTCCATAAATTCGAGATGGGAGCCATCGATCATCACGGAAGTAAACCCTCCCTCTATCACGCTCCGAATCACCTCCAGGTCCTTTCCATGGTCCAGATGGAGGGAGAGGGGAATAGAGGCTTCTTCAGAGGCCGTTCGAACCATGGAAACGATGTAACGGAGTCCAGCATACTGAATGGCTCCCTCTGAGACAGCAATGATGACCGGTGATTTCTCGGCCTCTGCTGCAGAGATAATGGCCTGAAGAATTTCCATGTTATTGATGTTGAACGCCCCAATGGCGTAGCCTTCCTGTTTAGCACGATGGAGTAATTCTCGATTGGTTTGCATGACCATAGGAAAACCTCCTTTTCAGGATTATTATCAATAATGAGAAAAGGAATTTCAAGTAAATTCTGTAATCCATCGTAATCCCTCACTGAAGCGGGGAAATCATTTTGAACCCGACAGGAGTATTTCCGAAACCCATAGAACGCGGATGGATTGAATATAAATGAATCCTACGAATCGATCTATCGTTGAAATGGGTTTCTGATTAAAACCAACCAAAGTAAGGATTTCTATAGATCATTTAAGGTAGCCGCATTTTGGGTTTCTCCAATACCCCTCTCGGGCTTATTCCCCATCTGAGTGAGGGATTACATAAAATCCTTCCCCGCCCATGGCAAGGCTCGCCTCTGGCGACTCACATTATTCCTCTCCACTCGGAGAGTGTGTCGGAATTACTATTTTGTCACCCTGAACTTGGTTCAGGGTCTTGTAAGTACCTGATTCCATTAGATGCTGAAACGAGTTCAGCATGACAATCTTTGGGATTCTCTCTATTGCAACACAGTCACTCGGGGAGAGGAAAGGGGAATCAGGGAAGGATTAAAAAAAAGAAGTTTGTATTAAAAATTCGTTACAGGCTAAAATAGCTTGGCGATTGGATATACAATAGTTTTATAGTGGCGAAAGGAGAAGTGGATGGTTGAATATTCTTTGAGTCCAACGGGTGAAAAATTCAAACTGCCTGAAGCTGAGGATTACCAAAAAGAATTTGTAAGATTGCAAGAATTGGTCAAAGAGCAGAGAGCGTTAGGACGAGAGATTGTAGTGGTGATGGGTTTGGGATTTGTAGGGGCGGTGATGGCTGGGGTCATTGCTGACACAGTAGATAAAGGAGGAAGACCTACAAAGTTTGTTATCGGGATGCAGAGGCCAAGCCCACGTAGTTTTTGGAAAATTCCCTGGTTAAATCGAGGCCTTTCTCCTGTAAGTTCAGAGGATCCTGAAGTGGTCCCTATGATTCATCGATGCGTTAACGAAAAGAAGACGTTTACAGCAACCTATACCTATGAGGCGCTAAAGTTTGCTGATGTGGTAGTGGTTGATATTCAATGCGATTATATTAAAGAGGCTTTAGGCAACGTAAGAGATGGTCGGGCGGATATGGAAGCCCTTGAGGAATCCATCGAGATCATGGCTGAGTATGTTCCTCCAGAGGCTCTTATCTTGATCGAAACCACCGTGGCTCCTGGAACTACTGAGCAGATTGCTTACCCAATCATTAAGAAGGCTTTTCGAAGAAGAGGGATTCAGAGTGATCCTCTCCTTGCCCATAGCTTTGAACGAGTGATGCCCGGAAGAAATTATGTAGCAAGTATTAGAGAATTCTGGCGAGTATGCAGCGGAGTCAATCCTGAAGCCACTCGGAGAGTGGTAAAGTTTTTGAGCGAAATTATTAACACTGAAAAATATCCTTTGACTGTGCTCGACCGTCCTATTGAATCGGAGACCGCAAAGATTGTAGAGAATAGCTTTCGAGCCACCATTCTTGCCTTTCTTGACGAGTGGAGTCTCTTTGCCGAGAGGAACGGAGTGGATTTGATCAAAGTCATCAATGCGATCAAGGTTCGTCCGACTCACAACAATATTATTTTCCCTGGTCCAGGGATCGGTGGATACTGTCTCCCGAAGGATGGGGCTCTGGGATACTGGGCTTATCG
>CAZMWF010000142.1:0-9962 GCA_964570075.1 uncultured Syntrophaceae bacterium | reverse complement strand
CCATTGTCATATGAGGGCATCCCTTATCCGAAACCTTCTTCGATTTGTTGATGGATTGGGTGTTTATTTAGTTGGATTTCTGATTGCCATCTTTTCGAGGATGCGTCAACGACTGGGCGACCATCTTGCAGACACAATCGTTATTGAAAGAAAATTCCATATGCTCCTCCGCGTGGTCTTGGTTATTCTATGGCTGGGTGGAATTGGAGGGGGAATTTTTCTTTCTTACGACCTCCATCGGGGGACTTTGAGGCCCATCGCCACTCCTTCTCCAGTACCCACTCCTTCGGTTACCCCTTCCGTGAACGTTTCGGGAGACTTAAAGATAATAGATTTTAAATTTGTCCAATCTAAGGATGGCCCAATTCGACCTGAAGCACCCTATAAGCCTGGTGATAAAGTATATTTCGATTATAGTGTAGCAGGATATACAACTGACAAAGAAGGAAAAGTTGATGTTAGTTCCACTGCGACCATTCTTGACCCAAGTGGATTACTCCTTTATCCACCTTTAAAAAGAGAATTGCATGAAGTCGTTCCAAAAATGGAGAAGCCAGTTGAACTCTACTTTAATTATTACTTCGATCTTCCCTATTATGCTCCTTCTGGAAAATTCAATATCCAGATAAAGGTTTATGATTCAGTTAAAAATACAGAGGCTGAATTAATCCAGCCCTTCTATGTGGAGGAAGGGGCTACAGAAACATCTACTCGTCTTGAAATTAAGGATTTTCAATTCTCCCTCTCCGAGGAGGGACCGCCTGTAACCCAGCCTGTCATTCAGCCTGGAGGAACCATCTATTCTTATTGCAAGGTTTTTGGCATGAAGTTCCGAGAGGACCGACCAGAGGTACAAATATCACTCAAAGTAATCGGGCCTAAAGGAGAGATTATAATCGAAAAGGCAGACCTAATATCTATCAATAAAGAGTGCTTCTACCGTCCAATGACATTTTTTGAGAGGATTTCAGCATGGGTCACCCTTCCCTCGAAGGCACCCAAAGGAAGATATACCTGGAAATATACGATAACAGATAAGATAGGCGATGCCAAGGTAGATTATGACGCAAATTTTGAGGTAAAGTAAGATTGGATATGAAAAATAAAAGAGGAAAAGCCGATGTATAAAACGAGACCAGTTATTCAAAAGTTTTCTAAGAGTTGGAACTCCATAATCTTTTATCTTATTCTATCATTAGTTGGGATGATTACTCTCTATCATTAAATTTTAAAATATTTCGATTATCCTGGCGCTCTTACTGCCGTTGAGAGGTATGAGGTAGACAATAGAGGATTAGTGGGTTGGGCAACCATGATTAAACAAAAACCTGAACTCTCCCCTCTATCGGTTAAAGCTTTCCGAACCAGTGAAATCGTGTTATATTGGGAAGAACGATAATGAAAAGAGCATTTGGAATGAGTTGTTTATCAATCATCCTCTTTTTTCTCCTTACCGTTGTCACTGAGGTGGAATCTGAAAATCCGGCACAAAGAGTAGAAAAAGAGCGTAGCCAAGCAAGGACTGTGGAGGTGCTAAGAGCCGGGTTCGGATCGGGCCCTGACCATATCGGAGTCCATACTCCAGATGAGGCCAATCCGGAAGGCCCCATGAGTTTTGCCCTGGGTAGGGAAGGAGAAATCTATATTCTTGATCAGATAAACTCTCGCATCCAGGTGTTTAAAAAGGGGAAAAGGACGGCGACCATTCCCATCCCTGCAGAGGAATCCACCGATTTCAAAGATATTGAACTGACTCCCGAAAATAAAATTGTTTTATTAGGAAGAACCTATGTGGAAGGCCGAGAAAAATTAGCTCTTTATCTTCTTGATTTAAATGGGAAAGTGTTAAACAAAATTCCTCTCGAGGATAGGAAACTCATCCCCGATTCGGGTATGGTTTTGGGGATCCATGTAGTCAAAGAAGGAAGACTCTCCGGGATATGGGTTGAATTAGCCGATAACCATTCTGAACGGTCTGTGAGGATTCTATCCCTCGATAGAAAATCCATCGAGAGAATTTCTGTTCCTGGAAAAATATCTTTTAATGGGAAGAGGCTCCTCCGAGCTGAAAAAATAGGGGACACCACTGTGGTCCTCTATCGTTCAGAAGAGTATAGTCTGTCAAAGTGGGAGCCAGAGCGGGCTGTTTATTTCGATAGATTCATTGTCCACCTACTTGGCCTATGGGACGACCAAAAAGAAAGAATCTATCTTGGAGCAGTCTTGGAAGAAGGAGATAAAAAGAAAGGGGAAAAATTATCTAACGAGTTCGTTGTTCTATCTTCGGATCTAAAAGAAAAAAGAAGGGTAAAGCTGGTTAGTCAAGCCACTCCCCATGAGATTTGGCGAGCCATCCGGGTTTCTCCTGAAGGATATATTTACCAAATGGTTGTGGATAAACATGAAGTGGTAGTAAGAAAATATAATGTGGAATAGTTGAAAAAGGAGCGGAATAAAAAAATTTTAAATAGAGGAGGAAGAATATGAGAAAAATCGCTTTATTAGTCCTGATTGGGATAGGATTGATTGCTCCCTCTTTTTCTTATGCCCAGTTAGGAAAAAGTGCAGGTCCTCGATTCTATTCTGAATTTAAACCGGTGGTGGGGGGATGGTCAGAATATCAAATTACCACCAAGGGAGAACCGCCTTCAAAGATAAAGGTGGCCATTGTTGGAAAAGAGGGAGAAGCCTACTGGTATGAAACGGTGATGGAAACGAAGAAAGAGGGAAAGGTGATTACGAAAATGCTTGTCTCGGGAAACCCCGAGGATCAGAAGAATGTAAAAAGGATGATTTTCAAGATGGGAAATGAACCTGCGATGGAGATGTCTGTCCAGATGATGCAACCTTCAAAAGGAGAAAGCAGACCAGGGAAATTGATCGACAAAGGCGTGGAGACAATCAAGGTACCGGCTGGAACCTTTAAATGTCACCACATGCAATATCAGGATCAAGAGGAAGTGGTGGATGCATGGGTTTATAAGGATGTCTATCCTTATGGCCTGATCAAATCTCAATCAAAAGACACAGAGATGGTTCTTATTGGATATGGCACGGGAGCAAAAACCCAGATCACAGAGACTCCTCAAAAGTTTGAGATTCCTCAAATGCCTCAAATCCCTGAGAGACGTCCAAGGAGGTAGAAAGAGGGCTTCTAAAATTAGATGCCTATCGATTTAAAGTATAAGCGATCTTTCGGTGGATTCGGGACATAGGAAATCGGTCAAGTTGATTAATGGAAACCCATCTTCCTTTTTTCTTCCTTCCCAGGGGTTGACAATAAAAGGCGTGGAGGGTGAGTTTAAAATGAGAATAGGTTTGTGTAAACGTTCCCATCAACCCTTTGACCTCTACATTTAATCCCATCTCTTTCTTGATCTCATTTCTTAATCTCACCCTCTCCGATCCTCTTTCATTGATCTCCCAATTGGGGAATTCCCATAATCCTCCTAAGAAACCTTCGAATGGCCTCTGTTGAAGGAGGACTTTCCCATCCCTCTGGATAATCGCAACCATCCCCCTCCTTTGAGGAATTTTTCTCTTGTTGAATCGAGGAGGAAAATGCTCAGGCGCTCCTGAAAGATAGCCTTTACAAAGGGTGCTAAGGGGACAGGAAAGACAAATCGGCCTTTTAGGTGCGCAGATCATGGCTCCAAGATCCATAAGGGCCTGATTGAAGAAGCGAGCTCTATTTTTAGGGATAAGGGATTCAGAGATCTTCCATAAAAGATGCTCCATGTCCTTTTTCTCAGGATTCTTCGAGATCGCAAAAAGTCTTGCGAGCACTCGCTTCACATTTCCATCAAGAATGGGAGCCTCTTGATTATAGGCAATGGAAAGGATAGCTCCAGCCGTATATCTCCCGATTCCTGGAAGACTAAGGAGAGCGTTAAGAGAATTTGGGATTTTCCCTCGAAAACGATTCAAAACCATCTTTGCAGCCCGATGGAGATTCCTGGCTCTTGAATAGTATCCCAAGCCTTCCCAGACTTTTAAAACCTCTGAAAGATCGGCTTCGGCTAAATGCTGAAGGGTTGGAAAGGTACTAAGAAAATTCTTGTAATAGGGAATGACGGTCTCTACCTGGGTCTGCTGAAGCATCATCTCGGAGACCCAGATGGCATAAGGGTCTTTGGTTTTTCTCCAGGGAAGGTCTCTTTTATTTCGTTTAAACCACTCGAGGAGTTTTTTCTGGATTTCTTCTTTTTGAGATGGTTCCACGTTAAATTGAAAGACTCTGGATCACCTTCTTCTTGGACGTTCGCCCAGGGTTACCTTGATATCCATGAAATTCCCTTTTCGGTATACCCTGAGAAAAATGGTATCTCCTGGTCGCTTTTCTCGAATATACCGGATCAAATCATCGTGAGTCTTCACTTCGTGCTGATCTGCTTTCACCACAATATCTCCCCCTACAATCACGATCATATTCCCTACCTGAACCCTCTGATTCCCTCCCCTTAGACCCGCTTTGTCTGCAGGCCCTCCTTTTACTACTTCAGCAATCATGGCTCCCCGTTCTACTTTTAACTTAAGAAACTGGGCGATCTCCGGGATGAGGGATTGAATCGTAGCGCCAATATAGGGATAAGAGACATATCCTTTAGAGATGAGCTCAGGAACCACCCGCTTCGCTGTATTGACAGGAATGGCAAACCCAATCCCTACACTTCCTCCCGAAGGACTAATGATAGCACTATTGATTCCAATGATCTCTCCTTCAGAATTTAAAAGGGGTCCTCCGGAGTTTCCAGGATTGATCGCAGCATCCGTCTGAATGACATCCTCAATGAGATAGCCGGCATCCGAACGGATGGTTCTTCCAAGAGAACTGATCACCCCCGTGGTCAGAGTCCTCTCCAATCCGAAAGGATTCCCTATGGCAAGAACTTTCTGACCGATTCGGAGGTTTTTAGAATCTCCCATGGGGATCACCTTTAATTTTTCTTTTGGGGCATCGATTTTGATTACGGCCAGATCATTGTCTGGATCTGATCCTACCAATTTTGCAGGCCACTTCGACCCATCCGCCAAGGTCACTTCCAATTTCTGGGCATTGGCCACCACATGATGGTTGGTGAGGATATGGCCTTTAGTGTCAATGATGGAACCAGAACCTGACCCCTGGGTCGGGAAAGGATTGAAGAAAAAATCCAATTGAACGGCAATACTGGTGATATTGACGACCCCATCTGCAACCTTCTCATAAACGGCAATATTATTCTTTTCATCCTCGGTGATGGAATAAGAAAAATTACTCCATAAACTGATCAGAACGATAAAACACACAAGTAATCCTCTTTTTAGAGTCATTTTCCATATCCTCCTTTTTCACCTTTTATTGGTCTTTGGCATTCCTGTCTCATCATAGATCCCTTCAAAGAGAGGACTGCTTAAATACCTCTCTCCTGAATCGGGTAGAATCGCGACAATGACCTTCCCTTCAAAGTCCCTCTGTTTTGCTAATCTCAAAGCCACGGCTATGGCTGCCCCACTGCTGATCCCTGAAAGGATTCCTTCCTCTCGTGCAAGCCTTCTTGCATGCTCGATGGCCTCTTCGCTGCTCACCTGTTCCACCCGATCGACGATGGATAAGTCCAGCGTCTCAGGAATAAATCCTGCCCCGATCCCTTGAATCTTATGAGGGGAAGGCCTAAGCGGCTCGCCAGATAGAAATTGGGTGATCACTGGACTCTCCGCTGGTTCGACCGCGACACTCATAATCTTCTTCTTTTTCTCCCACTTGATGTATCGCGAAACTCCTGTAATCGTCCCTCCTGTTCCAACCCCTGAGACAAGCATATCGATCTCGCCATTAGTTTGCTCCCAAATCTCTGGGCCTGTCGTCTTAAAATGGATTTCGGGATTGGCTGGATTCTTGAATTGCTGGGGCATGTAATATCTTAAAGGATCGGACTGAACGATCCGTTCCGCCTCCTCCACTGCACCCCTCATCCCTTTCTCCCCCGGGGTGAGGATGATATGGGCTCCAAAAAGGGTAAGCACTTTTCGTCTTTCGATCGACATCGTCTCAGGCATGGTCACATGGAGCTTGTATCCTCTTGCTGCGGCTACAAAAGCCAGGGCAATCCCTGTATTTCCGCTGGTCGGTTCGATGATCTCCATACCGGGTTTGAGCCACCCCTCCCTTTCAGCTTTCCAGATCATATTGGCTCCGATCCGACATTTAACGGAGTAGGCAGGATTTCTTCCCTCAATTTTTGCAAGAATAGTGGCTTTGAGTCCCTGAGCCATTCGGTTGATTCTAATCATCGGGGTATTCCCAATGGAAAGGGAATGATCGTCAAAGAATCGAGTCATAGGCCTCCTTTTAATTTATCGGTGGTTTAAATCTCCTTAACCTTAAGGCATTGCTCACAACCGTAACCGAAGAAAAGGCCATAGCTCCTGCAGCCAATATGGGATTGAGAAGGATTCTAAAGAAGGGATAAAGCACACCGGCAGCCACAGGGATAAGGAGGGTATTATAGGCAAACGCCCAGAAAAGGTTTTGTTGGATATTTCGTATCGTCGCCTTGCTCAGGGCGATTGCCGTAACGACCCCTCTTAAATCTCCACCCATGAGGGTAATCTCTGAAGTTTCAATAGCGACATCGGTTCCTGTCCCGATAGCAATCCCTACATCAGCCTGGGCCAGGGCAGGCGCATCATTCACACCATCCCCGACCATCCCGACCTTCTTCCCTTCCGCCTGAAGTCTTTTTACTATCTCCGCTTTTCTGTCCGGAGGAACTTCAGCAAGGACTCGTTCAATCCCTACCTGCGCAGCAATCGCTTTGGCCGTTCCTTCATGATCTCCTGTAAGCATGACCACTTCTAAACCCATCTGTTTTAGGCTTTCCACGGCTTTGATAGAATTTTCTTTCAAGGTGTCGGAGACAGCAATCAGACCTGCTGGTCTTCCGTTGACGGAGAGAAACATGGCTGTCTTCCCTTGGGACGAATGGCGCTCTACCTCTTTGAACCAGCCATTGATCCCAATCCCTTTCTCTTCCATTAATTTAAGATTACCCAGGAGGACTTTTTTAGAATCGATCGTGGTCTCGATTCCATAACCTGGAATGGATATAAAATTTTTTGAATCAAAAAGTTTCAATCCCAACTCTTCTGCTCTTTTTACGATGGCCTCTCCCAAAGGATGTTCCGATCCTTTCTCCGCAGAGGCGGCCAGACGTAAAACCTCCTCCTCTGTAAATCCTTCGAACCCAATGACCTCTGTGACAGAGGGTTTCCCTTGAGTAATCGTCCCGGTTTTATCGAGGACAATCGTTTGAAGCTGGTGGGCTTTCTCCAGTGCATCTGCATCCCGAATCAAAATTCCACTCTCTGCCCCTTTCCCCATTCCCACAATAATGGAGGTGGGGGTGGCTAAGCCTAAGGCACATGGACAGGCAATAATGAGAACGGCGATGAAGTTCAGAAAGGCATAGGTAAACGAGGGAGAAGGACCCCATAGAGACCAGACGAAAAAAGTAAGAATAGCCACCCCGATCACTATGGGAACAAAGTATCTGGCGATGATATCGACCCTCCTGGCGATGGGAGGTTTTGAACCCTGGGCCTCCTGAACCAAACGAATAATCTGGGCCAGAAGGGTATCTCGGCCCACTTTGATGGCTTCAAATTTGAAGGTGCCCCCCTTATTCAATGTAGCTCCGATAACATGATCCCCAACCTTTTTCTCCATCGGGAGGGGTTCCCCGGTGACCATCGATTCATCCACAAACGAAAACCCTTCTCTGACAATCCCATCCACCGGAATCTTCTCTCCAGGCCGAACGATGACGAGGTCGCCGACCTGAACCTCGCTCACTGGAATATCCACCTCTCTTCCATTTCTGACGACCCTCGCTGTTTTTGGCTGAAGCCCGATCAGCTTTTTAATGGCTTCAGACGTCTTCCCTTTTGCTCTTGCTTCAAGAAACCTTCCAAGAAGAATCAAAACGATGATGGCCGCTGAGGTATCAAAGTAGACATCCAGCATCCTCCCTTCTACCTGGATTAGATTTGAGAAGAAGGTGACGACCACACTGTAAAAATAGGCAGCCGAAGTGCCTACCGCAATCAAGGTATTCATGTCGCTTGTCTTCTGTTTGAGAGCCTTCCAAAACCCTACATAGAATGGCCATCCATTCCAGAATTGAACAGGCGTGGCGAATAAGAATTGGAGAAAGAAGTTGATCTCCCTCGAAAGGCCAAAATTCTTCTCCAGAAAAGGGGCTCCATACATGAGGATAAGAATGGGGATCAGGAGAAAGGCCCCAATGATGAATTTCTGCTTTAATCGTGAGAGTTCGGCTTCTCGCACCCTCCTCTCTTTCTCCACCAGATCCTCCTCTTCGGCTTCCAGAACCTGGTAGCCAGAATCTCTCACGACTTTTTTAAAATCCTCAATCGAGACCCTCTCTGCAAGATACTCAATGGAGGCACTCTCGCTTGCCAGATTGACGTTGACCTGAAGAACTCCGGTCAAAGAACGAATGGCCCTCTCAACCCGATTCACGCAAGAGGCACAACTCATTCCCCGAATAGGAAGGATCACCCTTTCTATTTTTTCGCCATTACCCATCACCTTCTCTTTTTTGAATTCCTCAGATTCCATAAAGTTTCATCCCTATTTCAACCACTCAGGATTAGCTTTTGCTTCTTCTGCCTCTTTAGATAGTTTTTCTAACATTTCCTGCGCCTCAGAAATTTGAGCCTCGTACTTCTTTCTCTCTCGGTCATATTTTTCTGCCTCGGTTTGATACCGAGCTCGACTCACCAATCCTTTTCGACCCATCTCTACCGTTTTCTCTGAAAATCTCTTTCTCGCGCTCTCCAAATTCTCAGTAGCCTCCTTCAACTGCTCCTTCCAGGGACGGACTCTCTCTCGCCACCAGGCCTCATCCCTCCCATAGATATCCACTTCCTTTCTCTCCACCGATGGCGATGAGAGGGATGGAGGGCCTCCTTTTTGAACGTCCTTCTTCTCTTCCTTTGACTCCGTTCTCTGGACTTGATCACGATATGGCACCGGAACTTTTTCAAGGTCATCAGTGAAATTCACCACTCCATTCTTGTCGACCCATCTGTAAATCGTTTCGGCTTGAAGAGAGGGGACGAGGAATAGAAAAACAATGATCCAACACAGCCTTAACATATCTATCTCACCTCCCTTTGATTGAATCCCATTTAAAAAACAAAAAATTTATTGGTTGATTAATACGTCGATGAGGGAAATCACCTCTGGAGTATCCCAATCTCTCGGCCCTAACGCTTTTCCAACCATCCTTCCTTGCCTATCGATCAGGATTGATGTTGGAATCCCTTTAATCTCATAAAGACGGTAGGCACGAAGCTTTGGATCCAGGAGGATTGGAAAACTCCAATCGTTCTTCTCGATAAATTCTTTGACCCTCTCTTTCTTCTCATAATCTACAGAGATTCCCAGGAGAACAAAGTCCCGATGTTTGAATTGTCGATATAGGGCTTCCATGGAGGGCATCTCCTTTTTGCAAGGCCCACACCATGTGGCCCAGAAGACGAGGAGGATGACTTTCCCTTTAAAGGAATGAAGTTCAACCTTTTTCCCACAAAGGTCTTCGAGTGTAAAATTGGGTGCTTCTTTGATGTTTTTGATAGGGGTAATTTTTGCTTTTATCAACAAATCCTCATCGATCACTTTCGATTGAGAGTAGGAACCGAAAAGAAGCAACAGGAGAATAAAAAAAAGAATCCATTTATGACGGGATGCCAATTTCGAATCTCCTTTATTTTTATAACACTCTCCAATCTTCTATTTCAAATGATATCGGCCCCTGACCGTCTATCACTTTTAGGTACTCCTTTCTGAGGTATTTTCTATCCACGGGAAGGAGCGGAGTGTTAGTGGGGGGATATGTTTTTTGAGGGATTTTAGAGAGAGAGGCTGAGTGGAAAGAAAGTAATGAAAGAATAGA
>CAZMWF010000141.1:0-42135 GCA_964570075.1 uncultured Syntrophaceae bacterium | reverse complement strand
GGTTGGTTTTAATCAGAAACCCATTTCAACGATAGATCGATTCGTAGGATTCATTTATATTCAATCCATCCGCGTTCTATGGGTTTCGGAAATACTCCTGTCGGGCTTAAAATGATTTCCCCGCTTCAGTGAGGCATTACCCATTTTTTTATCTCCTCACCTCCTTTCGACCCTTCTATGATTCTTCGAAGGTTCCTTTCACCAATACCTCTCCTTGGTCGATCATGATCTGTCCTTTTGCAATGACCGTTTCAATCTCGAGATTCTTATTTAAGATCAAGAGGTCTCCATCCTTTCCTTCTTCAAGGCTACCTTTATAGCGATCGATGCCAGCTCTCTTAGCCGGGTTAAGTGTAACCAGTTTTAATATTTCCTCGAGTGAAAAACCTTCTCTTACCAACTCTCTAAATTCTAAATAAAGATTTTTTATATCCCCTACAGCTAACCAAAGGAGCCTCCCTTTTTCATCAAAGATGGGCAATGAACCATTGGAATCGGAACTGAGAGTAATCTGATCGATGGACACCCCTTCCTCCAAAGCCCTCTTTAAAGCCTCGGCCGTTTTGAGGGGAAATTGAAGCTCTAATCCCTTTACGGTGAAATCGATATTTCCTCCCATCTTGGCAAATCGAATCGCCTCTCTCAGAAGACTCTCTGTTCGGGTGACATGGGTTGGAAGGAATTGACCGATAGGAATCTCTGTCTCCTTGACGATACGAATAATAAGATCAAACATCCTCGGTCCACTTCCCATATGAAGATGAACCAATCCAGCCTTGTTTCCTAAAAGCCCTCCAACCCTTGCCTCTGCCGACAGCCGACAGAGTTCTTCGAAAGTAGGTTGAGAGGAACGATGGTCTGAGATGGCGATTTCTCCAACCCCGATTACCTTAGGGATAAGGGCAATATCTTTTCGAACACTTCCGGTAATGGTTGGAGGAGGAAACTGGTAGGAACCGCAATAGATAAAAGTGGAAATTCCTTCTTCTTCCAGTTGCATGGCTTTAGCCAGCAGTGTCTCTGGTCTTCGAGAGACATCATCGGTTCCAAGACAACCGACCACCGTGGTCACCCCTGCCTGTGTAATCTTCGAAAGAGTGATCTCTGGCGTTCTTGTTCTTGGTCCCCCTTCTCCTCCACCCCCTAAGAGATGAACATGAAGGTCGACCAAACCTGGAGTGATCATCTTTTCTTCAGCGGAGAGGATTTGAGCTTTCCATTCAGCTGGAAGGTCAATCTTTTCTGAGATCTTGGCAATCGTCTTTCCTACAATAAGAATATCTCTAACCCCTATTTTTTCAGGGCCATATAGAGTTCCTCCTCGAATCAACTTAAACATATCTCCTCCATTTTAAATTATGGGTAGAGGTGACAGGCTACGGATCGGCCTTCTTCAACAGAATGAAATAAAGGCTCCTCTTCTGAACATCGGCGGAAAGCGTATCTACACCGAGGATGGAATCGGCATCCCCGAGGAGGATAGATAGGGCTTGGAACATCTCCTTCCAGAATGATCTCTTCCCTCTTTCTTTTTGGATCCAGAGTTGGAACCGCTGCAAGAAGCGCTTTGGTATAAGGGTGCATAGGGGATTGAAAGAGATCCTTCTTCTTTCCCATTTCGACCACCTTTCCCAAATACATCACTGCCACACGATCGCTGAGATGTTGGATGACACCAATATTATGAGAGATAAACAGATAAGTCAATCCGAACGCCTCTTTGAGTTCCTTCATGAGATTAAGGATCTGAGCCTGAACAGAAACGTCGAGGGCAGAGGTGGGTTCATCAGCCACGATGAGTTTGGGTTGTGTAGCCAAGGCCCTTGCAATCCCAATTCGTTGCCGTTGTCCCCCGGAAAACTCATGAGGATACCGATAGAGGTGTTCTTTCTGAAGTCCAACCGACTCAAGGAGTTGAGCGACCTTCTCATCCCTCCCGGATCGGTCAACCAGGCCATGGATCTCCATGGGTCGGCCCACAATCTCGGCTACCGTCATCCTCGGATTGAGAGAGGCAAAAGGATCCTGAAAGATAATTTGCAAGGATCGTCTTAATGGATGGATCTCTTTTTTATCCAGACGGGAAAGGTTTTTCCCTTCAAAGAGGATCTCTCCTTCTGTGGGTTCAATTAGTTTAAGGATCAGCCTTCCTACCGTCGTTTTTCCACAACCTGACTCACCCACCAATCCCAGAACTTCCCCTCGATAGATAGAAAGGTCAATTCCATCTACAGCCCGAACATAGGTTCTCTCCCTTCGCCATCCCTTCTGGAGAGGGAAATATTTTTTGAGTCCTTTCACTTCTAAAAGGGATTCACCCATCTCTTTCCTTCTCCTGATAGAGGAAACAGGCCACAAAGTGTGCCGATGAAGTCTCTATGAGTGGAGGAACCAGTCGATCACAAGGATCAAATCGAAAAGAGCATCTTGGATGGAATTTACATCCCTTTGGAGGTTGACTCAGATCGGGAACCATTCCCGGAATCACCGACAGACTTTCCTTCTCCTCTTCCATTCGAGGGATGGCTCCCCATAGTCCTTTGGTATAGGGATGTTTGGGATCTTCAAAGATCTCTTCTACCGAGGCCTCCTCTACGATGGAGCCTGCATACATCACCCCCACCCGATCACACATCTCAGCAATCACTCCCAAATCATGGGTGATCAGAAGGATGGAGGTATCCAATTCCCTCTTCATCTCCTTCAGGAGCCTTAAAATCTGGGCCTGGATGGTCACGTCAAGGGCGGTGGTGGGCTCATCAGCGATCAAAAGATAAGGGCGGCAGGAGAGTTCCATGGCAATCATGACCCTCTGTCTCATGCCTCCGCTCAGCTGGTGAGGAAACTGCCTCATGACCTTCTCAGCCTCCGGCATATGAACTCGTTCGAGCATCTCTACAGCCCTCTCATAAGCCTGTCGCTTTCCTACCTTCTGATGAAGCATGATGACTTCCATCATCTGCTCCCCGATCCGAAAGACAGGGTTTAAAGAAGTCATTGGCTCCTGGAAGATCATGGAGATCTCTTTTCCTCGGATAGAGCGGATCTCCTCTTCCGTGAGACGGAGAAGATCCCTTCCTCTGAAATGAATCTCACCCTGTACAATCTTTCCAGGAGGAGAGGGAATGAGTCTCAAAATGGAAAGGGCGGTGACTGACTTTCCACAACCGGTCTCTCCCACAAGCCCAAAGGTCATTCCCTTTTTGATCTCGAAACTGACTCCATCGAGGGCATAGATGGTGTGACCTCTTGAGTAGAAATGAGTGCTTAAGCCTCTGACACGGAGAAGGAGATTTTCTCTATTCATCCTTGGATCCGATTTGACTTAATCCCTCAGTCTGGGATCGAGAGAATCTCTCAATCCATCCCCAAAAAGATTAAATCCCATGACCACAAGCATGATGGCTAATCCTGGCACGGTTGCCACATGAGGGGCTGTAATGAGATAGGCCCTCGCATTAGAGAGCATAGCCCCCCACTCTGCAGTGGGAGGTTGAACCCCAAGTCCAAGAAAACTCAATCCTGACGCTGTAAGGAGAACCGTAGCCATTCGAAGTGTCGTCTGGACAATGATGGGAGCCATGGAATTGGGCAGGAGGTAACGAAAGAGAATATCCAGATCCCTTTCTCCCACGGCACGAGCGGCCTCAATAAACTCCTTTTCTTTCAAAGAGATCACAGAACCCCGAACGATCCTTGCAAATTGAGGGATGGAGTAGATGCCAGCCGCGAGCATCAAGTTAGTAAGTCCCGGGCCTAAAACAGCAATAATAGAGATGGCCAGAAAGATCCCTGGAAAAGCAAGAAGGATATCCATCAACCTCATGATCAGGTTATCGATTCTCCCCCCGTAATAGCCTCCAATCATTCCGAGGAGGGTCCCAATGACTAACGCAATCGAGACAGAGATAATTTGGATTTGAAGGGAGATTCGAGCTCCATAGATGACCCGACTGAGGAGATCCCTGCCTAACGGGTCGGTCCCGAAGAGATGTTCCCGACAGGGGGATTTCAACCTTTTCGTTAAATCCCCCTCGTTAGGGGGATAAGGGGAGAGCCAAGGAGCAAAAATAGCAATAAAGACAAAAAGAAGAACGATGATACCCCCCACCATAGCAGCGCGATTCCGCCTCAGTCTTCTCCAGACCTCTCCGATCTGACCTCTCTTAAGGAGACCTTTCTCATTCATACCTTATCCTGGGGTCAAAAAAGGCGTAGGCGATATCGGTCAGAAGATTGACCAGGACAAAGGTCGTTGCAACTAAAAGCATGGAACCTTGAACGATGGGATAATCCCTTTGAAAGATTCCATCCACCATCAATCTTCCAACTCCAGGAAGAGAAAAGACGGTTTCAGTGAGAACCGCTCCACCGAGCATATAACCAAATTCAAGACCAAAGACGGTCACCACAGGAATCATGGCATTCTTTAAGGCATGTTTATAAATGACAATAAATTCTCGAAGCCCATTGGCTCTGGCAGTGCGGATATAGTCCTGCCGGATCACCTCGAGCATAGAAGCCCGGGTCATTCGAGCAATCACCGCTGCTCCCGAGGCACCCAGGGCAATGGCAGGAAGGATGAGATGAAGGATCGTTCCTTTCCCTCCTGCAGGAAACCATCTCAGGTGAACGGAGAAGACCAGCATGAGAAGAAGGCCGAACCAGAAGATGGGCATAGAGATCCCAAAGAGAGCCCCCACCATGCTGAGATGGTCAAAGAGGGAGTACTGTTTAGTCGAGGAAATGATTCCGGCAATAAGCCCAATGAACCCAGCGATCAGGATAGAGATGAAGGAGAGCTGAACCGTAAAAAGAAAACGTTCCTTGAGTAGCTTGATGACCGGCTCACGGTTTCGAATCGAGATTCCGAAATCCCCTCGAATGACATGGGAGATGAAATGAAAATATTGAATGTAAAGGGGTTGATCCAATCCATATTCCTTCCGAACCGCCTGAATGAACTCGGGGTTGGCATCCTCTCCTGCCATAAGGATTGCCGGATCTCCAGGGACTAAATGGAGAAGGGAAAAAGAGATAAGGGAGACTCCAAAAAGGACGGGTAAAAGCATGAGAATTCTTTTCAAGATGTACCAACCCATCCCATCACCCTTGTGAAAAACAATGGAGGGGCGACAACCCTCTCCCATCGCCCCTCGGAACATGGAAAGGAGATCCTAAAAAACTCCTACTTTTCCAGATAGGTTTTATGGTCAAAATAGGTCAGTTCCAGTGGAGAGTTAATCACCCCTTTGAGCTTGTGATGGTAGCCAATCGTTTCCTTGGTCACGAGGAGGAAGATTGAAGGAGCCTCCTTGACCAGCAGCTCCTGAGCCTCTTTTAGATATTTATCCATCTCTGCTTTGTTGGTCGCTCGGGTAAACTTATTGACCAGTTCGTCAAACTCCTTGTTGGAGAAGAAACTCCGATTATTTCCTTTGGGAACCCACTGCTCGGTCGTATAAAGGGGATAAAGAATCCATCGGGCCTCCGCTGTGGAAGGAGCCCATCCGATGAGAAACAGTTCGGACTCATTCTCCTCGGGGGGCTTTCGGGTTGCAGCAAGGTAAGCAGCCCACTCCATCGTGTCCAGGGTACAGTCCACTCCGACCTTCTTAAGCTGCTGCTGAACGGCCTGGGCTAACTCAAAATCTTTTGGATAGCGGCCCTGAGGGCTCCAGAGTTTTGCCTTAAATCCTTGCGGATAGCCTGCTTCGGCAAGGAGTTTTTTCGCCTTCTCGGGATCGTAAGGGTATCCTTTTACAGGGAAATAGCCAGTCGTCAGAGGGGCGACAATTCCTGAGGCCACCAATGCCCTTCCCTGATAGATATTCTTTACGATCGATTCTTTGTCCACTGCATAATTGAGAGCTTGTCGAACTCTCACATCGGTGAAAGGCTTTTTGGTGCAGTTGATGCCAATATACAGTACTCGAAGCGTTTCAGTTGAATCGAGTTTGATCTTTGGATCCTTTTCCAGTCTTGGAATATCTTCCGAAGGAATCCGGACAATCAGATGGGCATCCCCGGATTGAAGCATCATCACTCGGGCACTATCCTCTTTTACCGTTTTGATGATGATTTTATCGAGGTAGGGTTTTCCTCCCCAATATTCATCATTTCTGACCAGAGTGATATGGTCTCCATGAATCCACTCGACAAACTTAAATGGGCCTGTCCCGCAGGCTTTTCTGGCAATGTCCTTCCCATAGGTCTTCAGGGCGGTGGGACTGATGATTCCCGAGGCGCTATGGGCTAAATTGTTCAGGAAGAAGGCAAAGGGTGCCTTGAGATGAATTTTGATTGTATACTCATCTACGACTTCAACAGAGTTCACGAAAGGAACATAGAGCCCTGCTCGCGAAGGTTTCTCAGGTCCAATCATTCGTTCAATGAAAACCTTTACCGCTTCTGCATTAAAGGGTGTCCCATCATGAAATTTGACCCCTTTTCTTAGAAAGAAGGTCCAGGTCAAACCGTCCTTGGATTGTTCCCATCGGGATGCTAATCCAGGAACGATTCTTAACTTCTCGTCGAATTTGACCAGATTCTCATAAATCATCCGGTTGACTGCCTCTGCAGGATTGCTCTCCGCATTGGCAGGATCGAGCCGATCAGGGTCCGCACCTGCGGCATAGATGACTGTCCCACCATAGACCTGGGCATAGGTTGCGGGAACGAAAAGGGTAAACAAAAAAACCCCGAAAAGAAAACAACCGATCCATCGTTTCATAACGATTCCCTCCTTTCAGATTGGGTTTTGAGAAAAAATTGAGTGTTTAAATTCCCCAATTGTGTTTAAAGCCTATCAAAAATTCATTTCTTCGTCAACCTTGAAAAATAATTTGGTGATCACCCATTTAATTTTGACATTCTCTGCCCAATAATGATATGAGTCTTTCGGGATGGGAATCTTTCAAAGGGCATGAGGCAGTTAAAAGGAGTGTACACACAAAACTTTAAGAGAAGACATTTGATGGGTGAGGTATTTAAAGGGGCTGAAGGTGGATTAAAGGATAAAAACGGAAAATGAAACTTTACTTTGCGTATGGGTCGAATCTGTGGCGGAAACAAATGGAAGATCGGTGCCCTCAGCATCGAGTCATTGGAAATGGGATTCTAAAAGGTTATCGCTGGATAATCACCTCAAAAGGATATGCCAATATAATTCAATCAGAAACAGATGAGGTCTATGGAGTCATCTATGAGATCTCCGAATCGGATGAACATACCTTGGATTATTGGGAAATCGAAAAAGCGGGCTATCGTAAAGAAACGGTGGAAGTAGAGTTCGAAGGACAAACTCTTAAGTGTTTAGTATATGTAGATTCTACCGAAGAAGAAGGTCAGCCCAAAAAGGAATATATGGATAGAATCATGAAGGGCCTTTCCGATTCAAACCTGCCTAAAGAATACATGGATCGATATATCCGCAAATTTATCTCCCCGATAGGATAAATTTGCCCTCTCTTGACTTCACAAAATATTGTGCTAACCTTAAAAATTGATATCAATATTTAGTACTCTGGAGGAAAAAATGAGTATGGCTCCTCTAACCTCAAATGCCTTAGCCGTCCTCGAGAAGCGATACCTCAAAAAAGATCTTCAAGGAAATCTCATCGAAACCCCGGAGGAACTTTTCCGCCGGGTTGCAAGGAATATCGCCTCAGCGGATCAACGTTATAATCCTAAAGCCGATCTCCCCTCCCTTGAAGAAGAGTTTTTTCAACTAATGGCCTCCCTCGATTTTCTTCCTAATTCTCCAACCCTGATGAATGCAGGGAGGGAACTCCAACAACTCTCCGCCTGTTTCGTCCTTCCTGTCGGTGACTCCATGGAAGAGATCTTTGATGCCGTCAAACATATGGCTCTGATTCAGAAGAGTGGAGGTGGAACTGGATTCTCATTCTCGAGGCTTAGGCCTAAGAATGACGTCGTAGGTTCAACGAAAGGGGTCTCCAGTGGTCCGGTTTCATTCATGAGTGTCTTTGATGCAGCCACCGAAACGATCAAGCAGGGTGGGACCCGAAGAGGAGCCAATATGGGAATCCTCCGGGTGGACCATCCAGATATCCTCGAATTTATTCAATGTAAAGACAGAGACCATCGATTCAACAATTTTAATATTTCTGTAGCGGCCACCGATGAATTTATGGAGGCGGTGGAAAAAGGAAAGGATTATCCCCTCAGGAATCCGAGAACCAAAGAAATCACAGGTCACCTTCCTGCTCGAGAGGTGTTTGAAAAGATAGTCTATTATGCGTGGAAGAACGGCGACCCGGGGATCATCTTCATCGATCGAATCAATCGGGACAACCCCACCCCCCATCTGGGAGAGATCGAAAGCACAAATCCCTGCGGGGAGCAACCCCTCCTCCCCTATGAATCCTGTAACCTTGGATCCATCAATCTTTCCCATATGACAAAGAATGGGGAAATCGATTGGGAAAAATTGGGTTCCGTAACGGAACGGGCAATCCATTTTTTAGATAACGTGATCGATATGAATCGCTACACCCTTCCTCAAATCGAGAGGATGACGAAAGCCAACCGAAAGATTGGCCTGGGAGTCATGGGATTTGCCGACCTCCTTATTCAATTAGGAATCCCCTATAATCACCCAATGGCTTTCGAGCTTGGAGAACGAATCATGGCCTTCATTCAGGAGAAAGGTCGTCAGGCCTCTTATCGATTGGCCCTCCAAAGAGGCTCTTTCCCCAACTTTGAGAAAAGTACTTTGAAAAGAAAATGGGAGGCTATGAGAAACGCCACCATTACCACCATTGCTCCAGCAGGAACCATCTCCATTATTGCTGGTACCTCATCAGGCATCGAACCGCTTTTTGCCCTTGTATTTGTCAGACATGTTCTTGATGGAAAGAAGCTTTTAGAAATCAACCCATTTTTTGAACAGGTGGCCAGAGCCGAAGGGTTCTATTCCGAAGATTTGATGAAGAAGATTCTCGAGGTCGGTTCACTAAAAGATCTTCCGGAGGTTCCAGAAAAGGCGAAGCGGCTTTTTGTGACTGCCCACGAGATCTCTCCGGAGGATCATGTTCGAATGCAGGCCGCTTTCCAGAAATATACCGACAATGCCGTCTCCAAGACCGTCAATTTTCCCCATGACGCCACGGTGGAGGATGTCGCCAAGGTCTACCTCCTGGCCTACGAATTAGGATGTAAGGGGGTGACCATCTATCGGGATCGAAGTAGAGAAGAACAGGTTCTTTATAAAGGAATCCAACCGAGAGAAGGAGAGGAAGAAAAGTTGGATGGGTTTAAAAAGGAACGAAGACCACGGGCCCGTGGGGATGTGATGCATGGCTCGACCCGCAAGATTAAAACGGGTTGTGGAAACCTTTACGTGACGGTCAACGAGGATGAAGAGGGAAGGCTTTTTGAAATCTTCAATCAGATCGGAAAAGCGGGAGGCTGTGCCGCCTCTCAATCCGAAGCCATCGGTCGTCTCGTCTCCCTGGCTCTCCGATCAGGGATAGACCCCACGGAGATTGTTCGACAGCTTAAAGGGATCAGTTGCCATATGCCGGTCTGGTCTCAGGAAGGCAGGATTCTCTCTTGCTCCGATGCCATTGCAAAAGCGATTGAATGGCATCTGAGAGAAAAAAATAAGGCTAAGGTTGAGGTCAAGGAGGTGAGGGTTGAAGAAAAACCTCTCATCTTTGGTAAATCGAATCCCATCTTTCAGAGGGGAGCATGCCCTGAGTGTGGAGGACCCCTCCTCTTCGAGGAAGGATGTGTCAAGTGTCTCTGTGGTTATTCCGATTGCGGTTAAGGAGAAGAAAAGACTAAAAAAAATAGTTTGTCCTCAATTTAATCCTTAAAATTAAACATATTTACCGGTGAGGCCTCCGTCAACAATGAGCTCGATACCGGTAATATATTTGGCCTCATCCGAGGCAAGGAACAAAGCCGCATAGGCTACATCCCAGGCCTCCCCCATTTTCCCTGTGGGACATTGTTTGTTTCGCGCCTCAATCATCTTCTCTATATCTTCGTAACATCCCTTTATGGATTCATACACCAATGGCGTATTCATCAAGCCTGGAAGAATACAGTTAGCCCGGATATTTTTAGCCGCATATTGCAAGGCTATGGCTCGGGTTAAACCAAGAATTCCTGATTTGCTGGCATAGTAAGTGATATAAGGAATCCCCGTATAACGGATCGCAGCCACAGAGGAGATGTTGATAATGACTCCTCCCCCCTGTTTCTCCATATGGGGAATAGTATATTTACAGGTGAGAAACATACTTTTGAGGTTAACTGCCATCACGCGGTCCCAAGTTTCTTCACTGGTCTCCTCCACTCCACCGAGCACGACGATTCCAACGTTATTGTGAAGGATGTCAATTCGACCATAAGTGTTTATACATTGTTCCACCATGGCCTTCACTTCCTCCGAACGGGAGACATCGACTTTCATGACCGAACAGATTCCCCCTTCGCTCTCAATAATGGACTGGGTCTCCTTGGCTGCGTTGAGGTTAATATCCACAGCAAAAATCTTTGCTCCTTCCCGTGCAAACAGAACAGCCGTAGCCTTACCGTTTCCCCAACCTGGCCCCACCGATCCTGCTCCAGTGATCAAGGCTACTTTATCTTTTAAACGCTCCCCCATTGTTATCTTCCTCCGAGTGTGACTCGAGGTAACCACAAAATGATGTCAGGGAAAAGAACGCATAACACAAGACCTATGATTTGAAGAATGACAAAAGGAACGACCCCGCGATAGATATCCCATGAGGTAATCTCAGGAGGAGAGGCACCTTTCACAAAAAAGATGGCATAGGCAAAAGGAGGGGTGAGGAAAGACATTTGTAAATTGACACAGACAAGCAAAGCAAACCATAACTGATTGAATCCCAAGGCCTCCACCACTGGTAAAAAAATAGGAACGAGGATATAGAGGAGCCCTTGCCAGGCGATGAAAAAGCCACCGATGAATAGGATAAACATCATGACCGCCAGAACAAACCACCTCCCGAAGGGGAGTGCCACTAAAGTTCCTTTGATGAGGGTCCCTCCTCCTAAATAAAGAAAAACCACGTTAAAGATTCCTGCCCCAAAGATAATAAAAAAAACCATGGAGGTCACGACAAGAGTAGAGTGGACAGCCTCTTTGAGATAGGAGAAGGTTAATTTCCGATAGATTAGAGCTAAAATGAGTGCACAAAATGCCCCTACACCTGAAGCTTCCGTTGGGGAGGCTATCCCTCCAAGGATAGACCCAAGCACAGCCACGATAAGAAATGCAGCGGGAAGCATATAAAAAGCCGTATCTCTAAAAAGTTTGAGACTAATGGGAGGTCTCTCCTCCGGAGAGATAGCTGGAGCGGTGTTGGGAATGATCCAGGAGCGGATAAGAATATAGGCTATATATAATGCGGATAGAAGGAGTCCAGGGAAAAGGGCTCCAGCAAAAAGCTTTGCTACGGAGAGGTTGGCCATGGGTCCATACATGACCAACATGACGCTTGGCGGAATGAGAATTCCCAAACTGCCCCCTGCACAGACAACCCCTGTTGCTAATCCTTTATCGTACTTCCGTTTAAGCATAGAGGGGATAGCCAGTAGGGACATGGTCGTCACGGTAGCCGCAATCACTCCCGTACATGCCGCAAATATGGTACAAGTAACAATCGTGGCTATGGCCAACCCCCCCCTCACAGGGCCAAAAAGTTCGTAAAGGCTTTGATACACCTTTTCCGCAATACCGGTCTTCTCAAGGATGGTTCCCATAAAAACAAAAAGAGGCACAGCGATGAGAATCTCGCTCTCCATCACATCAAAGATTTGAAGCATGGCCATTGGGAAAATAGCCAACCCTTGAAAGATCAAGCCAAACACGATTCCAATGAAGATCAATGCAAAAGCCAGATGGATCCCTCCGATGACCATGATCAGTAAAAGCGTAAACATGATAACGGATGCTGTCTGTTCGATACTCATCTTTCCTTCCTCTTTTTTAACTCCGAGATGATACGAATCAAATCAGCGAGACTTTGAAGGCTAACCAGAAAAAGGGCCACTGGAATCACCGTTTTGCTTGGTCCGGATGGGAAAAACCAATTGGTGGTCGAAAGTCTCTCTCCCGTGATCCAGGCCTCCTTGGCGAATTTGATCCCAGCCCATGTAAGTAAAATCATCGTCCCAAAAATGACAAAGCTATATACCATGGCATCGAAAATCAATTTTCCTCTGGGGGATAAGAGATTATAGACAATGTCAATTCGGACATGGGCTTTCTTAAGAAGCGTATAGGCTCCACCCAACATGAATTGAGCGCTGTATAGCATCCACAGGGTATCATATCCCCATCCCGTTGGGGCATTAAAAAAGTGTCGCATCACGACTTCATAGACGACTATGAATGTCAAGGGGATGATGATCCATGCAGAAATCCATCCTGTTTTTTCGTTGAGATCATTAATCCATTTCACCACTTTCATGAATCCTACTCCTCAATCCCCCCTTCCTTCCACTGGAGGAAGAAGGAAGGGGGAAGATGGTTTAATCAAATTTTGTGAAGTCATAATAGGGTTTGTATTTTTGGATAAACTCCCTCTGGGATTTCCAAACCTTGGCAAAATAGGGATCCTTCTTTGACTTTTCATCCAAGATCTGCATGGTAAGCTCCCGTGTCTTCTCTTGATCCTTGTGCGAGAGTTTGGTGGTCACCACCCCGTAATCACGGATCTTCTTATCGAATTCAATGGTCTGGATCCACCACTTCGCATATCCGTCAAACGTGGCGGCCATGGCCGCGCTTTCTACAATGGCCTTCAGGTCAGCAGGAAGTTCTTTCCAGGATTTGGTCTTGATCATCAATTGGAAAATATTGTTAGACATATGAACGGGTGGTCCGAACCGATATTTACACACTTCATGAAGTCCAAGGGTATAGTCTGCAGAGGCCTCTAAGAATTCTGCTCCATCAATCACCCCTCGTTGAAGTGCTGGGATGACTTCCCCAGCGGCTAATAAGACTACTGAGGCCCCTAATTTTTCCCAAAGCTCCATACTCAGGCCTGCGGCTCTAATCTTCATCCCTTTAATATCCGCCAAACTTTTAATCGGCTTTTTTGACCAAACCTCTTCAGGAGGGGTCAGCCCCAATGGGAAAACGATGACCTCTTCCTTATACATCTCTTGAGCCAACTCTTTTCCACCTCCGGCATACATCCAGATGATTAAATCATTGAATTCTAACACGCCACCGGGGAGGGTATAAAAAAGGTCTCCAGCAGGGTATTTCCCTTTTTGCCAGGCTGGGGTGTTGAGTCCGAAATCAAGAAGGCCATCTTTGATCGCATCATAAATTTTGGTTGGGGGGACAATCGTTCCTGCATCATGAAGCTCGATCGCCATCCTTCCTCCGCTCATTTTATCCACGTATTCTTTCCAGAGGCCAATGGTTAATTTACCCAGCGGGTTATTGAGAGGAAAACAACTCTGGCCCTTCCATTTGACCTGTTGAGCTTGTCCCTGCCCTGCAAAAATAAAGAAGAATAAGGTTACGCATACAATAAAAACGATCACATCTCTCTTCATCTCCATCCTCCTTTCAAATGCTATTTGGTTTAAAACCTCATGACCTTGTTTCCCTATACCTCTCTCTTTTCTTAGCCTCTTTTACTATCACCTCCTTTCTTTTTAAAACCTATTCATCAAACACGATGGCCCCCTTGATGAAATTGGCTGGAGGCCTTTCGGTATCCATTAGGGCCCGCTCTAACTCTGACAACCGATAATGATAATTGTTGATCTTATCAAAGGGGTATTTACCAGAATGGATGAGGCGCATTGCGTCGACCACATTCCCTGCTTGCCCTTTGCCGCAAACGATACTGATGTCTCGCCATACAAGCTCGTCAAAAATAATGGGAGTCTGTTTACCTCCTGATAGACCAATCGAGACCACTCGTCCAGAACGACGAACCAGTCGAATTGCGGTTTGAATGGCTTCAGGAATACCGGAGGTCTCAATCACCACATCTGGGTCTCCTCCAATCCATTCAGGAACCACTTTTAATGGATCCTCTCTGTCGACTTCCACTATATAGTCAACCCCCATTTCTTTGGCAAGCTCAAATCGAGCAGAATCGGAAGAAAGACCAAGCATCACGATGGGCCTTACCCCTGCCTCACGGGCCGCGGCAAGGGTACATAGGCCTTGAGAACCGGCTCCACTGATCACTAAGGATTGACCAAAGCTCATCTGTCCTAAAGTTTTAACCCATCTTACCCCGTTGCCCACTACCGAGGAAAGGCTTCCCGCCAGGTCTGATGCCCCTGGTGCTAACCTATGAAGAATGGTTCCCTCTATTAAATAAACATATTCTGAATAGCCTCCAAGGAGATAGGGGGGTTGATTGCAGGGTAGGGAAATTCCATAAAGGCCAACGGTGGGACAATTATGATAATGGTGATTAGTTCTACACCATTCACAGTGCCCGCACGGGATGTAAGGTTCTGGAGTAACTCGATCTCCAACCTCTAAAGAATATTTTCTCCTTGCCTCCCGTCCGATCTCTACAATCTCACCTGTGAACTCATGTCCCATAATGACTGGGTAACGAGCTGAGGTTACTTGTCCATGAAATACCTTAACATCGGTGGAACAAACAGAGGTGACTCTTGTTTTAATTAATATTTCTTTAGAACCTGGAGGCCTCAACTCGAATTCTTGAATCTCCAATCGTCCAGGCTCAATCAGAACCATTGCTTTAGCTTTCAGGGCAACCCCCTTTTAAGTCTGATATAAAAGTTTCTTCACTCCCCGGATAATATCCTCTTCCTTGGGAATCACCGCATTCTCTAAGGGCTCAGAATAAGGAATGGGAACATTCAGCGCCCCAATTCTTTCTATAGGGGCATCGAGATAGTCAAAGGCCTCTTCCTGAATGCAACAAGCAATTTCTGCACCTATACCGCCTCTTCGACATCCTTCATGAACGATGAGCACTCGATTTGTCTTCCGGACAGACCGAAGGATTGTTTCGAGATCCAAGGGAACGAGGGTTCTGAGGTCAATCACTTCTGCTTCGATCCCTTCCCCTGCAAGGTGTTGGGCTGCCTTTAGAGCCTTCAAGACCATGTAAGAAAACGAGAGGATCGTCACATCCTTCCCTTCCCGTTTGACATCGGCTTGACCAAAAGGAATGAGATATTCTCCATCGGGAATCGAACCCTTGGTGGCATAGAGAAGTTTATGTTCAATAAATATTACAGGATTATCATCTCGAATAGCACTTTTTAGCAGGCCTCTCGCATCATAGGGAGTCGAGGGCACCACCATTTTTAGCCCGGGGATATGAAAAAATAAAGCCTCCAGGCTCTGGGAATGCTGGGCTGCATTTCCTCTTCCGCCTCCCTCCTGAGTACGAATGACCAGTGGAATCTTCACCTTACCTCCAGACATATATCGCATCTTAGCCACCTGATTTACAATCTGATCCATAGCGCAAGGGGTGAAGTCGATATACATGATCTCGGCAACGGTCCGTATCCCTGTCATGGCCGCTCCCAATGCGGAACCGATAATGGCTGATTCTGAAATAGGGGTACTCCGGACTCGATAAGGCCCAAACTCTTCGAGCAACCCTTTCGTTACTCCAAAGATGCCTCCATATCGGCCAATATCTTCTCCAATGAGCATGAGAGAAGGATCGCGTTGCATCTCCTCTCTCAGTGTCATTCTTAAGGATTCAACAAAAGTGACCTCGGGCACACGATCACCCCTCTAATAGAAAAGATCCTGGATTGCCTCCTCAGGGTCTGGGAAGGGACTCTCCAGAGCAAATCGTACCGCCTCTTCAATGGAGGTCTTCACACGGATCTGAATCTCCTTCTCCTTTCCTTCTGAAAGAATACCTTCTCGAAAAAGAGATTCTCTAAATCTTTTGATAGGACACCTTCCCCACCACTCTTCCATCTCTTCTTTTGATCGATAGGTCATCCCCCTTCCGGGGTCTCCAGTAAAATGACCATAAAACCGATAGGTTAGACAATCCAGAAGGGTAGGGCCCTTTCCCGATCTTGCCCTTTCAACAGCCCCTTTCATTTGGGTATAGACTGCTCTTACATCATTCCCATCCAGGGTGACGCCTGGGATTCCATAGGCAAGGGCTCGATCTGAGATTTTAGAAATCGAAATCGCTTCCCGAATCGGGGTGGAGAGGGCATATTGATTATTTTCGCAGATAAAAATAACAGGCAGTTTCCAAATGGCGGCTAAATTCAGGCTTTCATGAAACGTTCCTTGATTGACCGCCCCGTCTCCAAAAAAACAGGCCACCACTTGATCTGTGCCTCGATTCTGAATACTAATTCCTGCACCGACAGCAATCGGCAGTCCACCCCCAACAATGCCATTCGCTCCTAAATTCCCTCCTTCAAAATCGGCTATGTGCATGGAGCCTCCCTTCCCCTTGCAATATCCCGTCGATCTCCCAAGAAGTTCGGCCATCATCCTTTTAAGATCAGCTCCTTTTGCAATACAATTCCCATGACCTCGATGGGTATTCAGCATATAATCCTCTTTTCTAAGAACTGAGCAGACCCCTACAGAGACCGCTTCTTGACCGATACACGGATGAATATTTCCCCGAATAAGATTATGTTCAAAAAGCTCGATCGCCTTTTCTTCGAAACTTCGAATCGTGAGCATCTGTTCGTACATCTTAAGATAGAGAGTTTGGTCAATGAGCTCAGTCATTTTGAATCGATTTCCTTCCCAAACAGGTTATAGAGGGTTTTTTTCAAGGACTCCTTTCCTGGGATTACGAATCTTTCCAAAGGGGGGCTAAAGGGGATAGGGACACGATAAGCCCCCACTCGAAAAATGGGTGCATCCAGTTCATCAAAGAGTTCTTCTTGGATTCGAGCGGAAATCTCGGCTCCAAATCCACAGGTAAGACAAGCCTCATGGGCGATGATGACGCGATGAGTTTTAGTCACGCTTTCAGCGATCTTTTCCCAATCCATGGGCCAAAGGGTCCTTAGGTCTAAAACCTCGACACGGATCCCTTCTTTTTCCATCTCCTTGGCGACCTCAAGGGCATGAAGAACCATGATCGAATAGGTAATGATGGTCACATCTGTCCCTGGATGTTTGATGTCTGCCTTCCCTAATGGGATCACATATTCCTCTTCAGGAACAGGACCTTTACGAGAAAAAATCTTTTTGTGCATGAAGAAAATGATGGGATCATCACTTCGGATAGAAGTTTTGATTAAACCTTTTACATCATAGGGAAAGCAGGGGGAGACTACTTTAAGGCCTGGCGTATGAATAAACCACGCTTCCAAGGATTGTGAATGGTGAGCGGCAGCAGACAGCCCAGCCCCATCAGGAGCCCAAATGACTATTGGAATCTTTGCCTGTCCGCCAAACATATATCTAATCTTGGCTACCTGGTTCACAATTTCATCCATAGCACAGGTCGTAAAATCGGCAAAGTGAAGATCTACAAAAGGTCTCATTCCAGTGAGGGCGGCACCAAGCCCTGCTCCCACGATGCACGTTTCAGAGATAGGAGTATCAATGACCCTTCCAGGAAAGGCTTCGGGAAGTCCAATAAACTGTCCAAAGATGCCTCCATGAGCGACCAGATCCTCCCCAATAATAAAGATCGACGGATCTCTTGTCATCTCTTCCTTTAAGGCTTCAACCATAGCTTCTGTATTGGTTAGTTCCCGGAAATTCATACAAGTCTCCTCTCGATAAGGCTCTCTCCCTCTTCCACATAGAGATCCTTAAGGGCTTCCTGAGGTTGAGGAAAGGGACTCTCTTCAGCGAATCGAATGGCTTCTTGGAGTTCTTGATCAATCTCATTCCAAATCTCTTGATCGATCTTTTCGTCAAGAATCTTCTGATTCTTCAGGAACGTTTGAAACTGGCGAATGGGATCTTTCTCAGAAAACTTCTCCACCTCTTCTTTAGTCCGATAGCGTTGAGGGTCACCTTCAAAATGGCCTCTAAGTCGATAGGTTCTGTTTTCCAAGAGGGTGGGGCCCTCTCCCTTCCGGGCTCTCTCCACGGCCTCGAGAGCAGCCTCTCTCACATCCAGGACATTATTTCCATCTACACTCCTCCCTGGAATTCCATAGGCCTCCCCCCTTATGGCAATGCTCTTGACCGAGGTGGAATAATGGACCGAAGTGGTGGAGGCAAATTGATTATTCTCACAAACAAATACAATGGGTAGCTTCCAAATGGATGCCATATTCAGGGCCTCATGAAAAGGTCCCCTATTGGAAGCCCCATCTCCAAAAAAACAGACCGCCACCTGATCCGTCCCTCTTAATTTAATAGACAGTCCAGCCCCAACAATGATAGGAAAACCACCGGCAACAACTCCATTGGCTCCTAAGATGCCAATCGAAAAATCGGCAATATGCATCGAACCACCCTTCCCTTTGCAATACCCGGTTTCTCGACCCATCAATTCGGCGAACATCCTCTTCACGTCTCCTCCCTTAGCAATCACATGACCGTGACCCCGATGGGTGGTTGTGATGTAATCATCCTTTCGCAGTACAGAGCAGACTCCAACGGAAGAGGCTTCCTGACCAATAGAGAGATGGATAAATCCTGGAATCTTTCCGGAAGCAAAAAGCTCCCCGGTCAACGTCTCAAACCTTCTGATTTTGACCATCAGCCGATAGAGTTCAAGCCATGTTTTGGTGTCCTCTTCCATAAACCCCTCTCCTTTCATCCCTCCCCCTCCTAACGGCCTTGTCCTTTTTAAATTAAAAGAAGGACGGGCTCTTCAATTAATCGTTTGAGATCATTTAAAAATTGGGCCGCTGTGGCCCCATCTACAATTCGATGATCTGAGGAAAGGGTAAGCCAAGCCATAGGTCTTATCACTATTTCTCTCCCTTTAACAACAGGCTTTTCGACTGTTTTTCCCACTCCTAAAATGGAACACTGGGGAGGATTGATAATAGGATTAAATTGATCGATCCCGAGCATCCCCATATTGGAAAGGGTGAACGTTCCTCCCTCCACATCCTCGAGAGAAAGCTTTCCTTCCCTCGCCCTTTGGGTCAGGTCTCTAAGAGCGAGCGAAATCTCCCTCAATGATTTCCTATCGGCTTGGTGGATAACAGGAACGATTAGTCCTTCTTCGAGAGCGATCGCTACACCAATATTGATCTCTTCCATCAAACGAATTTGGTCCCCTTCAAACTTTGAGTTCAATATAGGATGGTCCTTAAGGGCCGAGGCAGTGATTTTGACCAAGAGATCGGTCATCGTAATTCGAATGTTTAATCGTCTCTCGATCTCCTCCTTGAGTCGCTCTCTGAGTTCCTGAAGAGCGCTCATCT
This sequence comes from uncultured Syntrophaceae bacterium, assembly GCA_964570075.1. Lineage (GTDB taxonomy): Bacteria > Desulfobacterota > BSN033 > BSN033 > UBA1163 > CALIBK01. The sequence continues at coordinate 22,779 of CAZMWF010000141.1, read as the reverse complement.
CCACTTCTATAGAGAGATAGAAATGAGGAATATTTTGAAAGCTTTCTGCCATCCTCTTAGCCATAATCTTCCTTATGCCCTTGAGAGGGAGGAGTCTTCCAGAAGGGGGTTGAACAGGGGGTGGAGAAGGAACTTCTTTTTCCTTGAGACGCTCGATCGCTTTAAGGACATCTGCTTGAACAATTCGCCCTCGAGGACCGGATCCTCGAAGAGTCCTTAGATCTATTCCCTTTTCCTTTGCCATCTTCTTGGCCAAAGGAGAGGCAAGAATTCTCTCGGAGCTCCCCGCCTTTGTTTCTTTATGAATGAGAGGAGGAGCAGTAGGTTCGGCCTGAATTTCCGGCATGATGCCTTCCATCTCTGTTAAATCCTCCCCCTCTTCTGCTATGATCGCAATAGGGGTAGCTACGGGAACGACCTCACCTTCATAGCGAAGAATCTTTTTTAAAATTCCTGAGGCGGGAGATTCGTATTGAAAATTGATCTTCTCCGTAATGATTTCTACCAGGGGCTCCCCTTTTTGGACACGATCTCCCTCTTTTTTCAACCATCGTTCAATTGTCCCTTCCGTCATGGTCAATCCCAGTTTAGGCATGATCACCGTGGTCGCCATTGTCAATCTCCTCTATATAAGATAACCCTTCTCATGACACCTGGAGCCTCGCCTCGCTAATCAATCAAAACCCTTCTAATCATCCTTTCATCATATGGAGGGCCTCTCCATAGGTATCCAAACCCGCCTCAAAGAAGGCTTCCGAAAAGGTGGGATGGGCAAAGATGAGCTCTTTGAGATCCTCCACTCCAATTTCATGTTTCATAGCCATGACGCCTAAGTGGACCAACTCCGTTGCCATGGGACCCAGAATATGAAGGCCTAAGACCTCCCCATACTTTTTTTCAGAGATGATTTTTACCATCCCTTCCTGATTTCCTTCAGCAATAGCCCGACCACAGGCCATAAATGGAAATTTCCCTACCTGAACTTCCCCATACTGGTTCAATGCTTCTTCCTCTGTCATCCCCACCGAGGAGGCTTCAGGATGCCCATAAAGACAAATAGGAATGACTCGATAATTGACCTGACTTTCTTTTCCTACGATATTATCGATTGCCACCCTTCCTTCGTAAAATGCCTTGTGGGCATAAAACCCCCTTCCTACAACATCCCCTACGGCATAGATGTTGGGCATGGAGGTCTTCATAAAGGGATCCACAGAGATAAAGTCTCCTTTGAGGGCGACCTCGGCGTGGGTTAAATTGAGCCCCTCTACATCTCCCTTTCTTTCTGCCACCACCAGGACTTTTTCAACTTTTACTGTCTCTTTTTTCCCTTTTTGATTCAGGGTGAGGAGAATCGATCTATTTTTTTCGAGGACTTCTGTGGAAAGGACTTCTGTCTCAGTAAAAACCTTTACTCTATTTTTCATTAAGATCCCTTTATACCGGACAGAGATTTCTCGATCCATCTTAGGAAGGATTCGATTCTCCCTTTCAATGAGCGTGACAGGAACCCCAAAATGGGTGAAAAAGGTTGCAAATTCGACTCCTCGCCTCCCTCCACCGATAATCGCTAAGGAGGACGGGATCTCTTCTAAACGAAGGAGATCGTCACTTCCAATTATCCATTGTCCATCCCTCTTAGAGGTCTCGATCTCCTTGGGAACAGCACCTGAAGCAATTAAAATTTGAGTGCCCTCCAATCGGTCAATCACTTCCCCGTCCCTCTTTACAATGACTAATGTAGGATTATGAAAAGAGGCTTCTCCACGAAAGAGAGTGATTTGCTCACGAGCCAGAAGATTTTGAAGACCTGAGACCACCTGGCGAATAGCCAAATCTTTCTTCTCCATCGTTTTTTTAAAATAAGAATGGACCTCTTCTCTGTTTCTAATCATTCCAGATTGATTGAAAAGAGACCATAGAGAAGCTTCATGGAGGAGAGTCTTGGTGGGAATACATCCTCGATTCAGGCAGGTTCCTCCGAGATCCCTTTTCTCAATGAGGGCGACAGAGAGGCCTTTTTGAGCAGAAAGAATAGCGGACGCATAACCTCCTGGGCCGCTTCCAATAATAATTAAGTCGAATTTTTTATGTTCGGTTTCCATTCCGTTTCGTCCTCACCGACTTAGCTAAACTCGAATCACCTCGGAGAGACCAAGATACAGAGACCAATTCCCTCGCCTTTTCCGACACTTTCTCCCCGATGGGGAATGGCAGAATTAAAATAGGCCGTATCTCCCTCGTTAAGAATATATTGTTTATCTCCATAGATGAGTTTGATCTTTCCCTTGAGGACAAAAACGAATTCCTCTCCTTCATGGTCAAAAAGCCGTTTGGTATGGGTATCGGAAGGATATTTAATAAGGAAAGGTTCCATGATTTTATTTTTTTTCCTAAACGCAAGGGACTCATAGGAGAAACCAATATCCGAACCCGGGCCGACAATCTTTTTCCGTTCCCTCTTTCTTACAATCACAATATTTTGATTTTCTTTCCTCCCTTCGTCGAAAAGAGTAGAGATACTCACTCCCAACGCATGAGCAATCCTGGATAGACTCCCAATAGAGGGAGTGGTATTATGGTTTTCAATCTTTGAGATAAAGGCCTTGCTCACCCCAATCTTAGAGGCCAATGCCTCTTGGGTCATTCCTTTTTGTTGGCGAAGATTCCGAATTGTTTTGGCAATCCGATAAAGGATCATAAGTTGAATAAAAATTAACAAGTTGAATAAAAATTAACAAAATGGGAAAAAGGAGTCAAGTAAAATATGAAAAACTGTGTAAACCCTCATCGAAGGGTGGAAAAAATTTAAGCCCGACAGGAGTATTTCCGAAACCCATAGAACAATTCCAATACCCCTCTCGGGCTTATTCCCCACCTCTAAGTGAGAGGTTACCAAATTATATAAGGAAGGAATTCTATAAGAGAATGGAGTGTGTGTCCGAGGGGTTGGTGGTTGAAGAGATCAAGAATTAGACTGAAAATAAAAACAAGACAGAGAAGGATAAGAAAACCAAAAAGAGCAAGATCATGATAGTAATAGAATCGACCGACCCATTGGGCTACGGAATAAAAAGAGGTTCCCTCGTAGAATTTTCTTAAATCTTTTCCTCTGGAGTAGTAAAGAGTATTGATTCCAGAAAAAAGAAGAACCAATCTCGAACCAAAGTAGAAGAGAAACACAATCCCAGACATAGCCAGACTGAATCGTCCGGAGATCTCAAAAAAGCCGAGGAGACAATAGGTGAGGAGAGCATAAAGGATTCCCCCGATCAAAGCCAATGCGACTCGATTTGGAAGATGATTTAAAAAAGTCACTTCCGCTGAAATGTCATCTTATATTGAGTAAGATTCGCCAGGGCTTTGGCTGCCCTTTCCGGGGTTTGGAAGTTCGGGATTCCCGAAGCTTCGAGTTTTTGAATCTCTTCATCCCAAATCCCATCGGGTGCAGAAATGCAGCAAAGGATAGGTTTTCTTCTTTCGAGTTGGGTTAAGGACTCCGCCAGCACCCCGACGGCAGGGCGATTCGCCGAAGCATACATCATACAGAGAAGGAGGGCATCAATCCCCTGGTCTTCTAATACTGCCTCAACGATCCCGCGAATCGCCTTAGAATCATACCATGCAGGGCCCATATCCACAGGATTGGTTCGAATTGCAAGCGGAGGAAGGAGGGTATTAATTCTCTTTTGGGTCTCAGGGGAGAATAACGGAATAGAGAGACCCTCCTTTTCGCAAACATCACAGGCTGCCATTCCTGGCCCAGCTTGTCCTGAAAGCACAGCCACCCGATTCCCTTTTGGTAACAAAGAAAGACAAAGGGCTTTAGCCGTGTCGAGAAGTTCCTCTGAACTGTGGACACTTAGAATTCCTGCCTGTCGGAAAGCTCCCAGATAGATCTCATATTTTCCAGCGAGAGAGCCGGTATGAAACTGAGAGGCCCGATCACTGTTGGAAGAAATTCCCACTTTATAGGCGACAATAGGTTTTCTTTTATCCATTCTTCGGGCGAGTTCGACCAGTTTTCTGGGTTCATCGACCCCTTCGAGGTACATGGCTACGACTTGGGTTTCCGGATCCTCATTCAAATACTCGAGCATATCCCAGAAATCGACATTACAACGATTCCCTAAACCCACAATTTTACTCAGTCCTAAATTCTCTTTCATGGCGAGAAAAGCCAGCAGATGGGACATCCCACCACTCTGGCTGATAAAGCTAATCTTTCCTTTTTTAACCTGGGAAAACTCTGGAGTAAAAGAGGCATTCATGGGATAATGGAGATTGATCACTCCAAAAGTATTTGGTCCAATGATCTTTATCCCGTAGGTCTCAGCAAGCCTGAAGATCTCTCCCTGAAGCTCCGTTCCTTTTCGATCTTCAATCTCTTTAAACCCTGCAGTAATAAGAACAATAGCCCTGACCCCTTTTTCTCCACATTCCTGGATGACTTTGGGAACCTGTTCTGCTGGAAGGACAATCACCCCAAGATCGATTGGACCTTGAATTTCCTTGAGAGAGGCATAGGCTTTTATTCCTGAAATCTCCTCCTTGCCAGGATTAACCGGATAGATGGCCCCTGGATATCCTCCTTCCATGAGGCTTCTCATCACATGGGATCCCAGTTTTAGAGGGTTGTCTGAAGCACCAATGACTGCCACAGCTCTCGGCTTGAAGAGGGCCTCCATCATCTCCCATTTTTCCCCCATGGATCCGAACTCTCCTTCTCTTATAATCTATCCAAAAAATTTATGCTTTTGATATCGGAGGTAGTGATCGGCTATGAAATTGAGAGGTTTTTTCGCTTTCGAAAACTCTTCATGCAGAGTCCAGAAGATTTCCGAAAGGTTTAGTTCCTGGGCCGAGGGATGCTCTGCGGCTAATCGATAGAATTTTCTGCCCTCCTTCTCGTATTCCTCTGGACTCATTCTGACCCGCCCAAAAATCTGAGGACGGATTTGCCCTGAAAAAGGATACCGATAATCATATTCGGCATAGTCTGGAAAGATGCCAAGAATAAAGAGACAGAGGTCTGCAATCCTTTTATAGAATCCCAGCCGATATTCCTTCTCTACCCCTTCACACAAGGTGAGCAAACTATACATATCCAGGTCGTTAAATCGGATATTTTCGAAAAGATGCTCTCCTATTTGGATCGTGAACACATAGGTCTGTACTCGAGTAAAGGAGGAGAGCATCTCTGCCAGATAATCCAATAAGTGTTCTTTACTGAGGAATTCCACTACCTCTCGAGTATCAAAGATTGGAATCTTGGTCATCCCTGTTTTCTCAAGGGTATAGCTGGTCTCTTTAAAATCCTTCACCACCCTTCGAAGAAGAATCTCAAAGAACAGAACAGGAGAGATTCTCAAGAAGGTCTCCTCTTCATCCATCACTCTTCGAAAGACCTTCTCGTCCTCAATAAAAGAAATCCTAAATTTTTCGTCCTCCCGGAGGATCTGCTTAAGTTTAGGTTTATCGATCACTCCTGGAGATGCCGTCTCTATTAAAAAATCTAAATCTTTTTCGGTTAATCGGAAGCCCTTAAATTTTGATTGGGTCATCGCCTCTAACCTCACCCAAAAAGAGATAGGGAAATCAATTATTATTTTAAATCTTCAAAAAAAGGTTATCAACCATTTACTTTAACATTTCCAAGATTTTCTCCAGCTTCCTCCCACTGAGTAAGGGAATACTCCCAAAGATAATTTTTATTTGACACCGTTTTCTCCTTGAGATATTAATGTAAAATATTAAAGGAGGAGAGTGAGAGAGACATTATTATGGAAAAACGACTGGTTTCTATCGTCCGATATGAAAGACCTCTCGAATCCGTTCGAAAGGCAGTGGAGCTCTGTCGGGGATTAGATCATCTCCCCGCTAAAGCGAAGGTCTTTATTAAACCCAATATTGTATACTGGAATCGCCATACCCCTTTCCCAAAATGGGGAGTCGTGACCACTTCAAGGGTCGTGGAGGATATCGTGATTCTTCTTAAAGAACGAGGAATAGAGGAGATGACCATCCTCGAAGGGATGATTACCTTTGATCCAAAAGACAGAGAGACCCCAGCTCACGCTTTTGAAACCCTTGGTTACCATGTTCTTAAGAAACGCTACGGAGTAAGGATCCTCAATGTTTTTGAAAGACCCTTCCGAAAAATCGATCTTGGAGAAGGAGTGACCCTCAATTTCAATGAAGATTTTTTGGAGGCAGACTTCCTCGTCAACCTTCCTGTCCTCAAGACCCATGCCCAGACCGTGGTGAGCCTTGGGATCAAGAATCTTAAGGGATTGATTGACGTTCCTTCCCGGAAGAAATGTCACAGCCCAGAACCTCAAAGGGATCTTCATTTCATGGTATCCCGATTGGCCAATCGAATTCCGCCTTCCTTTACCCTCATTGACGGAATCTATACCACCGAGCGGGGCCCCTTTTTTGAAGGACGGATCCGAAGAAGCAATCTCTTGGTCGCCTCTTCTGACCTCCTTTCTGCAGATATGGTTGGTGCGAAAGTATTGGGATACGATCCTTCTTCTGTCCCTCACCTGGTTTATGCGGCAAAGGATCGAGACCGTCCTATGGACTTCTCGGATATTGAAATCGTTGGAGAAAAAATCGACGAAGTGAGTTCGTTCCATGAATACGCTTTTCCTTATACTCAGGACGGGACTCTACCAAAAGCCTTAGAAAAATTGGGGGTAAAGGGGCTTTCCTACCCAAGATACGATGAGACGATCTGTACCTATTGTTCCGGGTTTACAACGGTTCTCCTTATGGCGATTGCCAATGCCTGGAAAGGAGAACCCTGGGACGAGATAGAAATTCTCACGGGCAAGAAGATGAAACCCAATCCGGGTAAGGAAAAGACCATTCTCATCGGACAGTGCATGGTGAGGGCTAACCAAACTCATCCAAACATTAAGGAGGCTATCCCCGTCGGAGGGTGTCCCCCCGATCTGAAAGAAGCCTATCAAGCACTCCGAAAGGCAGGGATTGACGTGAGCCCTCATTTTTTCGAGAATATGGATATGGCAGCCTCGTATTTTATGAAAAGATATGAAGGAAGGCCTGAGTTTGAAGAATCTTTCTTCAGGGTCCTTTGAACTATATTCCATTCCCTAAGAGGAGTAAAATCTATGCGCAATGAAACCCTTCTTACCTATTTCCATAGGCATGTCAAAGAACGCCCCCATAAAGTGGCTTTAAGAGAGAAAGAGTATGGAATCTGGAGAGACATTACCTGGGCGGAATATGGAGAAAAGGTGAGACAGGTGGCTATGGGTCTTATCAGCATGGGTCTTAAAAAAGGGGAACCCGTATGTATCATCAGCGAAAATCGTCCGGAGTGGGTCTATGCGGACTTTGGAATTATGTCGGCCGGAGGAGTGACCACAGGAATCTATACGACGAATGCAGCGGAACAGTGTGGCTATATCGTTCAGAATTCCCAATCCAGATTCTACATTGCAGAGAATGAGGAACAATTCGATAAAACCCTTAAATTCAGAAAGGAGACCCCCCATCTTGAAAAAGTGATTGTCATTGAGATGGAAGGATTAAAAAGATTTCGGGATCCTCTGCTCATGAGCTTTGAAGATCTCTTAAAACTTGGAAAAGAATATGACCAAAAAAATCCTGGCCTCTTTGAACAGCGGGTAAGTGAAGTGACTCCTGAGGATCTGGCCGTCCTCATCTACACCTCTGGCACTACCGGTCCTCCAAAAGGAGCCATGCTGACCCATCGGAATCTCGTCTTCATGAGCGAGGCCATGGTCGCCGTCAATCCCATTCAAGAAGGAGACGAAACCCTCTCCTACCTTCCCCTCTGTCATATTTTTGAACAACTCTTTACCGTCCTCATCAATGCCCGGTATGGGACCACGGTGAATTTCATCGAGAATACCGATACGGTCATGGATAATATGAAAGAGATCTCACCGACTGTGACCTATGGCGTTCCCCGAATCTGGGAGAAGTATGCCTCTGGGATTATGATTCGAATGTCTGATGCGACCTGGTTTAAACGAACGGTCTTCAAGCTCTGTATGGGAATCGGGATGAAATATGCCGATTTGAAACTGAATTTCAAACCCATTCCTCTCTATTTAAAAGCGGCTTACTTAGGGGCTTATTGGGCTGTCTTTCGGAAACTTAAAGAGAGGTTGGGATTTGATCGTGTTCGAATCGCCTACTCGGGCGCAGCCCCCATCTCCCCTGAAGTTTTAAAATTCTTTAATGCCATCGGACTTCCTTTAGTAGAGGGATACGGTCAGACCGAGGGAACAGGGGTCACCACGGTCAGCCGAAAGGGCTACTATAAGATTGGAAGGGTGGGGCCTCCCCTTCCTGGAGTGGAAGTAAAGATTGCCTCCGATGGGGAGATCCTGGTCCGAGGGGAAGGGGTCTTTAAAGGCTATTTCAGAAACCCGGAGGCCACGGCGGAAACTCTCAAAGACGGATGGCTCCATTCCGGGGATGTGGGCGAACTGGATGAAGATGGGTTTCTAAAGATTACGGACCGGAAAAAAGACTTGATCATCACGGCCGGAGGGAAAAATATTGCCCCTCAAAATATCGAAAATCAATTGAAGTTTAGCCCCTATATCAATGATGCGATTGTCATTGGAGATCGGAGAAAATACCTGGTCGCTTTAATCGCCATTGATGAAGAGAATGTGATCAAGTACGCCCAGGACCATAAAATCCAGTTTGGAACCTACGCCAGTTTAACCCAAGCCCCGGAGATTCAACAACTCATCCAGAAAGAAATTGACAAAGTGAATCGGGGATTGGCTCAGGTCGAACAGATCAAAAAATTTACCATCATCCCCAAGAAGCTTTATGAGGAAGACGGGGAAGTCACACCTACGATGAAGGTTAAACGGAAATACATCAACGAAGCCTATAAGGATATCATCGAAGCCATGTATAAGAGTGGTTAAGAGAGGAGGGATTACCAATTAGCGCCAGCGCTTTTTTCGTTTCCATCTCTGATAGCCTTTGACCGATTCCTCCGATCGAATCCCAAGATAGAATTCCCTTACATCCTCATCCTGTAAAAGATAGTTCGGCGTATTGGCGGCCACAATCCTGCCGTTTTCGAGAATAAAGGCATAATCCGAAATCTTTAAGGCCATTTTGGCGTTCTGCTCGACGAGAAGAATGGTCGTTCCTTCCTCATTGATCGATTTAATGATTCTAAAGATCTCTTGAACCAAGATGGGAGAAAGACCCAGAGAAGGTTCATCCATCATCAAAAGTTTGGGCCGTGCCATGAGGGCCCTTCCAATAGCAAGCATCTGCTGTTCGCCTCCGCTCAAGGTGCCGGCCCATTGATTCTTCCTCTGACTGAGAACAGGAAAATGGGTGACGACCCGTTGGTAATCTTCTTGGATGCCTTTTTTATCCCTCCGGGTATAGGCCCCCATTCTTAAGTTTTCTTCCACACTCAATTCAGGGAAGACCTCTCTGCCCTCTGGAACATAGGCAATCCCTAAATGGACAATCTCCTCAGCATCCTTCCCATCAATCCTCTTTCCCATAAATTCTATCGTTCCCTTATCGGGTTGATCCTCTAAGAGTCCCATAATGGTCTTAAGGATGGTGGTTTTCCCTGCCCCATTCGCACCCAGGATCGCCACGATCTGCCCTTCCTTGACCTCCAGAGAAACCCCTCTTATGGCCATGATCAATCCATAAAAGGTCTCAATATTTTTAACTTTAAGCAACCTTCTCCTCCTCCCCCAGATAGGCCTTAAGAACTTCAGGATGCCTCTGGATCTCCTCGGGTAATCCTTCGGCAATCTTCTCCCCATAATTTAAAGCCAGGATCCTGTCCGAGATATCCATGATGAGATTCATATCGTGCTCCACCAGAATCACCGTAATCCCGAGATCATCCCGAATGTCCTGAATGGAAAACATGAGATCTCCTTTCTCTTCCATATTCATTCCTGCGGAGGGCTCGTCCAGAAGAATAAGCTCTGGTTCTAAGGCAAGGGCCCGACCCAACTCGACCAGTTTTCGGGTTCCATAAGGAAGGTTGACGACGAAATGATTTCTGGCGGATTGAAGTTCTAAAAAATCGATGATCTCCTCTACTTTCCTTCGATGGGCAATCTCTTCCTTGGCTGCCTTTGAATTTTTATAGATAAACGTAGCCCCTCGCCAAACCCCGGTCTTCATATGGAGATGACGGCCCAGCATGAGATTGTCCATCGTTGTCATATGGGAGAAGAGTTCGATATTCTGAAAGGTTCTCGCAATCCCCTTCCTGGCAACCTGATAGGGCTTCAGATAGGTAATCTCTTCTCCTTTAAAGAAGATTTTTCCGTCATCAGGTCTGTAGATTCCAGTGATGCAATTAAAGATCGTCGTCTTGCCAGCTCCGTTGGGACCAATGATAGAATAGATCATCCCCTTTTCAACCTCAAAACTCACCTGGTTGAGGGCCTTGATCCCACCGAAGGAGATGCTTAATTGTTCGACTTTAAGAATCGAAGACATAGAAATCGGATGCCAAGGATGCTTAGTCAACTAAGGCCTCTCCCAAACGAGGAAGATTGAAATAGTGAAATATTGGATAGAAAAAAATGGTCTAACTCTTTATTCCACTATTTCATCTTCCCCATTCAGGAACGGCTTCATTTAGTAATCTGGATCCAATCGGTGAGCCTTTCGACACTTCCATCTGCTCTGACTTTCCCGTAAAACACATGTTTTCCACCTTGTCGATCCATCGGGGTTTTAGGGGGTCCATAGGTGATTGGAGGCCCAATCCCCTGCCAGTTCTTCAATGTCTCCATGGCTTTGACCCAAGTCTCCGGAGTTAAATTCCTTCCTGCCCTCCTCACCCCCTCAAAGAAGGGCTCAGCAAAGATGATCCCTGCATAATAGAAAACTCCCCATCGCTCTTGAGGGGCTAACTTCTTATGCCATTCTCTATATTTGACCATGAGAGGATGTTTGGAGTCAGGGAGTTCTCCGAAGAAAGAATTAATCATTCCAGCCCATAACCCTTTAGTAATCTGCATCATCAGGGCAGAATCGGAAAGGGTATTGCTGGTGGCCCATTGGGGTTTGTAACCGATTTTCGCCGTTTCAGCCAAAATCAATGCAGCGTGGGTTGGCATGGTCCACATAATCACTGCTTCTGCACCGGAGTTCTTAAGTTTTAGGGCGTGTGTGCTTAAATCTCGATCGGTGACCTCTGCTGAGACCTTCTCAACGAGTTTGATATTCTTTTTCAAAAGGTATCGCTCAACTCCCATCACCCCTTGCTTTCCGTAATCATCATTCTGGTAAAACATGGCAATCTTCTTATAGCCCAGCTTCTCATAGAGATACCCTGTCAGATTAAAGGCCTCGTCATCGTAAAGAGGGTAGATCGCAAAGAGATATTTTTGGATGGGAGTAATCCATTCATAGACCCCTGTGACCGGTCCACACCAGGGGACTTTGTTTTCCATCAAATAGTCTCGGGCCGTCATTCCACAGGCCACTCCTACCCCTCCTACCACTGCAAAAACCCCGATCTGCTCTACAAACTCTTTAGCGATCGCCTTCGTCTTTGCAGGCATGTAAGAATCATCGCGAAGGAAGTATTTGAATTTTCTTCCATGAATTCCTCCCTCTTCATTGATAATCCTTACCAGCAGATCTGTTCCCCTTGCCACGGCTCCCCATGGGGCTGCAGGACCGGTCTGGGGTCCCCACTGTCCGATGAGCACTTCGGTATCGGTCACTCCCCTCACGGTTTGAGACGAAGTCATAGAGACCATCAACCAAATAGTCAGAAAGAAAAATCCTGAAGTAAAAAATAAACTTTTTTTGACCATCTTCCTCTCCTCCTTTCTTTAATTTGAATTTATACTTTCTTCACATAATGTCTTGCTAAGAGGCCACTCGGTTTAATGCATAACATTAACACAATGATAGCGAAAGCCACAACCGATTTAAAAGCCAAAGAGACATAACCTCCAAAGAGATTCTCGATAATTCCCAAAATCGCTCCTCCGATCGCCGTTCCCGGAAGACTCGTCATTCCTCCCAGGACTCCTGCTGCAAAACCTTTTAAAAGAGGATCCATCATCATAGGGGGATCAAGAACTCCCAGGGCGGCAACGAGCATCCCTGCGACTGCCCCGATCAGAGAACTGAGGGCCCAGGTGAAGGATAAAATCCTCTTGGTTCGAATTCCCATGACCCTCGCCGCCAGCGGATTCTGTTGAGTTGCCCTCATGGCGGTTCCCAGTTTCGTATATCTGAAAAAGAGAAAGAGGATGAACATCAGGGTGAGAGAAACGATAATGGTCCAGAAGTTAATCTTACTGATGATTAACCCATAGATATTATAAGTTTCGATATTTGAAACTGGGAAGGGAAAAGACCGTTGATCTGGCCCCCACTTCCAGCCCGCAAATCCCATCAGCATCATTTCAAATCCAAGGGTGATGATGATCAATCCCAGAACAGTGGGATCCTTTGCCTGTCTCAGAAACACGACTTCGAAAAAGATACCCAAAAGGATGGCAAATAAAAAAGTAAGGAGAATGGCCCATTGGAAAGGGATAGGGTATGTTTCCAGGATGGTGAAGGCCACGAAGGTACTGACCATTGCCATCTCTCCCTGGGCAAAATTGAGCACTTCGGAGGTTTTATAGATGATGACCATGGCCAGAGCCAAAAGGGCATAGCAGGCACCCACCGCCAATCCACTCACAATGAGTTGAGCCAACATCTCTTATCTCCCAATCATGGTGCCAAGGATCCAGAAGATACAGAAGATTCAGAGGATCCTTGATGTCTTCCTCAAAGAGTTAATCAGTTGAAATAAAAGAAAGCCAATTTCTCTTCTTTGATTTTCGAGTTTCTCATATAGATTCGGGGAAATATAACCCAAATCCCTTAACAATTCCAAATAGTATTCTACTTCAGACAACGACCCATTGGAGTGATTTAAAAATTGTAGATATTTTGACTTTGTATTCTGGGCTTGTCCTTCAACCATATTTGCCACTATAGATACCACTGCCCGCTTTAACTGGGAAGTAAGTCCAAACACCTCTTCTTTGGGAAAATTTAGGGTTAGCTGATAAATCTCAAGGGCAAAACGGTGAGCTTTCTTCCAAACAATCAACTTTCGATAACCTTTTTCTCCTCTTCCCTTTTGCATCCTTTATATCGTTTGAATCCTATGCATCTGAATCCTATGCATCCTCTGAATCTTTTGAATCTTTTTAAAAGGGCCACGTCTTCCAGTATCGTTTTGTACGAATCCAGAATCCGAATATTCCTAAAGGCTCAAAGAGAACAATCAAGATCATGATCAATCCATAGACAATCACCGCAATGTTTGAAATCCCTGCCACACTCATATACTTCTGCGAAAAAGCAAACAGGGCTGGTCCAATGGCTGGGAGATCCTGGATGGCCTGAAGTTTGATATCCAGATAGGTCATCAACGCCGCTCCGGCAATAGATCCCATGATCGATCCCAATCCACCGACTACCACCATCGCCAAAAAGGTGATGGACATGATGAGATGGAAACTTTCAGGATTGATGAAGCCTAAGATGAAGGCATAGAGTCCCCCGGCCACCCCGGTATAAAAAGCACTTACAGCAAAAGAAAGGGTTTTGTAATAGGTGAGATTTACTCCCATCGCTTCGGCGGCAATATCACTGTCCCGAATGGCGATGAAGGCCCGTCCTACCCTTGTTTTCATCAACTTAATGGCTCCAATCGTCATCAAGACAGCAACCGCCATAATCAGATAGTAAAAATGGATGTCTTTCAATGGGGTGCCTAAAACCTCAAGCTTGGGAGCTTGCAGTCCCATCCTCCCTCCAAAGAATTCCATATGTTTGATAATCGTCGTAATCGTCATTCCAAAGCCGAGAGTGGCGATAGCAAGGTAAGGACCTTTCAAACGAAGGGCGGGCAACCCCAATATGAAGCCAAAAATGGAAGAGATAAAACCTGCAATAGGAAGGGCAACAAAAAGGGGGAAGTTCCATTTCAGGATAGGAAGGACAGTGGTAAAGGCCCCGATGGCGAAAAATCCAGCATGCCCCAAGGAGATCTGACCCGTATAGCCCACCAAGATATTTAATCCAATGGCCACAAGGGCATGGACAGCAATGAGATTAGCAATATAAATAGAGAATCCCAATGGATGATACTTCGTAATGATCCACGGGAAAATGGCTAAAAAGATGAGAAAAAGGATGGACCAGACGAGGATGGTACCACTTTTGAAAAGTTCAATATCCTCATAGTAATCTCGTTTAATATCCATGAGAGTCCATCAGAATGAGACAGGAAGTAATTTAAAAAATTTGTTCCATTTAAGAGCGATATGTATTATATTAGTTAAAGACAGAATGTCAATCTTTTTTTTCTAATTTTTTACGAGGTCCAAGAGGATATTTCTTTTAGGATGAGATTCTAATAATCGCTTCCTGGGGAAAAGATGAAGACCTCCGGGGCAAAGGAGAAACGATGAAGATTACCGACCTTTTTACTAAGGGTAAACGAGGGGGTCAAGAAGGAAGGGATGAGACTTCCATGGGCAAAGAAACGCGAACCTATGAGGAGCTCATGGATGAACTGATGGACTGGAACATAGGGCATACAGATATTTTAGAAGTATTGCGAAAGGAGATAGAAGAGGTCCGGCTGAAAAGCTGGTCTGAAGCATTAAGAGAAGGAATTCGGAGACATCTTTTCCCTTATGAAGGAAAGGCTGAATCCTCTCCTTTCTTCCCCATCTATCGTGATCTTTACCATTTCGTGAAAGGACTGAGAATGAAACTCCTCACTGATCCAACGATGAAGAATGTGAGGGGAGTAGGAAAATCAGATCCTATTTCGATTTGTATTATCTGTGGGATTCGAGCCCTCCAGAAGGAGAAGGGTTATGGAAGACCCTTGGATACCCTACAATGGATGATCCTGGAGCGTTACTTCTTACAAATTTGATATCAGGGTTGACTTTTCGATAGAATCTAATAAAATAAATAGCACTTGGGCGCTTAGTTCAGGGGGAGAACGCCTGCTTCACACGCAGGAGGTCACTGGTTCAAATCCAGTAGCGCCCACCATTCATTTTAAAAGGATAAGGGCGATATGTCCGGTCATTCAAAATGGAGCACGATTAAACGAAAAAAAGGGGCGGCAGACGCCAAACGAGGAAAGATCTTTACGAAGCTCATCCGTGAGATCATGGTCGCCGCCCGATTGGGGGGAGGAGATATCAATGCCAACCCCAGACTTCGATCTGCTGTCCTTGCTGCTAAAGCAGAAAATATGCCAAAAGAGAATATCGAAAGGGCGATTAAAAAAGGAACTGGAGAGCTGGAAGGGACTCATTACGAAGACCTCATTTATGAAGGGTATGGCCCAGGGGGAGTGGCCATGATGGTAGAGGTCTTAACCGATAATAAAAACCGAACCGTAGCGGATATCAGACACATCTTCTCTAAATACAACGGGAGTTTAGGAGAGTCAGGTTGCGTCTCATGGATGTTTGAAAAGAAAGGCCTGATCCTTATCGATAAAAATGGTGTGGATGAAGACCGTCTGATCGAAGTGGCCTTAGAGAAAGGGGCCCTCGATGTCAAGGACACCGGAAAAGATTTTGAAGTCACCACCCCTCCATCCCAGTTTGAGGAAGTGAGGAGGGCATTGGAAGAGGCTGGATTTAAACTCAACTACGCAGAGGTCACCATGGTTCCCCAGACGACCGTAAAGTTAAGCGGGAAAGAGGCGGAACAAATGTTGAAATTGATGGAGGGGCTTGAGGATTCAGACGACGTTCAAAAAGTTTATGCCAACTTCGATATTTCCGATGAGGAGATGGAAAGGCTTAGTGCCTAAAGAAGAATCTCCCGGATGATTGATAAAAGCCACCTCAAGCAAGAAAACGATGGGGTGGCTTTTTCTACATCTAAGGGTAGCCATGAAGGCGATTGGGATCGATCCAGGATTGGCCATGACCGGTTTCGGAGTGGTAGAGGCGTTAGATTATGGAGGAAGGGCTTGTGAATGGGGAGCCATCCGAACGAGGTCCAATTCCCCCCTCTCCTTCCGATTGAAAACGATTTATGATGGCTTGAAAGAGATTCTCGAAAAATGGAAACCCGATTTTTTGGTTCTTGAAGAGGTGTTTGTTCTAAAACAGTATCCAAAGGCGGCTATCCAGCTGGGAGAAGTCAGGGGAGTCATCTACCTTATGGCCCAAGAGGAAGGGATCCCTGTCGTGGAGGTTAGACCGACTGAAGTGAAATATGCCCTCACCGGAAGTGGCAGAGCAGACAAGGAACAAATCAAGAGGGCTATCCGTCAAATTCTCAGGATTGAAAAACCTCTCAGCTCAAGTCATGCGGGCGATGCACTCGCTTTGGCTTTAACTGGACTTTCGCGGAATAGAAATTTTAGATGGTAGCAGGACATCAAAAGTGACTCTCGGCTGAAACGGATGGAAAATGATCCGATATATAGAAGGAAAACTTCTTAAAAAAGAAGAGGATCGGGTCGTCATATTAACCAATGGCGTTGGCTATGAGATCCTTCTGCCGGCCATTGTCCGAAAAACGTTCAATTCCAAAAAGGCTGGTGAGGACGGAGAGGTGGTGAGACTCTATATCTCCTATCATCAGACCGAACGGCATCCTAAACCCCTTCTCATCGGTTTCAACCACGAACCTGAAAAAGAGTTTTTTGAAAAGTTTATCACCGTAGAGGATATCGGGCCTCCCACTGCGGCTAAAGCCCTCACCCTCCCTATTCCTGAAATTGCCCGTGCTATTGAAGAAAGGGATTCAAAGACCCTCGAAAAACTCAGGGGGATCGGGAAAAGGACAGCCGATAAAATCATTGCGACCCTTCACGGAAAAGTAGGGAAATTTGCCCTGATGAGGGAGGATCAGATTCCTATCGAAGGGGAGGTCATCGATTTTAAGAAGCAGGTAGAAGAAGTTCTGGTAAAAGACCTTGGCCATAAAGTGAGTGAAGCTCAAAGAATGGTGAGGGAGGCCTTGGAGAGGAATCCGAGCATAACCACACCGGAAGAACTCTTTGAAGAAGTCTATCGAGGTCAAAAAGGAGGGCCCCTCTCCAAATCCGGTTAAAAAAGAGGGGAAGATAAAGGGAAATCCATGGTAAAAAACGAAAAAGAATCTCAGGAAAAGAAAAATGGTGAAGGAGAAAGCTCCTCCACGGGAGGGGAACTCCTGGATCTGAGACCCCGAAGACTCTCAGAGTATATCGGCCAGAGGCAGGTGGTGGAAACCCTGGAGATTGCCATCGAAGCGGCCAAAAGGAGAGGCGAACCACTGGATCATATCCTTTTCCATTCTCCCCCAGGATTAGGCAAGACGACTCTGGCCCATATCATTGCCAATGAGATGGGTGTCCGAATTATCACCTCCTCAGGACCAGCCCTTGAAAAGGGGGGAGATTTAATTAGCATCCTTACCCACTTAGAGAGAGGGGATGTCCTCTTTATCGATGAAATTCACCGACTCCCCAAGGTCGTGGAAGAGTTTCTTTATCCAGCCATGGAGGATTTCTGTATCGATTTCATATTTGATAAGGGAGCCCACGCCCGAAGCCACCGATATCGTCTGGAACGATTCACCCTTGTTGGAGCGACCACACGGGCGGGACTTCTTTCGGCTCCCCTTCGAGAACGATTCGGTATATTGAGAAATCTTGATTTCTACACGACAGAAGAACTCTGTCAGGTGGTAAAACGTTCTGCTGCCCTTCTCAATATCCCCATCGATGAGGGGGGGACAGAAGAGATTGCTAAACGGTCTCGAGGTACCCCAAGAATCTCTAACCGTCTTCTCAAGAGGGTTCGAGATTATGCCGAGATCCGGGGGCCGGGGAGGATCAATCGAGAAGTCGCAGATGAAGCCCTCCGTTTAGAGGGCGTGGATGAGATCGGACTCACGAGTCTCGATCGAAGATTTATCGAGACGATTATTCGATACTATCACGGAGGACCCGTGGGTCTGGAGGCCATTGCAGCCACCCTCCAAGAGGAAGCGGATACCTTGATCGATATGATTGAACCCTATCTCTTAAAGATTGGTTTTGTGGCAAGGATGCAGAATGGAAGAAAGGCCACCGAATTAGCCTATCAACATTTCGGGATTCCTTACCCTGAATCTCAGAGACAGCTCTCCTTCCCCACCCGCAAAAGACATTGATCTCTCTTTAATAGGGATAGCCTCCTCGAAGGAGTTCTTCAAAATATTGGATGGTCTTCTTGAGTCCCTCCACCAGAGGGGTCTTCGGAGTCCATCCTAACTTTTCTTTTGCGAGATCGATCAGAGGCTGGCGATGCCTTGGGTCATCTACCGGAGGAGGTTTAAAAAGAATCTTTGATCTTGAACCCGTGAGTTCGATGATCTTTTGGGCTAATTCAAGGATGGAGATCTCCTCCGGATTACCGAGATTGATTGGACCGGTCATCTCATCAGGGGAATCCATGAGTCGGATCAGTCCTTCAATCATATCGTCCACGTAACAGAAGGATCGGGTCTGAAGCCCATCTCCATAGACAGTAATAGGTTCGTTTCGGAGGGCCTGAAGGATAAAATTAGAAATCACCCGTCCATCATTGGGATGCATTCGGGGACCATAGGTATTGAAAATCCGTGCCACTTTGATCTTGATCTTATACTGTCGATGATAATCGAAGAACAGGGTTTCGGCACATCGCTTCCCTTCGTCATAGCAGGAACGAGGTCCAATACAATTGACATTTCCCCAATAGGTTTCAGGCTGAGGATGGATCGTAGGGTCTCCATAGACCTCGGAGGTAGAGGCCTGAAGGATCTTGGCTCTCAATCGTTTGGCCAGCCCGAGCATATTGATGGACCCATGGACGTTTACTTTCGTGGTCTGAACGGGGTCATTCTGATAATGAACAGGAGAGGCCGGACAGGCAAGATTATAAATTTCATCCACCTCGACATAGAGAGGGAAGGTGATGTCGTGACGAAGGAGTTCGAAATAAGGTTGGTCTAAGAGGTGAGCGATATTTCTTTTTGTTCCTGTATAGAAGTTGTCCACACAGAGGACATCCTCTCCCTTCCTCAAAAGATGTTCACAGAGGTGGGAACCCAAAAAACCGGCTCCTCCTGTGACCAGGATTCTTTTCTGTAGAAGTTCCTTCACCTTTCCCCTCCACGATATTAAAGGATCTCTTTATTGATTTCGACCTTGGCTTTTGCCCTCAATTGCTGAAGCCAATTTCTGAAAAACTCTTCTTGCCGCTGATAAACTAACCTCCTCTCCAATCCCTTTTTTTGAGAGGAAAATTTTTCAGGATCAGGAGCTTCGATCTGGTGAAGCTTCACGATAAAGTAACCTTCTTTTGTCTTGATGACTTCTTTGGGAACGGGATTCTTTGCGGATAGAGAAGAAACGACGGACATCCACTCCGTGGCCGGACCGATCTTAGGAATGACCCCTGCAGCACGGTGAAAAAATCCTGTTTCCTCTACAGAGAGCCTTTTCCCATGAGCCACTTCCCTGATCTCTTTTCCTGCTTGAATCTCTTTAAGGATTCCTTCCGAAAACTCTCGAGCCTTCTCCTCTGCTTTCATCCCGATGACTTTTCGGTGGACCTCCTCTTTCACCTCATCGAAGGAGGGGATGCGGGATTCCTTCTTCTCCAACAATTTCAGAATATAAAAGTTTGGCCCGATGGAGAGAACCGGAGAAATCTCTCCCACTTTAAGGGAAAGGGCACTGGAATAGAAGGAAGGATTCCTTCCGATTTCTGGAATCTCCTCTCCCTCTTTTATAAAATCGGTGGTTTTGATAGGAATATTTTTTTCCCGGGCATAGGCTTCTAACTCTCGACTCCGAAAGAGGGAATAAAAGGCATCGTCTGCCTTTCGAGAAGCCACGGCCTTTGCCTTTTCTTTTTTTAGGGATTGAAGAATCTGATCCCTTACCTCCTCCAGAGTTCTCTGTTTCTCTTCCATCACTTCCTCAATTTTAAAAATATAGAAACCCGCTCTTCCTCTGATCACCCCACTGAGTTGCCCTGGTTGGGTTGAAAAGAGGGCCTTTTGAATAGCCTCTTCGACCATTCCTTCCTCGATCCACCCTAACTCTCCCCCCTTCGAAGCGGAAGGAGATTGAGAGTATTGTTTGGCCAGAGAGGCAAAGTCTTTGGTCTTTTTCGCTTTCTCTAAGATCTCCTCAGCCCTTTTCCTTTTCTCCTCCACCTTTTCGTTTGAATCCTGGGGGTCAACAGGCAGAAGAATCTCTCTCGCCCTGACACGCCTGGGTGTTTTGAAACTCTCCTTTCGAAGCTCATAGAACCGTTTCACCTCATCGGGAGAAATTTGGACGGTGGCTTCAAAATCGGAGGGCCGAAAGGCAAGATATTGAACCTTGATCAAGGCAGGGATTCGAAACTCCTCTTGGTGTTTCTGATAATAATCCTTCATTTCAATCTCGTTCGCACTCACGTCTTTCTGGAAGGGATGGGAGGAGACTTTAATAAAATGGAGGTTAATTCGTTCATTCTCAAAGAGATAGGCATCCCACAGCTCTCCTTCAGAGATCTTTCCACCACCGAGCTTAATCAGATTGACCACCTTCAGGTAGAGAAGATTCTCTTTTTGCATCTGTTCGAACTCTCCTGCACTCAGGCGATTGAGATGGAGGAATCTTTCATAGAGTCGAGGATCAAACCGGCCATCGATCTGAAAGGAGGGGTGGGATTCGATCATCCTTCTCAATTCTTCATCCGAAGTGTTTATTCCCAACCTCTTCCCTTCCTGAAGGATGAGGAGACGAGAGATGAGTTCATCCAAAACATGCTCTTTGATTTTCATTTCCTCCATCATCTTTTCGGTAAAAGCCGATCCCAGGGCCTCACGATACTGTTTGATGACATTCTGAAGGGCTTCGTGATAGTCCTTGAGACTGATCACCTCTCCATTGACCTTCGCTGCATAGGTGGGTCTCTTTTCGCGGATCAATGAATAGCCTCCCCAGGAGATAAAGGTCACGGCTACCAGGATAAGAATTCCTCGTAGCATCCAGGAAGAGGCATGTTCTCTTAAAATCCTGAGCATAGAGGATCTCCTTTCTTGAATCTCAATCTTAATCAATCCCTCTTAAAAATACAAGTTCCCCTTTCGATCCAAGCCTTTCGATGTCATTTAAAATTTAACTCTTCAGGCCTCAACCTTTACGGGCGTCAATTTCACCACCAACCACCGATTGGTTCCATTTTGCAGGACCCCCGGCACTCAATCAGGGGAAGGATTACTCTTGTAAGTGACCCCTCACTGAAGGGTAGAAATAAATTTAAGCCCGACAGGAGTATTTCCGAAACCCATAGAATGCGGATCAATTTATATGTTTAAAGAATACGAATCGATCCATCGAAGAAATGGGTTTCTGATTAAAACTAACCGAAGTGATGATTTCTATGGGGCATTTAAGGTGGCCGCACTTCCGACCAAGTCGGATCCGCCTCTGGCGGAATGGGTTTCTCCAATACCCCTCTCGGGCTTATCCCCCATCTGATGGAGGGATTATAGATCGATCCTATGTTCTTGTTTGATGCCCATGCTCACCTGGCAGAATTAAAAGATCTCTCGCAATCCCTTTCTGCGGCCAAAGAGACCGGAGTGGGAGGAGTGATGGCTGTAGGGAGTGAGATGGAATCGAATAAGAAAACCATGGAGATCAGTCAGTCCTACCCCCAATATGTTTATCCGGCTATTGGATATCATCCATGGGAGGTGATCGAGGAGGAGATAGAAGCCAATCTTTTATTTATTCGGAATCACATCATGGATTGTGTGGCTTTAGGGGAGATTGGATTGGATTATAGGGCGAAGGTGAAGAAAGAGCTCCAGCATAAGGTATTTAATGAACTTCTTGATATCGCGAGCCAGTTTGATAAGCCGATCATTGTTCACTGTCGATTTTCTCATCGAGAGGCCTTCCAAATGATCTCGGACAAAGGAATTCGTCAAGCTGTTTTTCATTGGTATTCAGGTCCTCTGGACCTGCTGGATGAAATTTTTAAGAAGGGTTACTTCATTTCCGCAACCCCTGCCTTAGCCTATAGTCCTCCTCATCGAGAAGCCATCAGAAAGGCCCCTCTGGAGAGAATTCTATTAGAAACGGATACCCCTGTTTCTTATCAGGGAATGGAATCCAGACCTAAAGATGTAAGGATGACGATGGAGGAGGTGAGACTCCTCAAGGGATTGGACCCGGAGGTGGTCACCCAACAGACCACCCTCAATGCCTATGAATGCTTTCGATTATCTTTCCTTTGATTCCAGTTCTATTCTACAGGAATCTCCTCTCCCTCAGCCCTGCGGGGCCATTCGATTTCCAGGATTCCGTCCTTTAATAGCCTGACTTTTATATCGGTTTTTTTAAGTTCCGGATTCAAACGAAGCTTCAAAATATGGGAATCCTTAGTTCTGGAGTAACTGGCCCTGAAGGGCCTGAGTGAAGCACCCATTCGGAAGGGGCCAAAACGAAAGTCAAAAAAATCTTCCCATGATTCCTCAAACATGGTCCTTCCCCCTTTCCTGTGATGGCCTTACTCTTTTTCTACGGTTCCTCTATCTTAATTAAATATTATAAGGGTTGATCTTTTTTTTTCAATTGTATTCTCTCACTGAAAGGGGGAACTAAATTTAAGCGTGACAGGAGTACCCATAGAACGCGGAGGGGTTAAAAGTGAAGGGATTCCTTTCGTTTTCTTCTTAGAA
>CAZMWF010000140.1:0-15228 GCA_964570075.1 uncultured Syntrophaceae bacterium | reverse complement strand
TAGTTTTGTCAAGTTTTTTTGAGCGAAACCGGATTTCCTCACCCAAAGTGGAAATCATTTCAAGCCTTATAGGAGTATTTCCGAAAGCCATCGAACCCAATACCTCTCTCGGGCTTATTCCCCGCTACTGAGTGAGGGATTACGTCGTTCCGTTAAAAATGGTTGACAAAGAATTTTTGGAGTTGTAAAGTAAATTTAAAAAACCATTTTAGAATAAAAATAAAAAGGGGGGTGAATTCATGGACGAAGGAACGCCTTTATTGGATCAATTGGAAAAGGGTCCTTGGCCGAGTTTTGTCAAAGAGATCAAGCGAGCAGCCCAAAAAAATCCAGCAGCCAAGGATCTGCTCGGAGTTCAAGAACTGTCATTTAAAGATAAGGTGACCCACTGGAAACACGGTGGAATTGTTGGGGTTACGGGATATGGAGGGGGAGTGATTGGCAGGTACTCCGATGTCCCTGACCAATTTCCTAACGTGGAATCCTTCCATACCCTTCGAGTCAATCATCCAGCGGGTTGGTTCTATTCCACCAAAAAGTTAAGGGAACTCTGTGATGTTTGGGAGAGGTATGGGAGTGGACTGACCAATTTCCATGGTTCCACGGGAGATATTATTCTCCTCGGGACGACCACAGCTAACCTACAGTCCTGTTTTGATGCTTTGACAGAGGTGGGTTTTGACTTAGGAGGGTCAGGTTCAGCATTGAGGACCCCCACTGCTTGCATCGGCCCTGCACGATGTGAATGGACCAATATTAATACCCTGGATCTGGTTTATAATTTGACGATGGAATTTCAGGATGAAATTCATCGTCCGAGGTGGCCCTATAAATTTAAGATTAAGATTTCAGGATGTCCCAATGACTGTGTCGCTGCCATTGCCAGAGCAGACCTCACGATCATTGGCACTTGGAGGGATAGCCTGAAGATCGATCAAAAAGCGATTAAGGAATATGTCAAAGAGGGTTTTGATGTGAAAGGGCTTGTCGTGGATAAATGTCCCACTAATGCACTCAAATGGGATGAGAAAACAAAGAGGCTCAGAGTGGTAGCCGAAGATTGTGTCCGATGCATGCACTGTATCAATAAGATGACCAAAGCCATCCGACCAGGAAAGGATAAGGGAGCGACCCTGCTCATCGGGGGAAAGGCTCCCATCCTGAAAGGAGCCATGCTTTCTTCCGTGATCGTTCCATTTATGAAACTGGAACCCCCTTATACCGAACTTAAAGATCTTATTCGAAAGATATGGGATTGGTGGGATGAGAATGGAAGGGTGAGAGAAAGGGTTGGTGAATTGATTGAAAGGGTAGGGATGAGGAATTTTCTGAAAGCCATTGGGTTAAAACCGATGCCTCAGATGATCAAGGCCCCGAGGGCAAATCCCTACGTCTTCTTTTAACCATAGAGCGCGTAACGCCTGGCGCTAAGTGAATAGAGAAGAGGAGGTTTAAAATGCCAAAGACCGATATTGGACCACCCAATTATCAAGAGATGCTTCCGGAGGTCATTAAGAAAAATTACGGGAGATGGAAGTATCATGAAATTTTAAAACCAGGGATTTTAAGACACGTCTCTGAAACCGGAGACGAAGTCTTTACGGTGAGGGTAGGCTCTCCCCGATTGGTGAGCATCGATTTCATCAGGGATATCTGCGATATCGCCGATAAGTACTGTGATGGCTATCTCCGCTTCACGAGCAGGTATAACATTGAATTCATGACCTCGAACAGGAAGAATATTAAATCGATTGTAGAGGAGGTTAAAAAACTTGGACTCCCCGTAGGGGGAACGGGAAATGGGATCTCTAATATTGTCCATACTCAAGGATGGCTTCATTGTCACAGTGCAGCCACCGATGCCTCTGGCATCGTTAAATCTTTGATGGATGAACTCTACCCCTACTTTACCTCGATGAAACTTCCAGCCAAATTAAGGGTCTCCCTTGCCTGTTGTATCAATATGTGTGGAGCCATCCACTGCTCAGATCTGGCGATAGTAGGGATTCATACCAAGCCCCCAAAGATTGACCATGAAAAGTTGGGGGCCGTTTGTGAGATTCCAACGACGATCGCCTCTTGTCCTACCGGGGCGATTCGACGTCATCCAGATAAAGAGGTGAAGAGTGTGGTCGTTAGAGAAGACCTCTGTATGTATTGCGGGAACTGCTTTACCGTTTGTCCTGCGATGCCTCTCGCTGATCCTGAGGGGGATGGAGTGGCCATCTATGCAGGAGGAAAAGTGTCTAATGCAAGAAAACCACCCATGTTTTCTCGATTAATCGTTCCCTATCTTCCCAATCATCCTCCTCGATGGCCAGAAGTGGTGGAGGTGATCAAGAGGATCGTCGGGGTTTATGCAAAACATGCAAGGAAATACGAAAGGATGGGAGAGTGGATTGAGAGGATAGGGTGGGAGAGGTTTTTTAAGCTCACGAATCTCCCATTTGTAGAACAACATATTGATGATTTTACCTATGCCAGAGAAACCTGGAGAACCACCACTCAATTTAAATGGTAAGAAGGAAGGTTATCCATGAGTGAAGAATTAAAGGAAAGCATTCTCAAATATCTGGCCACTGTAAGTCAGGCTAAGAATAAGGATGTAGCGAGGGCCGTGGGGCAGGATAAGAGCTTGGTCGACAAAGCCATTGCTGAACTGGCAAAGGAAGGAAAAATTGAATATCGCAGTTTTGGTGGAATTACCTACGTGGCCCTCCCCGGGAAGCATGATACCTAACATATGGTGGGAGAGGAGCGGTCCATTTATCCTGAAAGACCTTGGGGTTCCGTTCTGATTTCTTCGCCCCAAGGTCATTCAGGTAAAACCCTGGTTGCGATTGCTCTGTGTCACTTACTGAAAGAGAAAGGCTTTTCAGTTCAGCCATTTAAAAAAGGTCCGGATTATATCGATCCTTCATGGCTTACGATCGCGGCCGGGCGAAGTTGCCGCAATCTTGATCTCTTCCTAATCCCAGAAGAAAAGTTAATTCAGAACTTTTGGTCTGCCTCCAATAGGGTGGATCTGGTTATTGTCGAAGGGGCGATGGGGCTTTATGATGGAATAGATGAAAAGGGGACCACTGCAGGAATCTCCCGCCTTTTTCATATTCCCATCCTCTTGGTCATCAATTCCAGCAGGATGACAGGAAGCATTGCCGCCATGCTGAGGGGGTATCAAGAGTTTCAGCCTGATATTCAAATCGCCGGTGTCATTCTTAATCATACCTCAGGTCCAAGACATGAAAAGAAATTAATCGAGGCGATCGAGACGTATTGCCACATCCCTGTCGTTGGAAAAATCCCCAGAGATCTCTATTTAAATATCCCTGAACGACACCTCGGACTCATTCCTTCTGGAGAATTAGAGCAAGCCGAATTTAAAGTAGAGCTTATCGGTAAAAAACTTAAACCCTTTCTTGATTTGGATGGGATTATAGAGATTGCAAAGAAATTTAACTCGTTTGGGGGAAGAGGGGAGAAAGGAGGAACTCTAAAAGAGCCTCCTCTCACCCCTTCAAAGGTAAAGATTGGGGTCATTCGTGACCGGGCTTTTAATTTTTATTATCCAGAAAATTTTGAGGCCTTGATCAACAGAGGAGCCGACCTTCTCTTTATCAATTCTTTGGAGGACCGATTGCCCTCTATAGATGGCCTTTATATTGGAGGGGGATTCCCTGAGTTCTTTCTTGAAAAATTAGAAGCGAATGTGGGACTGAGAAGAGACATTGCAAAAACCATTCGAGAGGGTCTTCCCGTTTATGCCGAATGTGCAGGTCTAATGTATTTATGTGAAAAGATCTTCTGGAAGAATCGATCCTATGAAATGGTTGGAATTCTTCCGGCCGAGGTAGAAATCTCTGATCGGCCTCAGGGACACGGATATGTCATCGCAGAGGTGATTGGAGACAATCCACTTTTTGAAAAGGGATTAAAGATCCGGGGTCATGAATTTCATCACTCAAAACTTTCTATCAAAAATGAAATGAAATATATCTATCATCTCCAACGGGGTCATGGGATTGACGGGAAAAGGGATGGTATTTTATTTAAAAATGTATTCGCTTCCTATCTTCATATCCATGCCTTAGGAACTGACCCTTGGTCAGAGGGATTTATTTCTTTCGTAGAAAGAAGTAAAGGAGGATAAGATGAGCGAAGAACGATTGGAAGTGAGGTGTCCGGTATGTGGAAGGGAGATGGAAATTAGTAAGGTAGGGGTCCTTTATGGTGCGGTAGCGGGTAAACCACGAGCTACCAGTACTTATAAAGATAAGACTTATTATTTTGATAGCAAGGCTTGTAAGAAAGAGTTTGACGAATCCCCTGAGAAATTTATTAAAGAATAAGGAGGTCGAAAATGGCAAAGGCTAAGTTAGGTGGAATGGAGATTGAGATCGATGAGGATGGGTTCATCCAGGAACCCGAAAAGTGGAATAAGGAGGTGGCAGAGGATTTAGCCAAAACCGAGAACGTTTCATCCATGACGGAGGATCATTGGAAGGTCGTGAACTACCTGAGGGATTACTATCTGAAATTCGGAATTGCTCCACCTATTCGAATGCTTTGCAAACAGACAGGATTTGATCTAAAGACCATCTATCAACTCTTTCCAAGTGGTCCGGCGAAGGGGGCCTGCAAAGTGGCCGGATTGCCAAAGCCAACAGGCTGCGTCTAAAACCCTCGTTTCGAAATTCGAAATTCGGGTGGAGCATCCCGAAAGGATCGATTCGAAACCTTTCCATCATCATTCCCAATGAGAGTCTCGGAGTGACGGTTGGGAGGGTGAATCATTGGAGTGAAAAGGTTCGTTTTGGATTTAGATATTCCAATTTGGTCTTTTTTGGAGAATCGATGGGAGGGCTGATCCTTTTTATTTTTTATGGGAGTATTCTTTTTTTTGTGATCGCAACGGTCTTTCAAGTCCGAAAGACCCTCTCTGCACCTCTCCATCTCTCCTGGGATCTTTATAGAGGGAGTTCCATTTATGAGTCCCAGGATTGGTGGAAAGGGATACCCAACCCGTTCTTCAAAAAATTCGGATCCATGTTTCTGGACCTTCTCTTTTTAAGAGAATTTTTTCATCGGAATCGGAAATTCTGGGTTCCCTTATATCTCTTCCATTTAGGTCTCTACTCTCTTATTCTGTGGCACGCATGGCTCTTCCTTTTTGCCCTGATTGGACCTATTCATGGAATCTCCAACCTTGGATGGATTTGGGGAACCCTCTCAACCCTGGTGACCTTCATAGGAGGAGGAATGATTCTCTATTTGAGAATCAAAGATGAAGCATTGAAAATGGATTATCCTCCAGTCCATTACCTTAAATGGATTTTCATCCTTCTTACCTTGATCGGCGGGGTGTATGCCGTAGATTTCCATTTCAAGTCCAGCATGCCCGATCTCCTGAAGTATGTAAGAGATCAGGTCACCTTTGTTGATTTTGAAAAAAAACTTCATCCCTCCTTTGGTCCCGCCCTTCATATCCTTTTTGCCTCGGCATGGCTCGTCTATTTACCTTTTGGTCATGTCTATCAACTTTTTTTTAGATATTATCATTACCTTCGATGGGATGAAGTGCCCTATCGAAGGGGAAGTCAGATGGAAAAGCGAATTAAGGAACATCTGGAACGACCGGTAAGGTGGTCAGCCCCTCATATTCAGTCGGGAAAGCGATGGAAGGAGATTGTTTCGGAACCTCCTATGACCCAATGAGACGATGACCTCGAAGAAGAAAAAGATTCGACCCCAAGATTTGAGCCGCCGAATGGAAGAGCCTTTAGTGAGGATTTCCGAAGAGGAGTTAATGCCTCTTCCTCCCCCATTGGATCAGGAAAAAAAGGATCCTTATCCATCCCTTTCGGAAGATCAGAAGAAGAATTATGAATGCTTCTTGGATGGGGTTTCCGCTCTTTCGCTTCCCAGACCGAAAAATAGGGAAGAAGAAGAGAAATTGGTCCAACGTTTCCTTGAGGGCCTCAGAAAATTGCTCTCCTCAGATGATAATTGGCTTTTCTGGCAACCTCTCATTCAGTCTCTTGAGAGTTGTGTTCATTGTCAGACCTGCAGTGAGGCCTGCCCGGTCTATATTGCAAGTGGGAAACAGGAGATCTATCGACCCACCTTTAAATCTGAAATCCTTCGAAAGATCATTAATAAATATATCAAAAAAAGAGGAAAATTCCTTTCTAAATTGACGGGAGATGAGATTGAACTGAACTGGCCGATGCTTGCCCGACTTGCGGAACTGGCCTATCGGTGTACCCTCTGTAGACGATGTGCCCAGCAATGTCCCCTTGGAAGTGACAATGGCCTGATCGGCAGAGAACTCCGAAAACTGTTCAGTCAGGAGTTGGGAATGGCTCCGAAGGAACTCCACGAGGCTGGAACGGTTCAGCAACTTAAAATCGGATCCAGTACGGGGGTCTCTCCACCCGCTTTTCAAGGGATGATTGAATTTATGGAGGAGGAGATCGAGGAGAAATGGGGGAAAAGAATCAAGATCCCTGTCGATCGGAAAGGGGCTGAAATTTTACTTATCCATAATTCGGGTGAATTCTTATCCTGGATTGAAAATCCTATCGCCTTTGCCATTATCTTTGAGGCAGCGGGTCTGAGCTGGACTCTCTCGAGTGAAATTTATGGTTATGAAGCGACCAATTATGGGACATGGTATGATGATGTCCAATTGGCAAGAATTTCGTTAAAACAGGTGGAGGTGGCTCGAAAGCTCGAGGTGAAGAAGATGGTCATGGGAGAATGTGGTCATGCCCATAAAGGTCTGATTGTCATTGCTGATCGAATCCTTGTGGATGAAATGAATTTCCCGAGAGAGAGTTATTTACCTTTGATGGAGGATCTGGTCCTTCATGACAAAATCAAGTTAGATCCCAACCGAAATGATTTTCCAGTGACCCTCCACGATCCCTGTAATGTGGTTCGCCTGATGGGAATTGTCAACCCTCAGCGAAGAATTCTTCGAAAGATCTGTCCTCAATTCCGAGAGATGGAACCCCATGGGGTGGAAAATTACTGCTGTGGAGGGGGAAGTGGATTTGCGATTATGAGGTCGATGAATTTCCAACAATGGAAGGAGAATATCTCCAGTCGAATGAAACTGAAACAGATCCTTGAGGCTTTCCAAGGTGAATTAGACCCAGGAATCAAAAAATATGTATGCGCCCCTTGCTCTAACTGTAAAGGGGCGATTCGAGATCTCCTGGGCGCCTATCATCTTTGGGAGAGGCACAGCATCTTTTATGGAGGATTGGTTGAATTAGTGGCAAACGCCATGGTAGAGATGAAAAAGCCCTTCATCGATTGGGAGTGGCATTGATGAATCCCAATAGGGAGAGAAATAAGGGATAGGGAAGAAGGGGATGGCGGATCAAAAGGGGAAAGTGTTTCTATTAGGCTCTGAAAGCATTGGCCGAGGGGATGATAATCTGGGATACGAAATCTTGGTGTCCCTGTTGAAGAGTCTCACGGAACGGGAGGACTCTCCAAGGGCGATCGTTTTCTGGAATACTGGAGTGAACTTATTAACCAAGGACTCTCCTGTAGCCCCCTATCTCAAACGCCTTGAAGAGAAAGGGGTCCAACTTCTTGCAGGTCAGCTCTGTGTCAGGGAACTTGGACTCACGGATAAAATCATCCTAGGGCGATTAGCCACGATGGGTGAAATTTTAGATGTTCTTCTAAATTATGAGGTGGTCGCGCTTTAGGGAATAAGTGGTCTGTAGATGACCGTCCAGGATTTATTAATAAAAAATAAGAGGACCATTTTAGAGAGATGGTTCGACCTCATCGTTGAAACCTATCCCCCGGATACGGCCTCCCTGATGAGAAAGGATAGGGATCCATTTACCAATCCCGTGGGTTCGACAATCTTCCGAGAGATAGGGATCCTTTTTGAAAAACTCTGTGAAGGGGTTCAGGATGAGAGGTGTCGGAGTTCTTTAGATTCGATTTTAAAAATCAGAGCCGTTCAAGATTTTCCTCCATCCAAAGGGATTGGATTTATCTTTATGCTGAAGAGGGCGATTGAGGAGACGTTAAGGAATGAGATTCTGAAGGAATCGCTCATGGAGGAGTGGTTAAGATTTCAATCAAGAATCGATGCCATGGCCCTTAAGGCATTTGATCTCTACATGGATTGTCGGGAAAAGATTTGTGAGATTCGCATCAATCAGGCGAGGGCTGAAAGAGAGATGGCCTTCAGGATGATGGAACGAATAAGCGCCTCGAAAACAAAAACACAGAATGGAGAAGAGGAAAATCCATAAACTCCCGAATTCGAATATGGAAAGAGAGAACCGATTCGAATTTTGGACCTTGTCCTTAGAATTTTGAGGGCTTCTTTGGAGATGGGTCTCTGGTATTCCATTTCAGGAATGCTTTTGTTGATCCTCTTTGTGATCATTGGGATCGAGGGGATGGAGCTTTATCCTTTCTTTTCTATTTTCATTCCCTATTTAGCCGGTCTCTTTTTTCTCATCGGTTTTATCTATCGGGTCTTAAAATGGTCCTCCTCCCCGGTGCCTTTTCATATTCCAATCGTTTGCGGACAGCAAAAGTCTCTCGATTGGGTTGAAGCCGATGGGATTGATAGTCCCTCTACCACCAGTGGGGTCATTAAAAGGTTGGCTCTGGATATCCTCTTCTTTCGACCCCTTCTAAGAAATGAGAAGGTGGAACTGGAAGCCCCTTATCGACTTTTATTCAAACCCAGTGTTCTCCTCTGGATAGGAGCCATGGCGTTTCACTGGTCTTTTCTTTGGATTGGATTGAGGCACCTTCGATTCTTTCTCGAACCCATTCCCTCTCTGATCGTTTTTCTTCAAAGATTAGATTCTATCCTTCAAGGACTTTTCCCCATTCTTTACATGAGTGATATTCTTTTCCTGGCCTCTCTGGGCTATCTTTTTTTGAGACGGATCTTCTACTCCCAAATCCGGTATATTTCTCTTCCTTCGGACTACTTTGTTCTCCTCCTCATCTTTGGGATTGCCCTCTCCGGAGTTCTCATGAGGCTCTTTTTTAAGGTCGACCTCATTCAAGTGAAGGAATGGAGTTTGGGCATGCTCCGTTTTCGACCTATCCCACCCAAGGGTGTCCATCTCCTTTTCTATGTCCATCTCTTTCTTGTTGCTCTTCTCTTTTCTTATTTCCCCTTTAGCAAACTCATGCATATGCCAGGGATCTTTTTGAGTCCCACAAAAAACTTGACCAATACCAGTCGAAACAAACGACACATCAATCCCTGGAATTATCCAGTGAAGGTCCATACCTATGAGGAGTATGAGGAGGAATTTAGGGCCTCGATGAAGGAGGTCGGATTGCCAGTAGAGAAGGAATAGAGATGACCGAGGAACTTTCCAAAGAAAAATCGTTAAAGATCGATTATACGCTTCCCAAAAAGAGCTGGTTAGAGCCCTCGGCCGAGTTTCGGAAAGGGACTTACTGTTATCCTGCTGCGCCCAAGCATCAGACCTATCTCGATCTTCCCTATCCGAGGGAATGGCATCCAGAGGAGGACGACTGGAGGCTTCCGGAGAATTGGAAAGAGTTGATTCTCAAGGGGATGGAGGAGCGTTTGAAACGTTACCGCTCCTATCGACTCTTTCTTGATATCTGTGTTCGGTGCGGAGCCTGTGCAGACAAATGCCACTTCTTCATCGGTTCAGGAGATCCAAAGAATATGCCTGTCCTCAGGGCCGAGCTTCTGAGGTCCATCTATCGCAGGTATTTCACCTTCTCGGGAAAAGTATTTGGAAAACTGGCAGGGGCCAGGGAGCTGACCCAGGAGGTGCTAAAGGAATGGTTTTCGTATTTTTATCAGTGCACGGAATGCCGTCGATGTTCTGTCTTCTGTCCCTACGGAATCGATACCTGTGAAATCACCATGATGGCAAGAGAGTTGCTCAATCTGGTCGGACTGAATATCAATTGGATTATCGAGCCGGCTGCCAATTGTTATCGGACTGGAAACCATTTAGGAGTTCCCCCCCATGCCTTCAAATCGACCGTGGAGTTTGCCGTAGAGGAACTCCGAGAGATAACCGGGATCAAGATCGAGGTTCCTATTAACCGAAAGGGGGCAGAGATCCTCTTTATCTCTCCCTCGGCAGATTATTTTGCCAGCCCTCACTGGTATACCTTTTTGGGCTACCTTCTTCTTTTTCATGAGATTGGTCTGGATTATACCTGGAGTACCTATGCCTCTGAAGGAGGAAATTTTGGATTATTTCACTCGGCTGAGTTAGCCAAAAGATTGAATGCAAAGATCTACAGTGAAGCCAAGAGATTAGGGGTGAGGTGGATTCTGGGAGGGGAATGTGGGCATATGTGGCGAGTCATCCATCAATATATGGACACCTTCAATGGTCCAGCCGATTTCTTGGAAGAACCCGTTTCTCCTATCACAGGGACTCGTTTTGAAAATGCCCGGTCCACCAAAATGGTTCATATCTGTGAGTTTACTGCCGATCTCATCATGAACCAAGAATTGAAGCTGGATCCGACCCGCAACCAGAAATGGAAGGTGACCTTCCACGACTCCTGTAATATCGCCAGAGGAATGGGATTGATCGAAGAACCTCGGTATATCCTTCGACATGTCTGCCCAGAATTTTACGAAATGCCAGAAAATACGATCAAGGAGAAGACCTTTTGCTGTGGGAGTGGTTCCGGTTTAGGAGCGGATGAGAATATGGAGACTCGGTTAAGGGGTGGATTTCCAAGGGCGAATGCAGTGAAATATGTAAAAGAAAGGTTTGGGGTTAATCTCCTGGCCTGCATCTGTGCGATCGACAAAGCCACTCTTCCTCCTCTATTAGAGTATTGGGTGCCAGGAGTGGAGGTGGCAGGAATTCATGAGCTCTTGGGGAATGCCTTGGTGTTGAAGGGAGAAAAAGAAAGAACGATTAACCTTCGTGGCGAACCTCTCGATCCCTCTTCGATCAAAAAAGGGGAGGAGAAGGGATGACCTTTTTTGATGGGCGAAAGATCATTCCTGGACTTCTTTTCTTCGTGGGATTGGTGACCTATCCTATCTGGTATAATACCCTCAGTGGGAAGGCCACCTCTGTGCCGAAACTCGAAATTCCAAAGGACAAAAAGGAATGCATCGAGCCTAAAAACATCATTCGAGTTCATCATAAAGAGATTCTTGAGGACTGGAGAACCTCTGTCGTTCGAAATGGGATGAGGGTCTATCAGGCCAGTAATCAAAAGAAATATACCATGAGTTTAAATCGAACCTGTATGGAATGCCACAAGGATAAGACGAAATTTTGTGATCGGTGTCACACCTACATGGGAGTGACGAATAAATGTTGGGATTGCCATCTCTATCCTCAGGAGCTTGAAAAAGGAGCGAAATAGGTGGAACTGAAAAGAAGGGGTTTTCTGAAAATGGCTGGCCTTACCTTTCTCGGGCTGATGGTCAAGCCTGGATGGGAGGTCGTCTCTCAAATTAAACCTCTTGAACCTTCTCCTGCTCCAGAAGGTTTCTCAGGGAAAAAATGGGCGATGGCGGTTGATCTTAAAAAGTGCTGGGAGGCTAAAGAGGGCTGTAAGGATTGTATCCTTGCCTGCCACCTTGTCCACAATGTCCCTTCCATTGGATCTCTGAAAGAAGAAGTCAAATGGATTTGGACCATCGAATATGGGAAGGCCTTTCCCGAACACCTTCATGATTTTAATCGAGAGGAGTATCGGGGGAGACCCGTGATCGTCTTCTGTAATCAATGTGATGATCCTCCCTGCGTGAAATACTGTCCAACGAGAGCGACTTGGAAAAGAGAAGATGGGATTGTGATGATGGATTTCCATCGATGTATTGGATGTCGATATTGTATGGCGGGTTGTCCCTATGGCTCTCGGAGTTTCAACTGGCGGGATCCCAGACCCTTTATCCAGAAGGTGAATCTCGAATTTCCAACCAGAACCAAGGGGGTAGTGGAAAAATGTAATTTCTGTGAAGAGAGATTGGCCAAAGGCCTTCTCCCTGCCTGTGTGGAGGCTTGCAAAGAGAAGGCCCTTATTTTCGGAGACCTCAATGATCCGAACTCTGAAATGAGGAGGATTCTTATGGGAAGACACATTCTTCAAAGACAGCCTGAACTGGGAACAAAGCCCAAGGTTTATTACATGGTATAAAGGGTGGGGAGATTGGCCGTTTTCTCAACAGGGAAAAGAGATGCGAAATAAAGAACACCGACTCATTGATCAAGAAATTCCTCTCCTCGAACATGTGAGGAGGTCAGGAAAAGGATTTTACCTCACCATTTCGATTCTCATCGCCCTGGTTTTGTGGGGGGTATATGCTTATTTGACTCAGTACCGAATAGGACTGGGTGTAACCGGACTTTCAAGACAGATCTTCTGGGGGGTCTACATTACCAACTTCGTATTTTTTATTGGGATCAGTCATGCGGGAACGTTTATCTCAGCAATCTTAAGGGTCGTGAAGGCGGAATGGCGAAGACCGATCAGTCGACTCTCGGAACTCACGACCGTTTTTATCCTCTTTTTTGGCGTGGGCAGTGTCCTGATTGACTTAGGGAGACCGGATCGAATGCTCTATGCCATCCGCTACGCCCATTTTCGATCTCCTCTCCTCTGGGATGTGTGCAGTATTGCGACCTATTTGACGGTCAGTTCGATCTGCCTCTATCTCGCTTTGATTCCAGATATTGCCATTATGAGAGATATTGGAATGAAGAAGAGGCAATGGCTCTATGAGATTCTTTCATTGGGATTCACGGGGACTGAAAAACAATGGCACCGCCTTGAGAAGGCTATCATGTTTATGTCCATTATTGTCATTCCTATAATGATCACTGTCCATACCGTGGTCTCCTACGTCTTCGCCATGACGATCCAACCCATGTGGCACAGCGCGATCTTTGGCCCTTATTTTGTGGCAGGTGCCCTTTTCTCTGGAATTGCAACGGTCATTACCATCATGACCATTCTTCGGAAGGTCTACCATCTGGAGGAATATTTAAAGCCCATCCATTTCTATAATCTGGGGACCCTTCTTCTGGCCATGACCCTTCTCTGGTTATATTTTACATTAGGGGAGTATGTGGCCACTTTCTATGGGAACGAACCCTCCCAGATGGCCATTTTTTGGTCAAAACTTACGGGACAATACGCTCCCCTTTTCTGGCTCCATTTTATTCTCTGTTTTGTCATTCCATTTCCAATCCTTGCAAATCCAAAGACACGAACGATTAAAGGAACATTGATCGCTTCCATCTCCATTAATATCGGGATGTGGCTCGAACGATTCGTGATCATTGTCCCCACCCTTACTCGACAGAGAATTCCTGTGGAAGGGGCCATCTATATTCCCACCTGGGTGGAGTGGTCGATCTTGATTGGGTGTCTCTCTTTCTTCTCCCTTCTTTATGCCCTTTTTACCAAATTCTTCCCTATCATCCCGATTTGGGAGATTCACGAGGGGAGAGGGAAATCCATTGACGAAGTGAAGAGGAGGCTTCAAAGTTATCTTCCAGGGAAGGAGTAAATGGGTGGAAAAGTCTATCTGGTAGGGGCGGGCCCAGGCGATCCTGAACTGATCACCGTGAAAGGACGTCTCTGTTTACAAAGAGCGGATGTCGTCGTGTATGATCGACTGGTTGATGAAAGACTCCTGAAAGAGGCCCCTTCTCATGCCGAAAGGATATTTGTAGGAAAAGCCGTGGGTTTTCACCCTATCAGTCAGGAAGAGATTCATCAGATTTTACTGAGAAAAGCTCGAGAAGGGAAGATCGTCGTCAGGCTTAAAGGGGGAGACCCTTTTGTCTTAGGTCGGGGAGGGGAAGAGGCGATTTTTTTAATCCAACATGGAATCCCTTTTGAAATTGTTCCGGGGGTCTCGTCTTTCTATGCCGTTCCTGCCTATGCTGGAATTCCAGTGACCTTTCGTGGGGTCTCTGCTTCCTTTGCCGTCTTCACAGGACACAGAGCCTCTCATGGATCAGAATCGATGAGTTCCTTCGATCCCCTTTTTTCAGGGATCGATACCATCGTTATTCTTATGGGCCTTTCGAATCTTGAGTCAATCGTAAATCAGCTTGTCCGAATGGGGAGGTCTCCTTTTACTCCTGTCGCTGTGATTACCCACGGAACCACTCCCCAACAGCGGTGTGTTACAGGAACTTTACAGAATATTTTAGACCGAGTGAAATCAGAGGCTCTTCAACCTCCTTCTATCATTATTATAGGAGAGGTGGTTCAATTCAGGGACTCCTTACGATGGTTTGATAAATAAATGAAGGAGTCCCATGAACGAAAGAGAATGAAGTCCTGCGCCTATTTTCCTGCATTTTTAAAGCTTCAGGGGAAAAGGTGTATTGTCGTGGGTGGAGGGGAAGTGGCGCTCCGGAGGATTAAAACCATTTTGAGTTGTGGGGGAGAGGTCATGGTGATTAGTCCAGATCTTCACCCCGAACTTCGTCATTTTTTTGAAAAGGGAATGATTCAATGGTTGAATCGAAATTATGAAACGGAAGATCTTCAAGGAGCCTTTATTGTGATTGCGGCAACAGACCGGGAAGAGGTGAATCAACAGATTGCCCAACAGGGGCGAAATGTAAGGAGCCTTGTGAATGTGGTGGATGATCCGGAGGAATCGGATTTTATTGTTCCCTCTTTTTTCCAGAGAGACAATCTGATCGTAGCCATTTCCACTTCCGGAAAAAGTCCAGCCCTTGCGAGAAAGATCCGGGAGACTCTGGAGATGAATTTCGGTGAGGAATATGGAGAACTGGTCTCTCTCGTTGAGGAAGTTCGATTAGAATTTAAAAGAATGAAAAAATCGATCAGGCCAGAAACCTGGCAAAAGGCTCTCGATCTTAATCCATTAATGGAATTCTTGAAAAAAGGAGAAAGGGAAAAGGCGAAGGCCACTCTCATAGAGCAATTAAACACTTTTTCTTGAAAGGTAAATAGAAAGGAGGAGGTTATGGCAACGGAAGAGATTAAAATCTATACCACCCCTACCTGACCCTACTGCAAGATGGCGAAAGAGTTTCTTTCCCAGAAAGGATTCAAATTTACAGAGTATGATGTGACCAAGGATCGTGCGGCACTGGATGAGATGGTTCGAATCTCTGGCGCAAGAAGTGTTCCCGTGATCGCAGCTTGCAATGAGGTGATGGTGGGATTTGATCGTTCCCGACTCGAGGAGATGCTCAATTGTATTAAGCAAAGAAG
>CAZMWF010000139.1:0-11900 GCA_964570075.1 uncultured Syntrophaceae bacterium | reverse complement strand
GGGCGGCAATCGGAGGGAAAACCCCGACCTGAATTTCGGGTTGTCCAAACTTCGATTTTTCTGTGGCAATCACCATATCACAGTAAAGAGCCAGTTCACAGCCTCCCCCAAGGGCAGAGCCATTGACGATAGCCATCGAAGGAACTTTTAAGGCATCCATCAGTCGAAACATACGATGAAACGTCTCAATCATCTTAGGGGCAAGATCCCCCATGTGCTCTCCCACATCAACTCCCGCAGAGAAAGCCTTTCCCACTGCCTGAATAACAAGAAGCTTAAGAGAGGGTTCATTTTTTAAACTCTCAAAATAACTGTTAATCTCTCCCATCATCTCGATATTAAGAATATTTAAAGGGGGTCGATTAAGGGTCAGATAGGCTACTCCTTCCTTCAACTCCGTTTGTATATATTTGTAAGTCATTGTTATTCCCTCCTTTCATAAAAAAATACCCCTTTCCTCTGGGGAGAAAGGGTGAGGAAAGGGGTAAGGACTCCTACTACTTGGTTTGAGGTTTGGGCAATACCTCCTCAAAGAAACTATCATCCATTGTTCGGGCCTCAGCGAGGAGTTGTCGGTATTTCATAAAGTCTATTTCCCTCTTCCCTGTAAGCTTCTGGGTATTGAAGGCATTAAATCCCATGAAAGCTTCCATGTTCATATTGGCAGCAAGCCAATAAAGTTGAGTATTCTTTGTCAGATCCCAGAAAAATCTCTTCTTAATTCTCACATGTTCAATGGTGTTCATGAGACACAGGAATGTGGTCTGGTTGAGCGTCCAGATCATTCTTTCCAGATAACTGTCAAGGAGAGACCAGTCTGTCTTAAGAGTTTTTAACTCTTCCTGGGCTTTTTTATAGGCTTCTCCGGTTTTCCATTCTCCATAAACAATCTCTCCATTCTCCACATATTTATCCGTAATTACCCTTGGATCTCTAACCCATTCCCCTTTATCATTCTTTTTGATAGGGATGGCTTTTGTGATAAGACCTAACCTCTCCATCTTATAGGCACTCCATTGCTCATTTGAGGTGGCCTGCCACATTGCCTGTTCCATACTTAAATTCCAAATCAGGAAGTCTGTGGATCCTCCTGTTGGAGTAGATCCATGTCTGGTCCCTGCCTGTCCAAAGGAGGCTGTATCTGCAGCGACTGTAAAATCACAGGCTTGTCCAATCTCCTGTCCTCCTGCAATCCTCATCCCATTGCACCGACATATTACAGGCTTTCTGGCTTTCAATATGGAGTCTACCATGCCTGAAAATAGATCCATGTACTGGGCATATTCGAGGGGACGTTTGCTGTAATATTCTGCATACTCTACGGTGTTACCTCCTGTACAAAACCCCCTGTCCCCTACAGAAGTGAAAACAATGGTTACGACACTTCTATCCATAGAGGCATTATGCATGCCCGCAATTACGCCCTTTACCATATTGGTAGTGTAGGAGCCAAATTGAGCTGGATTATTAAGCCAGATCCATGCGGTATAGAGTCCCTTCACCTGTTCTTTGGTGTCGGGATTCACCAATGGCCTCTTTTCATAAACCACATTGGGGGGATTATCAAATGTCCCAAAATACCTGTCATCAAATAAGGTATGATCTTTTATCTCATTATCTCTCTTCAACCAATCTAACACCATCGATATTCCTCCTTTCTATTTTTGGTAGCAACGAGTTCAACCTTAAATCTTTTTTTTGAAAGATTAAAAATCAGGCGTTAGAACGATTCTTCTGGCTGGAGAACCTGCCTTATGAACCTCTTCAAAGACAGAGGCAATCTGGCTCATCGGCCGGGTCTCGACAAAAGGCTCGATCTCGATCTTCTTTGTAAGAACCATATCGAGAACGATAGGATAATACTCGGGTAAGCATCCCCAGGTTCCAATAATCTCTGCATCGAAGGCCATCAGTCTCGAGATGCTATACTCATTCCTTGCCATCCCAAAACCAATGACGATCAGCTTCCCTGTAAAGGATAGGAGTTCCAGTGCAAGGTCTTGCCCTGCTTTTGTTCCTGTGACCTCAAAAATCTTCCATCCAAAGCCAGCTTCGAGACCATTCTTCTTGCAGATCTCACGAAACTCATTTCGAATATCTTTGATTTGTTTGTCCTGAGAACTGATAACAAAATCGGCTCCGTATTTGAGTGCCCTCTGAAGCTTTTCAGGATTTCTTGCAATGCCGATAACGGTCTTTGCCCCAAGGGCCTTTGCTGTCTGGGCCATATAGACCCCGACTCCCCCTGTGACACCAATGACAATCACGTTATCCCCGGGCTGTAGATTTGCCCTCTTGGCTGCCTGAAAAGGAGTCGTAACCGCATCCGCTACCACAGCGAGATGCTCAAGGGGAATATCCCCACGATTCCTAACCTCACATAAATCAATCGAAGGAACAGGAATGTGGCTTGAATATCCACCATAGATCCCCAAACTATTTCCAGGCATCTTCTGGGCTAAACACCGGTTCCCCCTCCCTGTCTTACAGAGAAGGCATTTTCGGCAAGGCATTACCGCCGGAATAATCACCTCCTTTCCAATCCATCTCTCATCCCCTGCTACGACCGTGCCACTAATTTCATGGCCCAAGGTGAGCGGTGGTTTCTGAACCGTTGGAACGCCATCGTAGAAATATCCCAAATCGGTATGACAAACACCGCACCCTGCCACTTTTACCAGCACTTCCTCTGGCCCTAATGGGGGAACAGGGATGGAGGTTCTCTCCAATCTTCCGGGCTTGACCTCCCCTGTCTCCTTATCCTTGATTGTTGGTTGAACCATCTGCCATGTTTGAATTTTATCTGGTATGGCTGTCATAGTTATTCACCCCCTCCTTGGATTTGAATTTATTTTAGGTCATTCCGAGTCCTCCATCCACACAGATGAGCTGCCCGGTAATGTAATTGGCTTCGTCAGAAGCCAAAAAGACAAAGGTAGGAGCCACCTCCTCGGGCTCTGCGAATCGACCAAGCAGAATTCGACCCAAATAGATCTCTCTGAGCTTAGGGTCGGTTCGAATCTTTTCGGTCATCTCGGTGCTCACGTATCCTGGCTGAACCACATTGACCGTGATTCCATAGGGGGCCAGCTCCCTTGCTGCAGACTTGGTGAGCGCGACAATTCCACCTTTGGCGGCACTATAATTGATCTGTCCTTTCGTCCCCCACAGTCCGGCAGATGAGGTGATATTGATGATCTTTCCATACTTTCTTTCCATCATATACTTGGATGCAGCTTGAATACACAAGAAGGGCCCTTTGAGTTGGATGTCAATCACCTCATTCCACTGTTCCTCGGTCATTTTATAAAGCATATTGGGTTTAGAGACACCGGCATTGTTAACAAGAATATCGATCTTTCCAAAATGATCCACACAGGCCTTGATGATTTTTTCAGCATCGGACTTAATTGCCACATTTCCCTGGATGGCCACTGCCCGCCTTCCCATCTCTTCAATGAGCTTGACCACTTCCATGGCGGGCTGTTCCCTGGTGGCATAGTTGACAATGACATCGGCTCCCTCTCTTGCAAAGGCAAGACAGATGGCCCTTCCAATTCCTCTCCCCCCACCTGTTACGACGGCAGCCTTTCCTTCCAATCTTCCCATTTTTAACCCCGTTTAGTTTTAATCACCGATCTTGAGTTGAAGGTTAATCATTTCTCCTCCCCGTGTAAATCCCATGTTTCGGAAAAATTTGAGGAGGTCCCAGTCACTCCAGTTCACTAAGGTATATACCATGCTCACACCTATGGATTTAAGATTCTGGATAAAGGTTTCGCTTAATTTTCGGGCCACGCCTCGATGTTGATAATCCGGATCCACTCCAATCGTGGTCAACCACCCCACCGTATCCGGCACACCGAATTTCCCGCCACTGACCTCTCCCACAATAAAACCAATCACCTTCCCTTCCAGTTCAGCCACCAAGGATGAAAAAGGATATTGCTGATTAGGAACGACGATCCTCTTCCAGTAATCGGGGCGTGTCTTTCCAAAGATCTTCCGATCGATCTCGACAATCGCCTCGAAATCATCCATCCGCATGGGTCGAATTTGAATCCTTGACAGAAATGATTCTTCCATAGGGTTGTCCTATTCGATGACGGCAATGACTGCCTCTGCCTCTACTTCTTGCCCTGGGGAGACGCAGACCTCTTTGATCGTTCCACTTACAGGAGCCACAATAGGCATCTCCATCTTCATCGCTTCGAGCACGGCCACCTGGTCGTCCTCTTTGACCTTGTCTCCTACCTTCACTGAAACAGAGATGATCTTTCCTACCATAGGTACGGTTACAGGTGTTGCCATGATTCCTTCCTCCTTCTCGATTAATTTTTATCGAAAAAACCTCTTACTTCAGTCCCAATACATTTCTGGCAATGATCATCTTCTGGATATTGGAAGTCCCTTCTACGATCTGGTATGACTTCGCATCTCGATAGAATCTTTCAACAGGATACTCACTTGAAAATCCATAGGATCCAAAGATTTTGACCGCGGTGTTTGCTGCTCGAACCGCTACCTCAGCCGCAAAATACTTGGCACAGGAGATCTCGAGGGTATTTCGCTGACCCCGGTCCCTGTTCCATGCAGCCCGATAAACTAAGAGTCGAGCCGCTTCTTCTTCGACATACATCTCGGCGATCTGCTCCTGGATCATCTGGAAATTGGCAATAGGTTGACCGAACTGCTCCCTCTCATTAGCATAACGAATAGAATGTTCCTTGCATGCCCGGGCCACTCCTACAGCCCTTGCCGCACACGAGAGCCGGGTGTTATCCAGCATGAACATGCAGATCTTGAATCCATCTCCTTTTTGACCGACCAAGCTATCTTTAGGGAGTTTCACATTGTCGAAGACGATCTCTCCGGTGGGAGCGCAGAAGAGTCCCAGCTTCGTTTCAATGGCCTTTTGGGTTACTCCTGGTGCCTTCATATCCACGATAAAAGCGGAGATCCCTCTGTGTTTCAGTGACCGATCCGTATAGGCATAGACAATCCCGATCTCTGCAACCGGAACCCCTGAAATCCACATTTTTGTCCCGTTGAGGATGAAACCATCCTCCTTTTCTTCCGCCACACTCTTCATCGAAGCCACATCGGATCCTGAATTCGGTTCGGTAATCGCAAAACATCCCAGAAGGTCGGCATTGATTAATTTTGGAATCCATCGCTCCCTCTGCTCTTCGGTTCCGAAGTTGAGCAAAACAGGTTGGATCGAATTCATCTGGAGATTAAAAGGAAGACCATAGGATGGAGAAACCCTTGCAATCTCCTCGGTCATCACTGTCGCCGTTAAATATCCGGTCTCGGTTCCACCATATTTTTCGGGCGCCAGACAACTGAAGAAACCCAAATTCGCCATTTCTTTAACGATTTCACGTCTGAAATGGTGATGTTTCTCGTCTTCCTCCATGGTGGGGGCAATCTTCTTTTCTGCAAAATTTTTTGCCATCTCCTGCATTGCCTTTTGCTCTTCTGATAATAAAAAATCCATAAAATTACCTCCCTCCAAATTAGATTGTGCAATTTATAACAAACTCAAATATTAATGTCAAGAAATTTTTAGACGACTTCAAATATTTTTTAATTTATTGTTTTTACAATAAATTTTGAAAATGAAGAACGATTCGAGGCTTGACAAGACAAATGAAATGGGCGATAAGAAATTGATGCGAATCATGGGTCTTGATATCGGGAGAAAGACGATTGGGGTGGCAATCAGTGATGAATTGGGACTCACCGCTCAGGGCCTAAAAACCATTATCCGAAAGGAAATCGAAGAAGAGTTTTTAGAAATTCGTAATCTTATTTCCCGCTATCAAATCGAAAAGATTGTGGTTGGGCTGCCGAAGAATATGGATGGGACTTTAGGAAAACAGGCGGAGATGGTTTTCCTCTGGATAGAAGAATTAAGAAAAAGAATCCCTATTCCTGTGGTGGTATGGGATGAAAGACTGTCCACAGTAGAGGCTACAAAGACCCTTCTTCAGGCCGATCTCTCTCGTGCCAAAAGAAAGAAGGTAATTGATCAGCTGGCGGCTTCTATCATCTTGCAAGGCTACCTTGACCGAAAAAGGACTCAAAACGATGAGGATTCTCCTTCGCCATAAATCCCCACTTCTCGGTTTCTCCATCCTTCTATGTGTTATTCTTGTCATCCTCTGGCTGTCATTCGTCCATCCTCCCTCCCTCTCTACCAGTAAAACCATCCTGATTAAAAAAGGAATGCCCCTTCAAAAAGTAGCTGCCCTACTCCAAGAAGAAAGGATTATCCGAAGTAAGAATTTTTTTCTCTTCCTGTGGACCCTCTTCGGGAAGAAAAAGATAAGGGCTGGAGAATATGAGTTTCCACCTTCTCTCTTCCCATGGAAGGTTCTGACTATCTTATCAGAGGGTCAGGTCAAAAAGAATCTGGTGACCATTCCAGAGGGTTACACCCTTCTCCAGATTGCCGATCTTCTCGAAAGTTTAAGTATC
Source organism: uncultured Syntrophaceae bacterium (assembly GCA_964570075.1). GTDB lineage: Bacteria > Desulfobacterota > BSN033 > BSN033 > UBA1163 > CALIBK01. The sequence goes on along the minus strand of CAZMWF010000139.1, from coordinate 5,417 downwards.
ACTGAAAAGGAAAGTTTCCTAAAGAAAGCGACCTCCCTCGAGTTCATCGAATCTTTAGGATTTCCATGGGCTAAAGAAATGAGAAAAAAGCCCTCCCTCGAGGGCTATCTCTTTCCAGATACCTATCATTTTGTTAAAGAGATGGAGCCTGAAGAAGTGATTCGAATGATGGTTCATCGTTTCCAAAAAATCTATGGGCCAGAGATGATCGATCGAACCGTCCAATTGGGAATGACCCAGAGAGAAATTGTGATCTTAGCCTCTATCATTGAGAAAGAAACCTCCTTGGTAGAAGAGAGACCACTCGTCTCAGCGGTCTTACATAACCGACTCAAGAGAGGGATGCCTCTTCAAAGTGATCCAACCGTCATTTATGGAATCAAAGACTTTGATGGAAACCTGAAAAAGATCCATCTCGAGACTCCTACCCCTTACAATACTTACCTTCACCCTGGACTTCCCCCTACTCCCATCTGTAATCCTGGGAAGGACTCCCTGATGGCTGCTCTCTATCCCGCCACGGTTCCCTACCTCTATTTTGTTTCGAAGAACGACGGCTCTCACCATTTCTCTTCAGATCTTGAGGATCACCAAAGGGCTGTTTGGAAATATCAAAAAAATCAGGCGAAGAGATCTATCTTGCAAAAATAGGAGTTCTAAGGTATTTATGATGTCATTCAATTAGAGGAGGATTCGTATGAAAAAAGAGGTGGCCATCATTGGAGTGGGTCAGAGTGCCTTTGTCAGGGGGTATGAGGGGTCGATTCGTGAACTGGCCTTTGAAGCCTTTCGCGAAGCCATGCAGGACGCAGGCATTACTCAGAAAGAAATCGATGCCTCGATCTTCTGCTCGGCTCCTGAATATGACAAACAGCGCTCTCCAGCAGGGGTCCTGGCTGAATATTTAGGTCTCATTCCACAGCCTACCCTTTACGTAGAAACCGTCTGTTCCTCGAGTAGCTCGGGGGTAAGGGTGGCCTATAGTATGATCAAAGCAGGTCTTCACGATATCGTTCTGGTTCTCGGTTTTCAGAAGATGTCCGAACTCACCTCCGCGGAATCACAGGAACGGATGGGACGAGGAGCGGATATCCAGTGGGAGGCTCCATTTGGGACCATGATGCCTGCCTACTATGCCCTCTATGCCCAAGCCTACATGGCAAAACACGGGCTGACCCATGAAGACTTGATGAATGTAAGGATTAAAGCCTCAACCTATGGGGTCATTAACGATAGGGCGGTTTATCGAAAACCGGTGAGACCGGAGGACTTTAGAGCAGGAGATCCTGAAGCAAAGATGGCGGCTCCGGTCGCTTGGCCCCTTCGGGTTGGAGACTGCTGTGCCAATGCGGATGGGAGTTCCTGTATCATCCTTGCAAACGCGGAAAAGGCAAAAGCCCTGTCCAAAAAACCGGTCTGGATTTTAGGAATCGGTGCTGCATCAGAGGCTGTGAATATGGCTGCAAGGCCAGATTTTACCAGGGGTTTAAGTGTGACCTATCATGCGGCTCAACAAGCCTATCGGATGGCTGGAATCACTCCAAACGATGTGAAGGTGGCAGAAGTTCACGACTGTTTCACCATCGCCGAGATCATGGCCTATGAAGGACTTGGCTTCGCTCCCACGGGCGAAGGAAAACAACTCATTCGCGAGAAGGCCACTTACAAGGAAGGAAGAATTCCCGTCAATGTCGATGGGGGATTGCTTTCCAAAGGCCACCCCATCGGAGCTACGGGAGGGTCCCAGATCCGAACCATTGTCCTTCAGCTTCGTGGGGAAGCAGGACTCATGCAGGTTCCTGGAGAACCAGACATTGGATTGGTCCACAATATCGGTGGGGTGGGGCTTTACGGGAACATCACCATCTTAGCTCGAGACTGAATTTCCTGCTTCATCTCAGGGTTGTTTCGAATTTGGATTTCGCTAATCCAATTAAAATCTCTAAGTTGGGAGGGAGATATGGGGTTTGAAAAATTCGGGAGAAAAAGTTTTACCTCGGTCACAAAGACCTCAAAGTTTGTCGACTTTCTGGCAGAAGGAAAGATCGAAGGAACGGTCTGTAAGGATTGTGGAGAGAAATATTTTCCACCCAGAGCGGATTGTTCGAAATGTCTCTCTAAAAACCTGGATTGGTTTGAAATGCCCAAGAAAGGAAAACTTGAAACTTTTACAACCGCCTATTACGCCCCTCTCGGATTCGAAAGCGATCCTCCCTACTCCATGGGGGTGGTCGATTTTGGGGGAGGATTGAAACTCTTTGCTCGATTGGCCAAAGAAATCAAACCAGAAGAACTGAAGGTAGGAATGGAAGTGACCGTGAAGCCTTTAAAGTATGAGGATGGGCAACTCTCGTTCGAAATTACAAGGGCCTGAATTTATTTTGGAACGAAACGCAGAAGGAAGAGACCTCAGGTGGTAGCCTCTTTTTTTCAGTACGGCAGGGTCAGCATCTTTGATGATAAGGGTGAGGTCAAACGTCTGGTCGAAAGGGTCATCCAAGAGATCGACTCAGAGGTGACCATTGACCGGATCAGGAAGATGGATTTTTCTTACATCTTTATTCTATCCAAAAAGGACAAACAAATAGAGGTGGAATTGGGTCGAGAGGAAATCGAGGCGAGCCAGGAATGGAGAAAAGGTCTGATTAGTGAAACCCTTAAGGAAAAGATTAAAAATAGGCTTTTAGAATTTTAGCCCCTAAGGGCCCTCTGAAATCTCATAATAGATCTCACTTTCAAAGCATCTTTTTTTAATCTTCTTCTCACCGATTAAGGTTTGAAGCGTTCTCTCCAATTCCTCCTTTGGAATCTTCATCCCTCTGGAGAGGTCGGTGAGGGAAAGGGGTCTACGCCTCAAAATTTTAAGGATCTTCTCCTTGGAATCCTCCTTGTCTAAAAAAACCGGATGGCGATCAAATTCAGAAATAATAGTGGCCCTCTCTCCAAAGAGGTCTCTTATCTTTTCCATCTCCTCCTGACTCAAAGGGGAGGCCCATCTCTCGGAAGGGGGTCGGACCACTGTATTGAGATGGATTTGGTCAGGCCCAATTTGCTCAATGACCTCCTTCATTCTTAGAATCTCTTCCTCTGAATCGTTGATGCCTTTGCAGAAGAGAATCTCCAACCAGATCTGCCCTTCGTAAGTCTTTCGAAATTGAATCAAACCCTCGATGACCTTCTCAATAGAAAGAAGACAAAGAGGTCGATTCACCTTGAGAAAGACTTCTGCGGTGACCGCATCCAGAGAGGGAAGAACCACATCTGCATTCCGGAGATCCTGTCTCACCTCTTCCATGAATAGGAGACTTCCATTGGTGAGAACAGCAACCGGAATGGAGGTTAGCTTTTTTATGGACTGGATAACCCTTCCAATTTTTGAGTGAAGGGTTGGTTCTCCTGAACCTGAGAGGGAGAGATAATTGGGAGGAAAAGTTTCCTCACTTAAAAATCGCTCGATTTCTTTAAGCACCTCCTGGGCGGGGACATACTCCTTTCTTTCCGTTGTTTTTTTAGTGGTTTTTCCAATCTGACAATAGATACAATCATAGGAACAAACTTTATGAGGAACGAGGTCAATTCCCAGTGAACGGCCCAGTCGTCTTGAAGGAACAGGCCCGTAAAGGTAACGATACCCTCCCATCTCTCTGCTCTATGCCCCAAATTTTTTTAATCGCAATCCGTTAGCCAACATTAAGGGAAGAATTTCGGTGGCTGGAAATCTTCCTAATTCCCCTTTTTGGCAATCCTTTTCCGTAAATCGTTTGACGCCGTCGGGTCTTATAAACTTTGAATAGAGAAGAATGGGATTGGGGTGCCAACTATGAGATTTTAAGATCGTAGGAGTAGAATGGTCCCCGGTGATGACCAGAACATCTGGATTCAATTTAAGAAGGGATGGGATGAGACGATCCACTTCTTCGATGGCTTTGACCTTCTTTTTGTAGTCTCCATCTTCACCAGCCATGTCCGGTTTTTTAAAATGGATATAGAAAAAATCAAAACGATCATAATGTTCTCGTAGGGCCGTTACCTCTTCCTTTGGGGTTTCTCCAGAAGGTAAGACCTCCATCCCAACCAATCTCGCCAATCCCCGATACATGGGATAGGTCGCAATCGCTGCGGCTCTGACCTTGAATCTTTCTCTCATCGATGGGATCTCAGGAATCTTTGAGAAACCCCGAAGAAGAATCGTATTGGCAGGCTTAAAGGGTTGAAGCAGCTCTGTAGCCTTTTTTATATATTGATTGACGATCTCTGCGGTCTTTTGGGCTTCTGAAGTAAGGGCTTCGGTTCCCTTGGCTTTAAGGCCTTCTTTTTGAGGATCCGCATCGGTGAGTTCACCTCTCAATCCTTCTCCCTTAAAAACGATGACGAATCGATGCTCTTTCCCGGGATAGATAAAGACCTGAACCCCATTGATGTCGCGGATTTCCTTTTGGAGAAGGTCACACAGTTTTTGGTTCTTTTCTGTCGATATTCTTCCTGCTCTTCGGTCAATGATCAATCCTTCCTCATTGATCGTCGCAAAATTTCCCCTTGCCGCCAAATCCTCTTTGGTTAATGTTAAACCGATTCCCAGAGCTTCCATGACTCCTCTTCCGATCTCGTAGCGAAATGGGTCGTAGCCAAAAAGGGCTAAGTGGGAAGGACCACTTCCAGGAGTAATTCCATAGGAGATCGGATCGATCAGTCCACAGGTGGATCTTCGAACCAATCGATCAAGGTTGGGAGTGTTGGCCGCCTCTAATTCTGTTTTTCCTCGAACAGGCAGTCCACCTATACCATCGATTACCACCAATACCAACTTGGAGGTATTTTCGATCGTAAGCGAACGAAAAATCTCTTCTGGAATCATCTTTCTCCCTCATCCCTTCTTCGCTAAATCGATCTTTTCTCCATACCTTTCATAGAAAACAAACTCAGAGACCTCTTTTCGTTTAGGGGCAATACCCTGCGTCGCTGGGTAACCTAAAGGGGTTATGGCTACCACTTCCCTCCCTTCTGGTACCCCAAGGATTTCCCCGGCCTTTTTATGATCGAACAGTCCAATAATCACGGTCCCTAATCCCAATGAATGGGCCATTAAACAGAGATTCTGCATGGCAATTCCTGTATCGAACATCAACCAATCCCCTTTGATGGTCGCTGCCTGACCTTTATAAAAGCCAGAGATTCCCTTCTTCGCGCAGAGAACGATGAGGAGGGGCGCCTCTGTCATCGCCGCACGAGCTGGATTGGTGGTGGGAAGAGTGTTGGAAAGTTCCGATTTTTTTTGTGGGTCTCTGACCACAATGATCTCCCAGCATTGGGTATTGGCCCATGAGGGAGACCATCGCACCGCCTCGATCACCTTTTGGAGGATTTCATCGGGCACAGGGTCGGATCGATATTTTCGAATACTCCTTCTGCCCTGAATC
>CAZMWF010000138.1:0-32511 GCA_964570075.1 uncultured Syntrophaceae bacterium | reverse complement strand
CATCGTAGAAATGGGTTTCTGATTAAAACAAACCAAAGTAATGATTTTTATGGGCCATTTAAGGTAGCCGCCCCATGGGTTTCTCCAATACCCCTCTCGGGCTTATTCCCTACTTTTGAGTGATTGGTTACAAAGAAAAAGGGATTTAAGATTGACAATAAATTACGATATATGTTAAGTTTTTCAATAATTTACCTGCCATTGCCCTTCTTAATGAAGTGAAAAGAGGGAAAATATCACTAATTTAATTAAAGGTTATTGATGGTAAAAAACAATTCAAAAGCCTCTGGGAAAAAAGACGAAGGAATTCTCGGTCTTTTTTACGATTTTTTCCGTTCTATTAAACTCACCATCTTTCTTCTCATCTTTCTTGCCATTCTTTCAATAATCGGCACGATCATTCCTCAGAATGCTCCAAGGATGGAATATATTCAGCGTTATGGACCTAACCTATACAATTTATTTAACTTTTTTGATCTCTTCGATATGTATCACTCCTGGTGGTTCAGTGCCATTCTTCTGCTGCTCTCCATCAACTTGATTTCGTGTTCCATTCATCGTTTACCTTCTCTCTGGAATCAAATTTTTAGAGAGAGGGAGATCGTATTGAAAGACTCTATGATTCAAACCCTCCCTTTTACCGCAAAGATTCATTCAGAAAAAAAGGCGGAGGAGATCCTTACCCCCCTTCGAAAATGGTTTAGGAAACCCAAACAGTTGGATTCTCCTTCTTTTATCACGTTTTATGGTGAAAAGGGCCGGTTCTCGAGATTAGGTGTCTATATTACCCATTTAAGTGTCCTTATCATCCTTATCGGGAGTTTAATAGGCTCGATCTTTGGCTTCAGAGGTTTTGTCAATATCTTTGAAGGTGAAACGGTAAATCAAATTTATTTAAGGGAAGGAGACCGGGATATCCCTAAACCGATTCATTTTTCAGTTCGATGTGACGAATTCAATATCCTTTATTATGACCTTCCTCAACCAGAAAAGCATGTTAAAGATTACTTGAGTGTTCTAACCATCATTGAAAATGAAAGGGAGATTTTGAAAAAGACCATCAAGGTCAATCACCCTCTTCATTATAAAGGATTATCTTTCTATCAATCGAGTTATGGCTCTGCTCACCAGATCACCTTAGGGTTTCAAAAGAAGGGGGATAAGGAAAAGAGAGTCTTGAAGGGATGGGAAGGGGAGAATATTCCACTTCCCCAATCAAACGCCTTTATCAGGGTATTAAGGTATGTACCGGAGATTCATCATTTTGGAGAAGGAATTCAAATTGCTCTTTTTAAGATGGGGCAAGAACCTAAGGTCTTCTGGGTATTGAAGGAGGGGGCGAAAGGTGGTCCAAAAGAAGTGGACGGGGAGCTTCTCTTTACCCTGGAGAACGTGACGACCAAGGAGTATACAGGACTTCAGGTCACTAAAGACCCGGGGGTGTGGATCGTGTGGGTGGGATGTGGACTCATGATCTTTGGCCTCATCCTCTCCTTCTTTTTTTCCCATCAAAGGGTCTGGATCAGAATTCCAAAGAAGTCGGGAGAAGAAATTCTTCTTGCCGGAACAGCAAATAAAAATAGAATCGGTTTTGAGAAGAAGTTCGATCAATTGACAAAAAGTTTAATGACCTAAAGGGATCAAACTGAAACATTGGGACTTCATTCAAATGAAAGAGGTTCGGTCGATTGTCCTTACCGGTTACGGGATTAATTGTGAGGTAGAGATGGCCCATGCCTGTCGATTAGCAGGCTCTGAAGTCGTGGAAATTGTCCATATCAATGAGTTGATTTATGGAGACAAGAGGTTAGATGATTATCATTTTCTAAATCTTCCAGGAGGGTTTTTAGATGGGGATGATTTAGGGGCGGCCAAGGCCGGGGCAAATCGGATCCGATACGCTAAGGTGCTCAAAGACACAGAGAAACTTTATGACCAATTTCTTCGATTCATTCGCTCGGGAAAACTCATCCTTGGAGTTTGTAATGGATTTCAATTATTGGTTAAATTAGGACTCATTCCTAATTTGGAAGGAGGTGATGGGAAACAGGAGGTCACCCTTACCTTTAACGACTCTGGGAGATTCGAAGATCGATGGGTCTATTTAAAAGTGAATCCAGAGGCTCCTTCCGTTTTTACTAAAGGGTTACGAGGAGTCTATCTTCCTGTTCGTCATGGGGAAGGGAAATTTATTCCCAAAGATGGTGAAACCCTCGAAGAAATAAAAAGAAGAAATTTAATCGTCCTCCAGTATTCCGATGAATCCTATGAGAGGCCTGTAATGGATTATCCTTTAAACCCTAACGGATCGATCGAGGCTGTTGCAGGCCTTTGCGATGAGAGTGGACGCTTAATGGGACTCATGCCCCATCCCGAAGCCTATCTCCATCGAACGAATCATCCTCGATGGACCCGTGAGGAACTTCCAGAAGAGGGGATGGGGGTAGCCTTTTTCAGGAATGCAGTTCAATATATTCGGCAGAATCTACTTTGAGTGCATGATCACCTTTCTATCCGCCCCCTTTCGGGATAAGGAACAAGAAGGTGGAGAAGAAGACAAAAGGGAGGAGTTATGAACAAAGCAGATCTCATTACAAAGGTTTCGGAAAGAACCAATGTCACTCAGAAGGTAGCAAAGGTCATTGTAGACACCCTCTTTAATAAAATGAAGGAGAGTTTGCAGAAGGGGGAGCGAATCGAGATCAGAGGGTTTGGAAGTTTTGTAGTGAGAAATTATGGAGGGTATAAGGGTAGAAATCCAAAAACCGGAGAGGTGGTTGACGTTCCTCCCAAAAAACTCCCCTTCTTTAAGGTGGGCAAAGAGCTTAAGGAGTTAGTCAACACCGTAAAGGCCCAGGAGGGTTAGAGGGTTTTCCAGTATTTTTTCTGGATCTCTTTAATCTGCTGAAGGAGTCGTTCGATTCGGGGATAATCCTTTTTCTCCATCTCCAAGAGCTCCTCCTTATTGATCGGGGATACCTGAGCGAGCTCTTTTAATACTGCCTTTACCGATCTTCCTTGACCATTTACATCATATCCCCCCTCCAGGGTGATGATTAATCTTCCCTGGGCGGTAGTTTCAGCGATCTCCATCAGAATCTGAGTCATTCGGGCGAACCCTCTCTCTGTCACTTTCATCCCTCCCAGAGGGTCATCGAAGTGAATATCGAAGCCTGCTGAAATTAGGATGAGCTGCGGTTGATACTCTAAGGCTATAGGTCTAAGAATCTTTTCGAAAATATTTCCATAATCTGAATCTCCCACTCCCGTAGAAAGAGGAACGTTCACCGTAAATCCAGTTCCTTTTCCCTTCCCTACTTCTGTCGCAGAGCCAGTCCCGGGATAAAAGAAACCATACCGATGGGTGGAGAAGTATAGGACTCTCGGATCTTCATAGAAGGAATGCTGGGTCCCATTCCCATGATGGACGTCCCAATCCACGATCAAAATCCTTTCAAGGGAGAAATGCTTTATGGCGTAATAGGCTCCAATGGCGACATTATTGAAGAGGCAAAATCCCATCGCTCGATCTCTTTCAGCGTGATGACCAGGTGGTCGTATTAAAGCAAATCCATTTTTCAATCTCCCTTCCATGACGGCCTTAATCAATTCCAGCAACCCACCCACTGCAAGGAGGGCTGTCTCGTAGGACTTGGCACAAGTCGAGGTATCCATATCAAGTCGATAGTAAGGTTTTCCAGCTGTGCTGGCTATGAGATCAATATATTGGGGCGTATGGTTCATCTCCAGCTCCTCACGATTAGCCAATCGTGGCTTCACTTCCTGAAGTATACCCTTCATCTCTGGATCTTCCAGCATCTGATAGATCACTTTCAGCCGCTCTGGGCTTTCTGGATGCCCTGGGTCCATGATATGATCCAGATATCGCTCATCTCTCACTATTCCGGTTCGATACATTGGAGAGCTCCTTTCTCTATACATAAATTTATTATAGGATAACTCCAAATCTTATATTTGACAACCAAAAATATTTGATATATATATTACGAGACTTTGTGAAAAATTTATCAGAAAGGAGGAGCAAAATTGTACAAAATTATTTTTAAAAGAGAAATGGCTGAAAAAACGGTCTGCCATTTCAGGATTGAAGCTCCAAGGATTGCTCGGAAGGCAAAGCCGGGCCAGTTTATTGTTCTTAGGGCAAACGAAACAGGCGAGAGAATCCCTCTCACCATGGCAGGGACAGACCCAGAGGCAGGGACGATCGATATCATTTTCCAAGTCGTGGGGAAAACCACCGCTCTTCTAAGAACGTTTAATGTGGGAGACTCAATTCAGGATATCATCGGACCCTTAGGTCGCCCCACCCATATTGAAAATCTTGGAACCGTGATCTGCGTAGGAGGTGGCACCGGGGTAGCCGTCATGTATCCCATCACGAAAGCCTATAAAGAGGCTGGAAACTATGTGATTGCCATTATCGGGGCTCGAGCCAAAGATCTCCTGATCCTGGAAGAAGAGATGCGACAGGCCAGTCACGATCTCAGGGTGACGACGGATGATGGGAGTTACGGACATCATGGTTTTGTGACCGATGTCCTGAAACAGATTCTGGATGAGCGAAAAGATGTAAAACTGGTCGTCGGGATTGGGCCTGTTCCGATGATGAAATTTTTAAGTAAGATGACAAAGGAGTATGGGGTAAAGACCATGGTAAGTCTCAATCCCATCATGGTGGATGCCACAGGGATGTGTGGGGCCTGTCGAGTCACCGTTGGAGGAAAGACGAAATTCTGTTGTGTGGATGGGCCCGAGTTCGATGGTCATGAAGTTGATTATGATGAATTAGTCAAACGTCAAAGGGCCTATCTCACCGATGAAAAAATATCGATGGATAGGTTTATGGCGTCTTTGAGATAAAGGGGGAGGGAAATGGCTGAAAAGGAGAAAAAAGAAAAGATTCCAAGACAGAAGATGCCCGAGCAAGACCCTAAGGTCAGGGCAAAGAATTTTAACGAAGTTCCATATGGGTACCCACCTGAGATTGCCCAATTAGAGGCAAGTCGATGTCTTCAATGCAAAAAACCTAAATGCGTTGAAGGTTGCCCGGTTGAAATCGATATTCCCGGATTCATCAAATTGATCTATGAGGGGGACTTTGTCGGAGCGGCGCGAAAATTGAAGGAAAGAAATAGTCTTCCAGCCATCTGCGGAAGGGTCTGTCCTCAAGAGGATCAGTGCGAAAAGTTGTGTGTTCTTGGGAAAAAGGACCAACCAGTGGCCATTGGAAGATTGGAACGGTTTGCTGCCGATTGGGAGAGGACTAAAGGGGAGATCGTTCTTCCGGAGAAGGCCCCTGCTACCGGGAAAAAAGTGGCTGTGGTGGGATCAGGACCTGCAGGGTTGACCGTGGCTGGAGACCTTATCCTTAAAGGACATGAGGTGACGATCTTTGAGGCCCTCCATAAACCCGGAGGGGTTTTAGTATATGGAATCCCTGAGTTTCGACTTCCTAAGGCAATTGTTGAAGCAGAGGTCGATTACCTGAAAAGATTGGGAGTAAAGGTTGAATGCAACTGTGTGATTGGAAGAATTGCCACAATTGACGAACTCCTTCAAGAATATGATGCGGTCTTTTTGGGCTTGGGTGCCGGACTTCCTCAATTCCTGGGAATCCCTGGAGAAAACTATTGTGGAATCTATTCGGCCAATGAATACTTAACCCGATCCAACTTGATGAAGGCCTATCTCTTTCCGGAGTACGATACTCCTATTGCACGGGGTAAGAATGTGGCCGTCTTTGGTGCAGGAAATGTGGCCATGGACGCGGCCCGAACCGCACTCCGGTTAGGAGCGGATGTCGTTCGAATTATCTATCGGAGATCCAGAGAGGAGATGCCAGCCCGAATCGAAGAGATCCATCATGCAGAAGAAGAAGGGGTCCAATTCTATCTCTTGACGGCTCCCACACGTTTCTTTGGTGACGACAATGGTTGGGTCACTGGATTTGAATGTATTAAGATGGAGTTGGGGGAGCCAGATGAATCGGGTAGACGAAGGCCCATTCCGATTAAGGGATCGGAGTTTCGATTGGATTGCGATTTAGCTGTCGTGGCGATTGGAACTGGGGCTAATCCCCTTCTCACCACCACTACCCCAGGCTTGGAACTCAACAAGAGAGGATATATTGTTGCTGATCCAGAAACGGGTAAGACCAGCAAAGAAGGGGTATGGGCTGGTGGAGATATCGTGACGGGTTCTGCCACAGTGATTTTAGCCATGGGAGCTGGAAGAAAGGCGGCCAATTCGATTCATGAATATTTGATGAATAAATAGGATTGAGGGAAACCATTGGAGGAGGACAGGACCAATAGGTTCTGCCCTCTTTTTTTGGGGTTATATGGTCTTTGCTCGACGTTCTCCCCTTATTTCTTGGAGTATTTTCCAGACCTTCTCAACCTGCCCTCGGGTCTCCTCAAGACTGCCTGAATTGTCAATAATAAAATCGGCATAAAGCTTCTTTTCTTCGATGGGCATTTGGGAATCGATGATTTGAAGTGCCCTCTCCCGGGAGATTCGATCTCGAACCATAAGTCGCTGAAGTTGAATTTCTTTTGGGGCATAAACCAATAAGGTTTTATGAAAGAGAGCCTCCCAGTGAACCTCAAAGAGAAGAGGGACGATGACCGCAATGATGGCCTCCGGGGCTTTTAGTAGATGGTGTTGGATGTCTCTTAAAATTTCTTCTCGAATTCTTGGATGAGTATATTCTTCCAACCTTTTTCTTTTTTCCGAATCAGAAAAGACCATCTCTGAGAGAAGTCTTCGATTCAAGGACTTATCTTCAAGGAGAACCCCTTCCCCAAAATAGGCGAGAATCTCCTTCCAGGCAGGTTTTTCCGGTTCTACCACTCTTCGACTCACGAGATCAGAATCGATGATGAAAGCACCCAGTTCTCTGAGCATTTCTGCCACCACACTCTTCCCCGTCGCAATTCCACCGGTCAGGCCTACTAAAAGAGGTTTCCCTTTCTTCAACACCATTTAATAACGAAACACTCCTTTATAGAACGAGGCTTCGGATTATCCTCATATTCCTTAAGTCTTCTTCTGTATCTTTTCTGGGGGTCTCCATGATCCCTGGGAGGTGCTTTAAGAGGGGATGATTGACCATCATCCTGAAGCCTTCAAGCCCAATATATCCCTCACCAATATGCCAGTGACGGTCTCTTCTTGACCCTAATGGAGTCTTGGAATCGTTCAGATGGAGGAGATGGAGTCGATCGAGTCCTATGAGTTGGTGAAAACTCTCCAGAGTTCTCTCAATTCCCTCTCGATTGGAGAGGTCATAACCCGCTTCAAAGGCATGGGCTGTATCCAGACAGACTCCCACTCTTTCTTTATCTTCAAGCCGATCCAGGATGGCTTTGATCTGGGGAAAGTGGTAACCGATTTCGGTTCCCTGACCGGCCGTGTTTTCAAGGAGAAGGATGATCGAATTTTTAACCTTATCGAGGGCCTGATTAATCCCTCGAGTAACGGCCTCGATGGCCTCTTCTTCCGACGATTCCAATCGATGACCGATATGAATTATAAGATATTGGACCCCTAATATTTCTCCCCTTTCAAGGTCCTGTGCAATGGCATCGATAGAACGTTTATAAAATTTGGATCTAAAGGAGCCAATATTCGGAAGATAAGGAAGATGGAGAAATACAGGGGAAAGGGCCTTTTCCTTTACTCCCTGACGAAAAACTTTTACCTCCTCCTCATCCAATGGAGGATAGGACCATCCTCTTGGATTTCTGGAAAATAGTTGAATCGTCTCACAGCCCCGAATCTCTGCCTGCTTGACTACCTTAGAAAATCCTTCAGAAATGGAGAGATGAAACCCAAACCGCATCGAACTCGCTTGTCATAAGAAAAATAGAGGTTAAAATTAATTATGGGAGTTTATGGATTATTGTCAATAGAAAAATGGGTTGTTGTACTCCGTCACTGAATAGTTGAAATAAATTTAAGCCCGACAGGAGTATTTCCGAACCCTTTAGAACGTAGTAACCGCCCTTCCGACCATGTCAGATCCACCTCTGGTGGAATGGTTTCTCCAATACGGCCTTCGGGCTTATCGTCCTCTGAGCGATGGATTACGGCTTCTTATTTTTCCCTTGACAAAAGATGGTATTTGATTTAGGAATGAAACAATCAAATTAAAAAATTCACAAAGTTGAACGATACTATGTTTTTTAAATTTTTTTTATCCCTCTCTTTAATTATTTTCTTTTTGGGTCTCCTCTATAAGATTTCAAATTGGTTTCGATATAAAATCGGAATTCAAGAAGTTGAGATTTCAGCCTCCAGACGATTTATTTTTGCCATTCAGGGAATCCTCTCTACCCTCTTCAGTCCAAGAATCCTGACCCTTTTAAAAAGTTTAATCCTGGATGTCATTCTCCAATTTAGAATTTTAAGGGAAGATACGCTTCGTTGGGTTATGCATCTGTTGATCTATGGCGGCTTTACGCTCCTTCTCTTGATGCACGCGATGGATAAACTGATCACCGCGAAGCTTTTTGTTCCTTATTATCCCACCCTCTCCCCCTTTCTTTTTTTGAGGGATCTTTTTGGGATCCTCGTCCTTATCGGAATTGGCCTCGCTCTCTACCGAAGATTTATTTTGAAACTCCCTCGTCTCAAAACCAGTGGGATGGATCTCTATGCCATTCTTCTTGTGATCGTCATCATTCTTTCTGGGATTTTTTTAGAAGCCACAAAAATGATCGGTTACTCCGATTACAAGAGGATGGTAGAGGAATATTCGGGTTTAAGTGATCCAGAAGAACTCCGAGCTCTGGAGGCTTATTGGGTCAAGGAATTTGGAACCGTTTCCCCAACTCTTCGAGAACCTTTCGATGAGAAGCTGTTGGACAAAGGCAAGGAATTACATCAATCAAGTTGTGCAGAATGCCACTCGAAATACCAATGGGCCTTTGTCGGGTATGGAACGTCGAGATTGATCCGCCCCATTGGAACTGGAATGGATCGAGCCCAAATTCCTCTTTTTCTCTGGTATGTTCATCTCTTGGCCTGTTTTGGAGGTTTGGCCTATCTTCCGTTTAGCAAGATGTTCCATCTCCTTTCAAGTGCTTTAAGTCTTTTAATCAACTCGGTGGCAGAAAAAAAGAGATTGAGCGAACCGAACCGGATGACTCGTCGAGCCCTTGAACTGGATGCCTGTACCCATTGCGGAACGTGCACCCTTCGATGTTCTGTTGCCCAAACCTACGAGGAGATCCAAAACATCCACATTCTTCCCTCCGAGAAGATCTCCGCCATTCGGATTCTCGCCTCCCAAAAAAGGCTCAGCGAAGAAGAACTTCGAAGATTGCAAGAAGGGGTTTATCTCTGTACGAATTGTTATCGTTGCACCGTGGTTTGCCCTGTGGGAATTGACCTGCAAGACCTGTGGTTCAATGTGAGAGAGATGCTCCTTCAAAAAGGCTTTCCAGAATATCTTGTCCTCTCCCCTCTCTCCTATTATCGTGGCCTCATGAAGGGAGAGACCCTCATAAAAGATTATCAAACCCCTCTTCTTCGAGCTCGGGAGGCTATTTTGGCTCAATGTGGTTTAATGAAGGAGAAGGAAAGGGTCATTCCATTAACTCCCCCAGATAGTCAATTTCAAACCGGACTGGGCCTCTCGGCACAGGCAAAGAATTTTTCGGTCTGCTTTGGATGCCAGACCTGTACCACCGTTTGTCCTGTCGTAGCCAACTATGAAAATCCCCAGGAAGTATTGGGGCTCCTTCCCCATCAAATCATGCATGCTACTGCATTGGGATTAAGAGACCTGGCATTTGGTTCCAATATGTTATGGGATTGCTTGACCTGTTATCAATGCCAGGAACAATGCCCCCAAGGGGTTAATGTGACCGATGTCCTTTACGAACTTAAGAATTTAGCCATTCGATATGTAAGAGAGAAGAAGGCATGACCGAGTTTGCTTTTTTTATTGGTTGTCAGATCCCAGCCCGATTGAACCAGTATGAATCATCAGCCAGGGCTGTCTTGAATCGATTAGGAGTAGAATTGATTGACCTCAAAGAATTTAATTGCTGTGGATACCCCTTGAGGAATATCGATTTCAAGGTCTTTCTCCTCTCATCGGCAAGAAATATTGCCCTGGCAGAAAAGAAAGGCCTCGATCTACTGACCCTATGTAAATGTTGTTATGGCACCCTGAAGAAAGCCGATTCCATAATAAAGGAGTATCCTTCTTTAAAGGAGGAGGTAA
Organism: uncultured Syntrophaceae bacterium; assembly: GCA_964570075.1. Lineage (GTDB taxonomy): Bacteria > Desulfobacterota > BSN033 > BSN033 > UBA1163 > CALIBK01. Next base: position 22,256 of record CAZMWF010000138.1, on the reverse strand, counting down.
ACCAAATTCTTAAAAAAGAGGGCTTGAGATATGAGGGAAGATCAGAAATTAAACATTTTCTCTCTCTCCTCTATAGGGAGATCGGTTTAGATAGGATTAAAGAGAAGATCGTCAGGAAGTATCGCGGCCTTCGAGTGGCCACCCATTATGGATGCCATGTCTTAAGACCGAGTCAAGTGGTCCAATTCGATAACCCCATCCATCCCTCTCTCTTTGATCAGTTAGTGGAGGTGACGGGCGCGGAGGGTATCGATTGGCAGATGAAACTTGAATGCTGTGGAGCTCCTCTCCTTGGGATGAATGATGAGCTCTCCATGGATTTCACTTTAAAAAAATTGCAAAGTGGAAGGGAAGGGGGGGCAGAATTCCTGTGTGTGGCCTGTCCTTACTGTCATCTCCAGTTTGACAAAATCCAAAAAAGGATTCTTACTCAAAGGGGATTAAACCATCCCCTTCCTTCCATTCTCTATCCCCAACTTCTTGGATTAAGTTTAGGAATTGAGGGAAAGAACCTCGGGTTAGAGATGAACGAAATCCCCATTCTAACCATTGAAAGTGCTTTATACGATCTTCACAGAGAAGGTGAAAAGGAAGATGAATCAAAATAAATTAGGTTCGGTCATGGTCGTAGGCGGAGGAATTGCCGGGATGCAGGCGGCTCTGGATCTGGCCAATTCAGGATACTACGTGTATCTCGTAGAACGGTCCTCCTCCATTGGTGGGGTCATGGCGCAGCTCGATAAGACCTTTCCCACCAATGACTGCTCCATGTGAATCCTTTCGCCGAAACTGGTCGAGGTCGGCCGGCATCTCAATATTGAACTCTACACCCTCTCCGAAGTAAAGGAGGTTTCAGGGGAGGCTGGACATTTTGAGGTCAAGATCACCCAATATCCACGCTATGTGGATATGGCAAAATGTATTGCCTGTGGCCTTTGTGCGGAGAAATGCCCTACCAAGGTGGACAGTGAATACGATGCAGGGCTCGCAAAGAGAAAATCCATCCATGTGAAATATGCTCAGGCGGTTCCCCTAAAATATGTGATCGATCCCATCAATTGTATTTTTCTTACCAAAGGAAAATGTAAGGTTTGTGAAAAACTTTGTCCGGCCAAGGCCATCCATTTTGAAGATAAAGAAAGAGAATTGACCTTTGGAGTGGGAGCCATCATCATCGCTCCTGGATGTGAGGTCTTCCGTCCCGAGGTGTATGATGTATATGGATATAAGCGCTCCCCCAATATTGTGACCAGTCTTGAGTTTGAAAGGATGCTTTCTGCCTCCGGTCCGCTGGGAGGGCATCTCGTAAGGGCCTCGGATAAAAAGGAGCCCAAAAAGATTGCATGGATTCAATGCGTCGGTTCAAGGGATATCCATCAGGGGGCAAAGTCCTATTGCTCTGCGGTCTGCTGCACCTATGCCATTAAAGAAGCCTTGGTGGCTAAAGAGCATTCTAAAGATTTTTTAGATACGGCCATCTTCTTCATCGACATGCGCACCTATGGAAAGGATTTTGAGCGATATTACCATCGTGCCCAAGAAGCGGGTGTTCGATTTATCAAATCCCGAATCACCAACCTCCTTCCAGTTCGAGAAAGCGGTGATCTTCTTATCCGTTATATAGATGAAGGGGGTCGAAAGGTTGAGGAAGCCTTTGATATGGTGGTTCTCTCGGTGGGATTGAGTGTTTCTCAGGAAGCAACCGAACTGGCCAAACGATTGGGGGTTCAACTCGACTCCCATCATTTTATCTCTACCCGTAGTTTTTCACCAGTTCAGACCTCAAGAGAAGGAATCTATGTGTGCGGAGCCTTCCAGGGCCCAAAAGATATTCCAACATCGGTAATGGAATCCAGCGCCTCTGCAGCGATGGCCGAAGGCCTTCTGGCCGAGGCCCGTTGGTCTATGACCAGGCGAAAAACCATTCCTCAGGAAATAGAGATAAGAGGTGAGGCTCCCAGAATAGGGGTCTTTGTCTGTCGGTGCGGTACCAATATTGCAGGGGTCATTGATGTTGCTGCCATTGTGGAGTATGCGAGGACGCTTCCAGGTGTGGTGTATGTGACCGATAATCTCTTCAGTTGTGCTCAAGATACTCAAGAAAAGATGGCCCAGATTATCAAAGAACAGAAACTCAATCGGGTAGTCGTTGCCGCCTGTAGCCCCTTGACCCACGAATCCCTTTTCCAAGAAACAGTGGTCAATGCTGGAATCAATAAGTATCTCTTCGAGATGGCCAATATTCGAAATCAGTGTTCCTGGGTCCATGGAGCTGAGAAGGAGGAGGCCACGGAGAAGGCAAAGGACCTGGTTCGGATGGCCGTAGCCAAGGTCGCCTTCTTCGAACCGATGACCGAACCCTTGATTAAGATCGACCCAAAGGCTTTGGTCATCGGGGGTGGAGTTTCTGGGATGGTGGCCGCAAAGAATCTCGCCGATCAGGGATACCATACCTATTTGATCGAAAAAGAGGAGTCCTTAGGAGGGCAAGCTCGAAACCTTTATCAGACCTGGAAAGGTGAAGATGTCCAAGACTATCTGGAAAAATTGATCAAAGAAGTCCAATCTCATCCAAAGATTGAGGTCTACTTAAAGACCGAAATAAAGGGAGTAGAGGGATTCGTTGGGAACTTTAAAACCCTTATTCAGACCAATGGCCATCTAAAACATTTAGAACACGGGGTTGCGATTATTGCGACCGGAGCCTCTGAACTTAAACCCAATCTTTACCTCTATGGAAAGGACGATAGGGTGCTCACCAGCCTGGAGCTGGATCAACGATTCATTCAAAAGGACCTTTCTCTGAAGCAGTTACGAAGTGTGGTATTTATCCAGTGTGTGGGCTCTCGAATCGAAGAACGGCCTTACTGTTCGAAAGTCTGTTGCACCCATTCGGTCCGCAGTGCTCTCACTTTGAAAGAGCTCAATCCCGAGACCCATGTCTACCTTCTTTATCGGGATATGCGAACCTATGGGTTGCGAGAGGACCTTTATCGGGAGGCTCGCGAAAAGGGAATCCTCTTCATCCGATATGATGATCGGAAAAGCATCCAGGTGACGAAGGAGGGAGAGGATCTCCGGATTCGTTTTAGCTCCTATGTCCTTCAACGAGAGATGGAGATCCGTCCCGATCTTTTAGTTTTAGCCACGGCGATCGTTGTGCCCAAAGAGAATCCCTTGGCTAAACTTTTTAAAGTCCCTGTGAATATGGATGGATTCTATGTAGAGGCCCATGTAAAGCTTCGTCCCATCGATTTTGCAACGGATGGAGTCTTTGTCTGTGGATTGGCCCACTCCCCCAAACCGATTGATGAATCGATCGCCCAAGGATTGGGGGCTGCCTCCAGAGCAGGGACCCTCCTCGCCCAGAAGGAGATGTTTGGCAATGCGATTGTGGCCACCATCAATCCTGAGAGTTGTGTTGGCTGTCAGGGATGTTTAAAGGTCTGTCCCTATGAGGCCATTCGGTATATCGAAGACAGAGAGGTCTGTGAGGTCAACGAGGTGATCTGTAAGGGGTGTGGAACCTGTGCAGCCACCTGTCCTTCTGGAAGCGCTCAGTTGAAACGGTTTACCAGTCGACAGATCTATATGCAGATTGAAAAGGCGCTGAGGGCTTAAATCAAAAAACGCCAAGCGCTAAGCGCAATGCACATAAAGAGGAGTTTATGACAGAGGAGTTCCAACCAAAGATCATTGCTTTCCTTTGTACATGGTGAGCCTATGCCGCTGCTGACCTGGCTGGGGTCAGTCGGATGCAATATCCCACTTCGGTTCGGACCATTCGGGTGATGTGTAGTGGAGCCATTTCACCCCATTTCATCCTGAAAGCCTTTCAGAGAGGAGCCGATGGGGTCTTTGTTGCCGGGTGACGAATCGGAGAATGCCATTACCAGTCTGGTAATGTGATGGCTAAAAAGAGGTTGACCATACTCCAGAAGCTCTTGGAGTTTTCGGGTATTCATCCAGAAAGACTCCGGATGAGATGGGTGTCCTCTGCAGAAGCAGCGGAATTCGTCCATGAAATTACCGAGTTTGTAGAGACGATTAGAAAGTTAGGTCCAAATCCATTAAAAGAGAGGGTAGCCGCTTAAAAGAATGAGTCAAAAGATTAAAGAACAGGTGAAACAACTCCTGGCCGATAGGAAGATTAAAGGATTTTTGGGGCTGAGAGAGGAAAACGGCCATGTGATGCCTTACCTTTTCTGCGATCCCCAGGAGCTGGACTCTCTTTCGGTTGGGGATTGGAAGAAACCGGGAGATGCTCGTTATCCCCTTAACCAAATCTTGATCCAATTGGCGATGGCCTATCCTGATGAAACCTTTGCGGTATTGGTGAGGGGATGTGACGAGAGAGGGCTTCGCGAGCTGTTTAAGTGGAAGCAATTGGAAGAGGGAAAAGTGATCCCTATCGGAATGGGTTGTCCGGATGAGTTGGCAAAGGCCTGTGAATGCGAAAAGCCTTTTCCTGATTGTCAGATTGATGGGCCAAAGGGAAAGGGAGCACCAAGCCAACGAATCTCGAAGATTGAGGCAATGGCGCTTGAAGAGCGATTCCAATACTGGTTAAAAGAATTTAATCGGTGTATCAAATGCTATGGTTGTCGTAATATCTGTCCCATGTGTTTCTGTAATGAATGTAGCCTCGAAGAGGAGCTTCTTGTTGAAAAAGGGGATATTCCGCCAGACAATCCCACTTTCCATCTGGTTCGAGCGATGCACATGGTAGGCCGCTGCATCGACTGTGGCCTCTGTGAAGAGGCTTGTCCGGCTGAGATTCCCTTGAGAATCCTGTATAAGAAGATTACGGAAGTGGTGGCGGAAGAATTCGGCTATAAAACGGGTTATAGCATAGAAGAGAAGTCTCCCCTGAATCTCATTGAGGTGAAATAGGTCATGGAGTTCAAGACCGTTTTAACCACCTGTCCTTATTGTGGATGCGGTTGCGGGTTGCTCTTGGAAGTCCTCGATGGAAAGGTCATTGGAACCCTTCCTTCGAAAACCAGCCCTGTGAATGAAGGAAAACTCTGTATCAAAGGATGGAGCGTTCACGAATTCATTCACCATCCCGCTCGTTTAACCCATCCATTGGTAAGAAAAGAGAATGAGCTGAAGGAGGCCTCCTGGGAGGAAGCCCTTGATCTTACGGTCCGACGACTCAGAGAGATTAGAGAGAAGTATGGGCCTGAGAGTATAGGTGTTTTAACTTCAGCCAAATGTACCAATGAGGAGAATTATCTACTCCAAAAATTTACCCGAGCTGTTCTTGGAACTAATAATATCGATCACTGTGCCCGTCTTTGACATTCTTCCACGGTGGCCGGGCTGGCCGCCGTCTTTGGAAGTGGGGCGATGACCAATTCCATCGAGGAGATTGAGCGAGCCGAATGCATTTTCGTCATCGGATCGAATACCTCCGTAGCTCATCCTCTGGTGGCTACTCGCATCTATCGTGCGAAAGCCAGAGGGGCAAAGATCATTATCGCTGATCCAAGAAAAATCCCATTGGTCCTCATCAGTGATCTCCATCTTCGTCATCGCCTCGGAACGGATGTGGCTCTTATCAATGGTCTTATCCATCTCATTCTGAAAAAGGGGTGGCAGGATCAAGTCTTTATCGATGAGCGGACCGAGAATTTTGAGGAACTTAAAAAAGTGATAGAAAATTATCCTCCTCAAAAGGTTTCGGAGATAACAGGAGTTTCGGTCTCTGATCTTGAACGAGCTGCAGAATACTATGCCAAGGCGGAGCGGGCGAGTATTCTTTATACCATGGGAATAACCCAGCATACGACCGGAGTGGATAATGTAAAATCTCTTGCCAATTTAGCCATGGTTACGGGAAATCTCGGAAAAGAGTCTACCGGCATCAATCCCCTTCGAGGACAGAATAATGTCCAGGGGGCTTGTGACATGGGAGGATTGCCAAATGTCTTTACAGGGTACCAACCCGTGACGGATCCCTCTGCACGGAAAAAGTTTGAGGAGGCTTGGGGGTGTAAACTTCCTGAAAAGGTTGGATTCACTGCAACAGAAATGTTCCCTGCGATACTTGAAGGGAAAATTAAGGGAATGATCATCTTAGGTGAAAATCCTATTGTCAGTGACCCAGACAGCCATCATGTGGAGAAGGCCCTTAAGGCCCTTGACTTCCTGGTAGTCATAGATATCTTCCCTACCCCTACCACCGATCTCAGCCATGTAACCCTTCCAGGGGCTTCATTTGCTGAGAAAGAGGGAACCTATACCAATACAGAACGGAGGGTTCAAAGAGTCCGTAAAGCCGTTGAGCCTCCTGGAGAGGCAAAAGAGGATTGGCGAATCATCCAGGAACTCTCGAATCGATTTGGATACACCATGGACTATGAGTCTCCTCAACAAATTATGAGAGAGATCGCCCGGCTGACTCCTTCCTACGGAGGAATTACCTATGAGCGAATTGAAGGAGAAGGATTACAATGGCCCTGTCCAAACCTGGAACATCCAGGGACAAAGTTTTTGCACCAAGGTCGTTTTACTCGAGGTAAGGGACTCTTCACTCCTATTGAGTTTAAGCCTCCAGCTGAAGTCGTCGATGAACAGTTTCCCTTCTGGCTAACCACCGGAAGGATTTATGTTCATTACCACACTCGAACCATGACAGGAAACTCTCCCTCCCTTAATCAGGAGACTCAGGAATGCTTTTTAGAACTGAATCCTCTGGATGCAAAAGAACTCGAAATAAAAGAAGACGAGATAGTAAAAGTAGAATCGAGAAGGGGATCTATTTTAACCAAAGTAAAGATAACCGAACGAGTGAGTAAAAACGTCGTGTTTATCCCATTTCATTTCTTAGAAAGCAGAGCCAATATATTGACCAATCCTGTCTTAGATCCTATTGCCAAGATACCGGAATTCAAGGTATGTGCAGTGAGAATTGAAAAGGTCATCCCTAAGACAGAATCCCGACCCCCTGCCAACTAAAAATTTTTGAAAGATTAGGGTTGAATAGTAAGGGATTAATTTTTGAGGGGGTAAAGATGAATGTAATTTATTTCACTAATTATTTTTTTCTTTAAAAACAATATATTAGATATTATTAAATCGAAATGATTATTTAAAAAATTTTCTCTTGACAAAATAAAAACAATCTTGTAGTTTTACCGAGAACAAGAAAGTTTTCACAAATTGACCCGGGACTAAGGGAAAAGAGGGTAGGATATGTTAATCGAATACTTTACGATAGGAATTTACATTGCCATTGCGGTTGTCTTTGCCTGTTTCGCTGTCCTTGCCTCCCATCTTTTAGGCCAAAGGAAACCCAGCGCCATCAAGCAAGCTCCCTACGAATGTGGAATGACCACTGTGGGTTCGAGCTTTCGGAGGGTTCCCATTAAATATTATATTATCGCTATGCTCTTTCTCATTTTCGATATCGAAGTGGTCTTTCTCTACCCCTGGGCCGTCGTTTTTAAGGATTATCGAGTATTCGCTTTCTTATCCATGGTCGTCTTCTTAGGCATCTTAATTCTTGCCTATATTTATATCTGGAAAAAAGGAGCACTGGAATGGGAATAGAAACTTACCTTGAGAAAACCCCCTTTCTTCCCCTCTTAGATAAAGTGGTCAACTGGGGTCGAAAATACTCCATCTGGCCTGTCACTTTTGGGTTGGCTTGATGCGCTCTGGAGATGATGGTTGCCAGTATGGCAACCTGGGACATTGCACGATTTGGGTCAGAGGTCTTTCGACCTTCCCCACGCCAGGCTGATCTCATGATTGTTGCAGGGACATTAACCAAAAAGATGGCCCCTATGGTCAAACGCATTTACGAACAGATGCCCGAGCCAAAGTGGGTCATTGCCTACGGGGCTTGTGCCTGTTCGGGAGGGATCTTTAAAACTTATAACGTCGTCCAAGGAGTCGATCAAATTCTTCCAGTGGATTTCTATGTCCCTGGATGCCCACCCAAACCTGAAGCCCTCCTTGCCGCTTTGGTGAAACTTCAGAAGAAGATCGAGGGAGAGTCCCTCAAGGATCGAAAGGATGTTCGAAGTAGCTTGGAGATTTAAGGGGTAATCTATGAGCGAACCTCATCTCGCAATCCACAAATTAAAGGAGAAATTTCCAAATTCCGTTTTGGAGGTAGAAACCTTTCGGGGAGAAATCACGGCGAAAGTAGCCAAGAAGGATATCTACGAGATCTGCCGGTTTCTCTATTCCGATCCTGAACTTCAGTACCATATGTTAACCGATCTCTGCGGGGTAGATTATTTTCCAGAGACCCCTCGGTTCGAAATTGTCTATCTTCTGCACTCCTTTAAACTGAACCATCGATTGAGATTGAAGGTGAGGGTGAAGGAAGGAGAATCGGTTTCAAGTGTAGAATCGATCTGGAAAGCAGCGAACTGGCTGGAAAGGGAGGTCTATGACCTCTTTGGAGTCCCCTTTGAAAACCATCCCGATCTCCGGAGAATCCTCCTATGGGACGGTTATGAAGGGCACCCGTTAAGAAAGGATTTTCCGGTAGAAGGACCGGATTTTGATAAACCCTATAAACCAGAGGTCTGAAATGGCAGAGACACGATGGATGACCATCAATATGGGTCCCCAGCATCCTGCCACCCATGGGGTGTTGAGACTCGTGTTGGAATTAGATGGCGAGATCATTGTGAAGGCAATCCCTCATATCGGACACCTTCATCGGGGAGTGGAAAAACTGGCTGAGAATAGGACGTATCACCAGGTCATTCCCCTGACCGATCGTCTGGATTATACCAATGCCATGGGGAACAACCTGGCCTATGTATTAGCGGTAGAAAAGCTTTTAGGGATTGAAGTTCCGAAGCGAGCTCAGTATCTGAGAGTGATGATGGCCGAGCTTCAGCGGATTGCGGCACACCTCATCTGGTTAGGAACCCATGTCCTGGATATTGGGGCCACCACCCCCATCTTTTATACCTTTCGAGAAAGAGAAGAGGTCCTGAGGATTTTTGAAGAGGTGGCAGGAGGGAGACTGACCCCTACCTATCTGAGAATCGGTGGAGTGGCAAAGGACCTTCCCGAGGGGATTGAGGAAAAGATCAGAGATTTTGTGAAGACCTTTCCACAGAGAATCAATGAATATGAAACATTGCTGACTCAGAATATTATCTGGTTAAAAAGGACCAAAGAGGTGGGGATCATCTCCAAGGAGGATGCCATTAACTGGGGAGTGACAGGTCCTACCCTTCGGGGCTCGGGTGTGAAATGGGATGTAAGGAAAGCCTTCCCTTATTCCAGTTATGATGAATTTGAATTTGATATTCCGGTGGGTACGGTGGGTGATGTCTATGATCGATATATAGTGCGTCTCCGGGAGATGGAGTGGTCCAACTCCATAGTCAGACAGGCCTTGGATCGATTACCCAAAGGTCCTATTCTTTCGGATGATCCTCGTGTGGTGCTGCCTAACAAAGAGATGGTTCTTACGGATATTGCCTCCCTCATCCGGCAGTTTAAGATCGTCTCTGAAGGATTTACCCCTCCTAAAGGGGAAGTCTACGCTTCTGTGGAGGCGGCCAAGGGAGAATTGGGATTCTATATCATCAGTGATGGGTCTAATCGTCCTTTTCGTTTAAGAATTCGCCCCCCTTCGTTTTTAAATCTGGGGGCATTGCCCAAAATGATCGAAGGAAGTTTAATTGCCGATGTGATTTCAACGATTGGCAGTATCGATATTGTTTTAGGTGAAATCGATCGGTAAAAAATAAAGGAAGAGGTTGGTATGGGAGATATCCTATTCAGCAGTTGGGGCGGATGGGTAGTCGATAATCGGGGAAAACCCGAAGATGAGTGGCAAGACGTTCCGAACCTCAATCTCCCCGAAGAATTCGACAAAGAAAAAAAGATCAGAGCCTTTGTGGGTTGGGATGGGATTGCCATTCGAGATCCTCAGGTCAATATGGTCGACCTAATCCGTGCCTATATAGAAGCCGTTCAGAAAGAATCCTGTGGAAAGTGTACTCCCTGTCGAGTAGGAACGAGGGTCCTCTCTTCGGTGCTTAACCGAATTTCTGATGGGGAAGGGAGAGAAGAGGATTTAGGCCAGTTAAGAGGATTGGCAGAGATCATCTCGAGGAGCTCGAAATGCAATCTGGGACAGACCGGGCCCAAACCGCTCCTTCATGCCCTGGACCATTTTGAAAACCAATTTCTGGAAGCCATCCGATCGAAAAAGAAGATTCCTCGAGAAGAGTATAAAATCAAGGTCACGGCCCCCTGTGAGAGTGCCTGTCCCTCTCATCTTCCCATTCACCAGTACATCGAGTTGATCAAAGAAGGGAGATTTTTGGAATCCCTGGCTGCCATTCGGGAGGCCACTTGCCTTCCAGGAGTCCTTGGAAGAGTCTGTATCCGACCCTGTGAGGATAACTGTCGACGGCAGAATGTAGATGAGTGCGTATCCATTAAATGGCTGAAACGATTTGTAGCAGACTATGAGATTGAAAAACGAAGGAGACCCTTCATCAAGAAGGAGCCTCCCAAGCCCGAAAAGGTGGCCATCATTGGAGCAGGGCCCGCAGGACTCTCCTGTGCCTATTATCTGGCTATCAAAGGCTATTCCGTAACGATCTTTGAGAGATTAGGAGAGCCCGGAGGAATGGCCGCTGTGGGAATTCCGGACTATCGGCTTCCAAGAGAGATCTTGAGAAGGGAAGTCGAGATTATCGAAGATCTGGGCGTGGAGATTAAATATCATACCCAGGTTGGGAAAGATATTACCCTCTCTCAAATCTTTGAACAGGGATATAAGGCTCTCTTCATCGCCGTAGGAGCCCAAACCAATACCCCCATGGGAGTGGAGGGAGAGGATAAAGGATACAAGGGATTTATTCCGGGTGTTTTCTATCTCTTAGAGATCAATTTAGGGAGAGACCCCTATCCGGAGGGAAAGAAGGTAGTCGTTGTCGGTGGAGGGAATGTGGCCATCGACTGTGTAAGATCCTCCTTCAGGATCGGCAAACAGGATGTGAATCTGGTCTATCGACGGACGAAGAAAGAGATGCCTGCCGATCGGGTGGAGATTCACGATGCGGAAGAGGAGGGAGTGAAATTCCACTTCCTCTGCAATCCTGTCAGGATCATAGCCAAGGACAATAAAGTGGTTGGTGTAGAGTGTATCCGGATGGAGTTAGGAGAACCGGATGAAAGTGGAAGGCGAAGGCCGGTTCCAATTAAAGGGTCCGAATTCTTCATCGAAACCGATATCCTCATTCCTGCGATTGGCCAGGCCATCGACCTCTCCTTCCTTGAAGAGAAGGATGGGATCAAGACGACCAGACGATCCACGATCGCGGTGGATGAAAAAACATTGATGACCAGTCGTCCAGGCATTTTTTCAGCCGGGGATTGTGTGACCGGACCGGATGTATTGGTTCGTGCGGCAGGTCATGGAAAACGGGCCGCCGAAAAGATTGATCTCTTCCTGAGAGGACTGGAAGTGAAGGAGTCTGAGGAGGAGCGTCTGGAAGCCTTGGTTGAGAAAATCAAAGTCTATAACAAGGATGAAAAGATCGGCTTGCCCGGAGGGCAGAAGAGGGCCACCCTACCGATGCTTCCTCCAGAGACAAGAAAGTGGGTCTTTGACGAGGTAGAGGCAGGATTCACCATTCCCGTTGCCCAGAAGGAAGCGGAGCGGTGTCTCCGCTGCGTAAGAGTGGGGCTGTTCGCCGTATAAAATTTTTATTTATTCTCGGTGGAGTTGGATAGGATGTTAAAGCTGACGATTGATGGTAAGGAGATAAAAGCAAGGCCAGATCAGACGATTCTGGAGGTGGCGAAAGAGAATGGGATTTACATTCCATCTCTCTGTTACCATCCCAAACTCAGTTTGATCAAATCCTGTCGGATCTGTCTCGTGGATGTGGACGGTTATGAAATGCCTGTCGCCTCCTGTGCCACTCCTGTGCTCGATGGAATGGTCATCCACACGAAGACCGAACGGGTAGAAAAGATGAGGCTGGAGGCCTTGAAGTTATTGCTTGTCAATCATCCCCTCGACTGTCCGATCTGTGATGCGGGAGGGGAGTGCATGCTTCAAAATCGGGTCTATGACTTTGGGATCGAGAGGAATGAATACCCTCCCGAGAAAGTAGAGAGACCCCCAGCCGAGTATGGAACCCCTCTGATTCGGAAATGGCCTGATCGGTGTGTCATGTGTCTCAGATGTGTCCATGCCTGTATCGATGTTCCTGGAGCAGATGTCTTAGAGGTCGCTGAGCATGGGTTTGCTTCCTATATCCAGGCTGCCCGGAAAGAGAATTGCATCTCCTGTGGGGAGTGTCTCCACGTGTGTCCTGTGGGTGCATTAACGGAGAATCTGAGCAAAATAAAAGGGAGAAAGTGGCAACTCGAAAGGGTTCAGACCACCTGTACCTTCTGCGGATGTGGATGCCAATTAGAACTTAACACCCTTCGAAAACAGAGGGTAGTGAAAGTGACCTCCAAAGGAGAGGCCGGCGTCAATCAAGGAAGCCTCTGTGTTCGAGGGAGATTTGGTTACGATTTCATTCATCACCCGGAGAGGCTTCAAAAACCTCTGGTGAAGAGATCCGGTGCCTTTGTGGAGACCTCCTGGGAAGAGGCTTTAGAGTTGATCGCAACCAAACTGAAAGAGATTAAGGAGAAATACGGTCCCCAAAGCATTGGAGGCATCTCTTCCTCCAGGGCCACCAATGAGGAGATTTACCTTTTTCAGAAGTGGATGAGGGTCTGCATAGGGACGAACCATGTCGACAACGGGGTCCGACTCTCTAGCGGCCCTGCTCTTTATGGGATGATGGAGGGTCTTGGACATGGAGCGATGACCCATTCATTTGAAGAGGTGAAGAAGGCGGATCTCCTTCTCATCATTGGGACCGATGTCTATGAGGATCATCTCATCTTCAGTAACCAGATGAGAAAAGCGATTCGATTCAATGGAGCCAAAGTCGTCTTGATCGACCCTCGAAGAAATCAATGGGAAAAATGGGCAGACCTCTGGTTGAGACCCATTCCTGGTACCGATCTCGTTTTAATCAACGGATTGATTCATCTTTTGATAAAAGATGGAGCCCTTTCAAAAGGCTATATCGAATCCAAGACCGAGGGCTTTGAGGAGCTCCGATCCTCCGTTGAGAGGTTCACCCCCGAAACCGTCAAAGAGGTCACAGGGATTCGTCCCGAAGATCTTAACAGATTGGTTCGTCTTTATAAGGATGCCAAACGGAGGGCGATTATCTTTGGTTCTGGAGTGATCCAGCACCTAAATGGTCTGGAAACCGTTCGGGCCTTCTGTAATCTCGCTCTCTTAACCGGTGAAGTGGAGCAGGAAGGGGGAGGCCTCTATCCCATGCTTGCCCAGAGCAATGCTCAAGGAGCAATGGATATGGGCGGTCTTACCGAGTTTCTTCCCGGTTATGTGAGAATCGATGATTCAAGGGGACGAGGACTTTACGAAGGGGCATGGGAGAAGGAGATTCTGCCTCAGCCTGGATTAACCTATATGGAACTCTTTGACCAGATCCCGGAGGGAAAGATAAAGGCCCTGTATGTCTTCGGAGAGGATCCATTGATCACTCTTCCCAATCTGGAACGACTCCGGATAGGGCTCCATCGTTTAGAGTTTTTGGTGGTTCAAGATCTTTTCATGACCCATATTGGAAACTATGCCCATGTGATTCTTCCAGGGACAAGTTTTGCAGAAAAAGAAGGAACCTTCACCAGTATGGAACGGAGGGTCCAAAGAGTAAGGCAGGCCATTTCTCCTGTCGGGGAGTCAAAACCGGAGTGGGAGGTCTTTTGTGAACTCTCAAGACGGATGGGGTATCCAATGAATTATAGAAGCCCATCCGATATCATGGAGGAAATTTCCTCTCTGGTTCCTCTCTATGCGAATCTCCATTATTCCAAGCTGGAGCAGGGAGGCATTCAATGGCCTTACGAGCAAGGGAAGAAAAAGAGGTTCATTCCGGCTGAACCAAGAGAACCCATTGAAACCCCTAATGAGCAATTTCCTCTCTGGATCATTCCGAGGGGATTTCATTATCATTACGGTGTCGGAACGAACACCAAAAGAGCACTGGGATTGGCAAAAGTCTTTAAAGAGACAAGAATCGAAATTCACCCAGAAGATGCCTCGAAGTTAAAGCTGGTGGAAGGAGATCCGGTGAAGGTAATTTCACCCAGAGGTGAGGTCGAGACGATCTGTCATATCACAGAGGATCTTCCGAAAGGGATAGCTTACTTTGCTATCTCTTTCTTCCCCGTTTTTCTCAATACTCTAATCACCTCTGCTTATGACACCAAAGTGCCAATCCCCATTTATAAGGCTTTCATCGGGAGGATCGAGAAGCGTTAGAGTAAACTGACGTTTTTGAGGGGAGAGAAGGAATGCAACTTTTGTATCTTCTCATCGAGATGATCGTGAAATGTGTCGTCGTCTTCGCCTGTCTGATGATCTGCGTGGCCTATCTGACCTGGCTGGAGAGAAAGGTTTTAGGTCATATTCAGATTCGTTATGGCCCGAATCGATGCGGTCCTTACGGACTCCTTCAACCCTTCTCCGACGCCATCAAAGCCTTCTTTAAAGAGGATCTTATCCCTGGGCGGGCTGACAAACCTGTTTTTGTCCTTGCCCCTATGATCTCCATCATTACGGCGATCAGTCTTTTTGCCGTCATTCCCTTTGGAAACGAGTTCACCATTCCAGGGACAGATTGGGTGGTGAAGCTGCGAATCGCCGATGTGGACGTAGGGCTCCTCTATGTGTTTGCCTTGGCGTCGATTGGAGAGTTTGGAATCATCTTAGGGGGGTGGGCTTCAGGGAACAAATACGGGTTGACCGGATCCCTGCGGGCCGCAGCCCAGATGATCAGCTACGAGGTGGCTCTTGGGCTTTCGATCCTGGGTATTATCATTCTCTCTCAGACATTGAGACTTACCGAGATCGTCCATCAACAGGCTGGAGGGTTCTGGAATTGGAATGTATGGTATCAGCCCATGGCTTTTATCCTTTATCTGATCTGTGGGCTAGCCGAGATCAATCGAACCCCTTTTGATATGCCGGAGGCCGAATCAGAGCTGGCCTGTGGATTCAATATCGAATATAGTAGTATGAAATTCGCCCTCTTCTTTATGGCAGAGTATGCCCATATGGTCACCATGGGAGCCCTGGCAGTGACCCTCTTCTGGGGTGGATGGCAACCCCCCTTGCCCTTCCTCAGTTTTATTCCAGGGGTCATCTGGTTCAGTGCAAAACTCTTTATCTTCCTCTTCTTCTTCATCTGGCAGAGGGGAACTTTTCCAAGGCTTCGCTATGATCAGATCATGAAGTTTGGCTGGAAGGTGATGGTACCGCTCGCCCTGGTCAATCTCCTGATTACCGGGTTGGTGGTTTCATTGAAAGGATAGAGGGGTAGAAAAAATGATCATTCCACTATTAAAAGGTCTTGGGCTAACCTTAAGTCGGTTTTTCTCTAAACCGATTACTTATCAATATCCTGAAGAGAAGCTGCCTCCGGCAAAGCGCTGGAGAGGGATTCAGTACTTCGAGAAGAATGAACAGGGCAGGATGAAATGCGTGGCCTGTGGACTCTGTATGGCCGTCTGTCCCTCTCAGTGTATCTACATCGAGACAGGAGAGGATGACCAATTCGGAAGATATCCAATTAAATATGAACTGGATGCCTCCAGGTGTATCTTTTGCGGTTTTTGTGAAGAGGCCTGTCCGGTCAAGGCCATCTTCTTAGGGAAGAATTATGAATGGGTCGAAAATGATCGAAGCGTCTACTTGATGAATACGGAAAAGCTTCTTGAAGAGAAGAAGAATAACCCCTGATTCAGAGTTGGATAGAGAAGACTCAAAGGTGAACCTCAAGGCTTGAGCCTTGAAGTAAAGAAGTCAATAGGAGCAGATCGATGATGGATACGGTCGGGACAATCCTTCAATGGTTGATTTTCTTAGGGATGGCTTTCACATCCATCCTTGCCTCCGTGCTTTTAATTACCAGAAAGAATCCCATCCATAGTGCCCTTTTTCTCGTCCTGAATTTTCTCTGCGTGGCGGTCATCTATTTACTCCTTTATAGTCAATTTATTGCGATCATTCAGGTCCTCGTTTATGCTGGAGCCATCGTGATGCTCATCGTCTTCGTCATTATGCTTCTGGATCTTGAAGAAGAACTTCGATCCAGACTCAAGCTCTTTTATTCCAAGGTCATTGGAAGTGCCCTGGCCGTTCTCTTTCTCTTCGGACTCATCTATGGGCTGGTGGCCACTTCTCCAACCGGAAAAACCGGTGGCTATACCGCAGAGAAGTTGAGTGCTAATGTAAAGGCCGTAGGGGAGGCTCTCTTTACTCAGTATCTCTTCCCCTTTGAGGTCGTATCGATCCTGTTGGTGGCAGCCATCATTGGTGCCGTCATCTTGAGTAAAAAGAAACTCTCTTGAGAGGGATTAGAGAAGGAGTAAAACTATGACCATACCCCCTGTTCCTCCGGCATTCTATTTAGTATTAAGCGGGATTCTTTTCACCATCGGGGTGATTGGGGCCCTCACCCGACGAAATGCCATTGTGGTATTCATGTGCATCGAATTGATGCTCAATTCGGTCAATCTCTCATTCATCACCTTTTCCCGATTTCTTCAATCGATCGAAGGGGTCCTCTTTGCCTTTTTTGTCATCGCCGTAGCTGCGGCGGAGGCTTCTGTGGGATTGGCCATTTTTGTGATGCTTTATCGTTCGAGAGAAACGATCAATGTGGATGAAGTGAATTTACTGAAGTGGTAACCCCCTTCCACCCCTTTCTCCCTGAGGGGGAAGGATAGGTTGGGGTAAAAGGAGTCATCTATGCTTGATCATGTGTGGTTAGTTCCTCTCTTTCCGGCAATCGGATTCATCCTGAACGGCCTTTTGGGAAGACGTCTGGGAAAAAAGGCCGTCAGCTGGATAGGACCTTCTGCGATTGGCCTTGCCTTTTTTACCTCCATTCTCATCTTTTTTGAACTCCTGAAGAGACCTCCTTCTGAACGCCTCTTCGAAAAAATCATCTTCGATTGGGTCGTTTCAGGATCTTTCCATACGGTCATCGGCTATCAGATCGATCCTCTCTCCATTTTGATGGCCCTGGTCGTTACAGGAGTGAGCTTCTTTATCCATATCTACTCCGTTGGCTATATGCATGAGGACCCGGGATATATTCGTTACTTTGCCTACCTTAACCTCTTTGTCTTCATGATGCTCAACCTGGTCCTGGCCAATAATTTCTTACTGATGTTTGTGGGCTGGGAAGGAGTGGGTCTCTGTTCCTACCTTTTGATCGGTTTCTGGTTTGAGAAGGATTCGGCCTCCAATGCTGGAAAGAAAGCCTTTGT
This sequence comes from uncultured Syntrophaceae bacterium, assembly GCA_964570075.1. Taxonomy (GTDB): domain Bacteria; phylum Desulfobacterota; class BSN033; order BSN033; family UBA1163; genus CALIBK01. The sequence goes on along the minus strand of CAZMWF010000138.1, from coordinate 4,883 downwards.
CGTGAATCGAGTGGGGGATTTCGGTTTTCTCCTGGGAATGTTTCTCCTCTTTACAAGTTTAGGGAAGCATGGGATCTGGACCCTTGATTTCACCGAGGTCTTTGCGAATGCGAATAAGTTGGACACAGCCACCGTCACCGCCATTACGATCCTCCTTTTTATCGGTGCCTGTGGGAAATCGGCTCAGATTCCCCTCTATGTCTGGCTTCCCGACGCAATGGAAGGTCCAACCCCTGTGAGCTCCCTCATCCATGCGGCGACCATGGTGACGGCAGGGGTTTACATGGTTGCCCGATGCAATGTCCTCTATAGTATGGCCCCTCTATCGATGGCCATTGTAGCCACGATCGGGGTGGCCACTGCCATCTTTACCGCCTCCATCGGATTCTGTCAGAACGATATCAAAAAAGTTCTTGCTTACTCTACCATCAGCCAACTGGGTTATATGTTTTTAGGCGTGGGAGTAGGGGCTTATAGTGCAGGAATCTTTCACCTCATGACTCACGCCTTCTTCAAAGGGCTCCTCTTTTTAGGGGCAGGAAGTGTCATGCATGCCCTGAGCGGGGAACTGGATATGAGAAAGATGGGGGCTCTAAGAAAGAAGATTCCTGTTACCTTCTGGACCTTCTTCATTGCCACTCTTGCGATTGCAGGAATCCCGGGTTTGTCAGGATTCTTTAGCAAGGATGAAATCCTCTGGCAGGCCTTCTCAAGCTCCCATGGCCATTTCCTGCTCTGGCTCGTTGCAGCCATAGCGGCCGGGATGACCGCTTTCTATATGTTTCGGGCCCTCTTCTTAACCTTCTTCGGAGAATCGAGGGTCGATCCCCATGTGGCTCACCATATCCATGAATCTCCGAGAATTATGACCATTCCTCTGATCATTCTGGCTGTCCTCTCTGTGATTGGAGGGTATGTGGGAGTACCTCATGTCCTGGGCGGTGCCAATCATATCCATGAATTTCTTGCCCCTGTGGTGGGAGGCAGTGAAGCGGCAAAGGGTCATGCCGCAATCTCGCTGATGGCTCAAGCATGGGCCTCGGGAGGAGAGAGTTCGGGCCACTCTGCAGCACTGGAACTCCTCATGATGGTCATTTCGGTGATCATTGCCCTCATTGGAATTGGGATGGCCTATCTTTTCTATATTAAGAATCCAGCCCTCCCCAAACTCATGGCTGAGAGATGGAAGGGATTATATACGTTGGTGGCCAATAAATACTATGTCGATGAGATCTATCAGGTTCTTTTTGTGAATTCCATTAAGAAATTAGGAGTGGGACTCTGGAAAGGGTTCGATGACTTTGTCATCGATGGAACGGTCAATGGAATTGCCATTCTCATTGGTTGGATCTCTGGGGTCATGAGAAGGGTCCAGACCGGATTGGTTCAGAATTATGCGTTTTCGATGATCGTGGGCGGATTGATCCTTATCATCTATTACCTTGTTCGGGTCCTCTTCTATTGAAAGATGAAAATTTTAACCGCCCTTGTTTTGAATATGGGTCATTCGCTATTTGAATTGATTTCGAATTTAAGAAATTTAAAAAAGGAGTTTGTTTCATGACGATCTTTGGAATTCCGATCCTTTCCTTATTGGTCTTCTTTCCATTGCTGGGAGCAGGGGTTCTCCTTTTTATTAAACGGGAGGAGACCCTGAGGTGGGTCGCTCTGATTTTCGCTCTCGTTGAGTTTCTCTTCTCGTTGCCCCTCTTTTTTAAATTCGATACCACGACCGCCGCGATGCAGTTTGTGGAGGATTGGTGGTGGATCGAATCCTACGGGATCAGCTACAAATTAGGAATTGACGGAATCAGCCTCCTCCTTGTCCTTTTAACCACATTCCTTACCGTCCTCTGTATCCTCTGTTCTTGGACGGCCATTATCTTCCGTGTCAAAGAATATATGATCTCCTTCCTCTTTCTGGAGACCGGGATGGTAGGGGCCCTGGTGGCGCTCGATCTCATCCTCTTCTATGTCTTCTGGGAGGTGATGCTGATCCCGATGTATCTCCTCATCGGTGTGTGGGGAGATCCAAAACGAAGGATCTATGCAGCCATTAAGTTCTTCCTCTTTACGATGGCTGGAAGCGTATTGATGTTGGTAGCCATTCTGGCGCTCTACTTCCTCCATCAGAAGGCAACGGGAAAGGCGACCTTCGATGTCCTTGAACTCTATCAATTTGGACTCCCGGTTGGAACTCAATACTGGCTTTTTGGTGCCTTTGCCCTGGCCTTTGCCATCAAGGTTCCCATGTTTCCTTTCCATACGTGGTTGCCGGATGCCCATACGGAGGCTCCTACAGCAGGAAGTGTGATTCTTGCTGGAGTGCTGCTCAAGATGGGGACTTATGGATTTTTACGGTTTGCCATTCCCCTTTTTCCAAATGCCGCTTATGAACTAATGCCTCTCATCTCTGTGCTGGCTCTGATTGGAATCATTTACGGGGCTTTGGTCTCGATGGTTCAGCCCGACCTTAAGCGGCTGGTGGCCTTCTCAAGCGTGAGTCATTTAGGATATGTCATGCTTGGGATGTTTGCCTTCAATACTCAAGGGGTCCAGGGATCCATTTATCAGATGCTCAACCATGGAATCAGTACAGGTTCCCTCTTCTTGATTGTCGGGATGATTTATGAGCGCCGTCATACTCGAATGATTGCCGAATTTGGAGGGCTCTCCAAGGTCATGCCCATCTATGCCACTTTCTTTATGATCGTGACGCTGTCTTCTATCGGGCTTCCCAGCACCAATGGTTTCGTAGGAGAGTTTCTGATCCTTCTGGGGGCTTTCCGGTCGAACACCGTCTATGGAGTTTTAGGGGCTACCGGCGTGATCCTCGGAGCGGCCTATATGCTCTGGATGTTCCAGCGAGTCATGTTTGGGAAGATCAACAATCCAAAGAATGAGGGACTCAAGGATCTCAATGCCAGGGAGATCATCACCCTCGTGCCCATGGTCATCTTGATCTTCTTGATGGGCATCTATCCCAAACTCTTCTTCAGCAAGATGGATGCCTCGGTGGAAAAGTTTTTAAATGATTTCAAGGGAAGGGTGGAGATGAAAACCGATCTTCCTTCGCCCAAACTCCTGGCAGAGATTAAAAAATAACATTCGAAGAACGAAATCCGAAGAGGTTCTCATCCTCTGTTTGGGTTTCGATATTCGGATTTCGAGTTTTTCAATGGGAGGCTTTTGAATGAAACTACCCGAGATCGATCTTTATCTGATTGCGCCTGAAATCATTCTTACCGCCTTTGGCTTTCTGGTGCTCTTGGTGGATGTCTTTTCGCCCAAGACCGAAAGGAAAGGATACCTTGGGATTCTGAGCTTAATCGGGATCGTCATGGCTTTCTTCTATACCCTTCCATTAATGGGCACAGGGAAGAGCGGATTTGAAGGGATGTTCGTCGCAGATGGATTTTCCCTCTTTCTTAAGATCACCTTCTTGATCATTGCTTTTATCACCCTCTTGATGTCGATCGGATATGCCGAACGAGAGGGAATCGCCTTTGGGGAGTACTATGCCCTCATTCTTTTCTCCACCCTTGGGATGAGCCTGATGGCTTCGGGGACCCATCTCATCGTTATCTTTTTAGGTCTGGAGACTATGTCCATTGCCATTTACGTTCTGGCGGGAATGTTGCGGGAGGATCGAAGATCGGTGGAGTCGGCCTTCAAATATTTTCTTTTGGGAGCCTTTGCAACCGGGTTTCTCCTCTATGGGATAGCCCTTCTTTATGGAGCCACCGGTTCTCTCTATCTTAAGGAGATTTCGGAATACATTGCTTCCAAGAACCTTCTTAGAAATCCCATGTTGATGATCAGTCTCGTATTTCTCACCATCGGATTTGGATTTAAAATTGCCTCGGTCCCCTTCCATATGTGGACCCCGGATGTCTATGAGGGAGCCCCAACCTCGATCACGGCTTTCATGGCAACCGGTGTAAAGGCTGCGGGTTTTGCTGCCTTCATCAGGGTCTTCTTTACTGCCCTTCCTCAATTTCGACCTGATTGGACTTCCATCATGTGGCTTCTCTCGGTTGCCACGATGACGGTAGGAAACCTCGTAGCGATCTCACAAACCAATATCAAGAGGATGCTGGCCTACTCGAGCATTGCCCATGCAGGCTACATCCTGGTTGCTTTTGTTGCAGGCAACGACATTGGGATTTCTGGTATCCTCTTCTATTTAATGGCTTACGCCTTTATGAATCTCGGGGCCTTCACCTGTGTCATTCTGTTGGGAAAGAAAGGAGAAGAGAATACCCTCATTACCGATTATTCAGGGATTGGATTTAAGTATCCATTGCTTGCCGCCTCCATGACGGTCTTTCTCCTTTCCATGGCTGGGATTCCTCCTCTCGGTGGGTTTATGGCCAAATTTTATGTCTTTAGTGCAGCAGTCAAAGAGAAATTTTACTGGCTGGCTATATTAGGAGTGCTCAACAGCGCAGTCTCTGTGTACTATTATCTCAGGGTCACGGTCCTGATGTACTTTAGGGAACCCCAGAGGGAGATCACAGGACTTCAATTTTCTCCAGCCTCCATTCTTGCTCTTATTTTTGCCTTAATTGGAACCTTTTACATGGGCCTTTTCCCTTCAAATGTCCTCTCCTTTGCCCAACGATCCATTGCAGGATTGATGTAAAGTTCAAATTCACCTTACCCAACCTCCTTAATCAGAAAAGGGTGAGTATATGGATTACCTATGAGGGTTTCTTTTTCTTGACCCAGGCCTTGGGACAGTAATGCCTTACTGAAGCGGGGAAATCATTTTAAGCCCGACAGGAGTATTTCCGAAACCCATAGAACGCGGATGGATTGAATATAAATGAATTCTACGAATCGATCTATCGTTGAAATGGGTTTCTGATTAAAACCAACCA
>CAZMWF010000137.1:0-11455 GCA_964570075.1 uncultured Syntrophaceae bacterium | reverse complement strand
ATGATTCCAAGATATACTCGTCCAGAAATGGCAAGAATCTGGACAGAAGAAAGGAAATTTGAGACCTGGCTCGAGATTGAGCTTGCCGTCTGTGATGTCCTGGCTGAATTAGGAGAGATTCCGAAGGAGGCCGCAGAAGAGATTCGGGCTAAGGCCCGTTTCGATGTGGAGCGGGTTCATGAACTCGAGAAGGTCACCAAACATGATGTCGTTGCCTTTTTAACCAATGTGGGGGAATCGATTGGACCCCTCTCGAGATATCTCCACTATGGTCTTACTTCCTCTGATATTCTCGATACCTCCCTTGCCCTCCTTCTCGGGGAAGCCTCTGAACTCATCTTAAAAGATATTCATCGTCTCCTGGAGGTGTTAAAAAAGAAGGCCTTCGAATATAAAGAGACCATCATGATTGGGAGGACCCACGGGGTTCACGCTGAACCGATTACGTTTGGCCTCAAAATGGCTCTCTGGTATGATGAGATGAGACGAAACCTTCTTCGAATGGAGAGGGCAAGAGAGACCATTCGGGTAGGGAAGATTTCCGGCGCAGTGGGAACCTTTGCCCATATTTCTCCTGTGGTGGAAGAGAGAGTGTGCCAACGTTTAGGGCTTCGACCTGCCCCCATCTCCACTCAGATCATCCAACGGGATCTCCACGGGGAATTTTTTACGACCTTAGCCCTTATCGCTTCCTCCATTGAAAAGTTTTCGGTGGAGCTGAGACATCTTCAACGAACCGAAGTCTTGGAGGCAGAAGAATTCTTCTCCAAGGGGCAGAAAGGATCCTCGGCCATGCCCCATAAGAGAAATCCCGTCTCTGCGGAGAATCTTTCAGGGCTTGCGAGACTGGTTCGATCTTATAGTCTTGCCTCCCTCGAGAATATCCCCCTCTGGCACGAGCGGGATATCAGTCATTCCTCTGTGGAGAGGGTGATTGCCCCTGATGCGACCATCCTTGTCGACTATATGCTTCATCGATTCACTTCTCTGATTGAGAACCTGATTGTCTATCCTGAACAGATGAGAAAGAATCTCGAAAAGATGGGTGGACTCATTTATTCTGAAGCGATTCTTCTCCTTCTCACAAAAAAAGGACTCTCCCGAGAAGAGGCCTATCAAGTCGTTCAACGTAATGCCATGAAAGCATGGGAGGAAGGATTGGATTTTAAGACCCTCCTTTCCCAGGACGAAACCATCCAGAACCTTCTCAAACCGGAAGAACTGGATCGCACCTTTGAGGTTCGAACTCATCTCAGACATGTCGAAGACATCTTTCATCGGGTCTTTGGAGAAAGATAGATGAAGAAATCCCAGAAGACTCCTCCAGATATCAGAGACCTCCTTCGAGTGAAAGAACCTCCAGATCGTGGGAGAAAACCAGGGTTGAAGAAGACCAGCTTCACGATCTGGTACTTCGTGATCGCCTTTCTGATCATCCTTTTTATCCAGCATTACATTGTCACGAAGAAGACAGAGGTGGTCATTCCTTATAGTGAATTTAAAGAATTGGTTCGGGAGGGAAAAGTAAGCGATCTGACCATTACCGAAGAGAGCATTACAGGAAAGATGGAAGGCCCGAAAGGGACGGTGAACTTTCAGACCGTGAGAGTGGCAGATCCGGATCTGGTAAAACAGCTTGATGCCAAACAGATTAAATATACCGGAAAGGTAGAAAGTAAATGGTTGACCAATATCCTTTCCTGGATCCTCCCTCTGATCCTGTTCATCTTCTTCTGGAGATTTCTCCTTTCCCGGATAGGACCTGAGACGAGTGTGATGTCTTTTGGAAAGAGCCGGGCGAAGATCTACGCTGAAAAGGATAAGAAAGTGACCTTCATGGATGTGGCCGGGATCGATGAGGCCAAAGAGGAACTGAAAGAGGTCGTCGAGTTTCTGAAGAATCCGGGCAAGTTTCAACGCCTTGGGGGGAAGATCCCGAAAGGGGTTCTTTTAGTCGGGGCCCCTGGGACAGGGAAAACCCTTCTGGCCAGGGCCGTGGCAGGAGAGGCCAATGTCCCATTCTTTTCTATCAGTGGTTCTGATTTTGTAGAGATGTTTGTCGGAGTGGGAGCGGCCAGGGTCCGGGACCTTTTCGCTCAGGCTCAGAATCATGCTCCTTGTATCATCTTCATTGACGAGCTGGACGCATTGGGAAAGGCCAGGGGGGTCAATCCCATTGGTCGACATGATGAACAGGAACAGACCCTGAATCAGCTTCTTGCCGAAATGGATGGCTTCGATCCTAATACAGGAGTCATTATCATGGCCGCGACCAATCGGCCTGAGATTTTGGATCCCGCCCTCCTCCGACCAGGGCGATTTGATCGACATGTGGTGGTGGATCGACCGGATATTGTGGGTCGGGAGGAGATCTTAAAGATCCATACCAAGAATGTGAAGCTGGCTCCGGATGTGGACCTGAAGGTCATTGCCTCAAGAACACCTGGATTTGTGGGTGCGGATCTGGCGAACATCATCAATGAGGCCGCTCTCCTCGCTGCAAGGAAGAACAAGGATGCTGTGGAGATGGCTGATATCGAGGAGGCCATCGACCGAGTAGTCGCAGGTCTGGAGAAGAAGAGACGTTTGATGTCAAAGAAGGAGAAGGAGATTGTCGCCTTCCATGAATCTGGGCACGCCATTGTGGCCTCCAGTGTTCCTAACGCCGATCCTGTCCGCCGTATCTCGATCATCCCAAGAGGAGTCTCCGCATTGGGGTATACCTTGCAACTCCCGACGGAAGATCGCTATCTCATGACCCGATCTGAGCTGTTAGACCGATTGGCAGTCCTGATGGGGGGTAGGGTGGCCGAAGAGATCATCTTTGGGGAAGTCTCTACTGGGGCCCATAATGATCTTCAGCGAGCCACCGATATTGCAACCAGCATGGTCAAAGAGTATGGGATGAGCGAAACCTTAGGTTACGTCTCCTTTGAAAAAGAAAAGAAACCCCTTTTCCTCTCCTCTCCCATCCCTTCTTCCAGGGAATACAGCGAAGAGACAGCCAGAAAGATAGACGAGGAGGTCAAAAAGATCATCGATCAGACCTATCGAAGAGCCAAGGAGATCCTCGAGTCTAAAAAAGAAAAACTGGAAGAACTGGCTCGATTTCTTCTTGAAAAGGAAGTCGTCGAGGAATCGGATTTAAAGAGAATTCTTTCCTCGGAAAATTAAAAGATCATGATGAAATCTCTCTTAAGACACCTTCGGGCTAAAATCTTTGCTGGGATTCTTTTGATCCTTCCTCTCGGGATCACCTTTTTTGTTCTCAAGTTTGTCTTCCAAACTCTGGATAACTTTCTCGGTCAACCCATGCTGAGACTCACCTGGTTTTTCTTTAAAAGGGAGGTCTCTTTTCCAGGGCTCGGAATATTGGCCTTCTTTTTTCTCCTCTACCTGTTGGGCCTCATTGCCACCAACGTGTTGGGAAGAAAACTGGTGGGCTGGACCGATCGCCTTTTTACCAATATTCCGATCGTAAAGAATATCTATCTCTCTTCCAAACAGCTCACCGATGCCTTTTCAGCCTCTCGAAAGGGATCCTTCCGTCAGGCCGTTTTTGTAGAGTTTCCCCAGGAGGGGAATTATGTCCTTGGGTTTATCACCAATGAACTAAAGGATCTCCAGGGGGAAGAACGGATCACTGTCTTTATTCCTACCGCCTTTTTCCCTCCACAAGGATTTCTTCTCTTTCTCCCCAGGGAGAGGATCATCCCTTCTCATCTTACCATCGAGGAAGCGATCAAGACGATTATGTCCGTTGGGATTGTCAGTCCTCAAAGTCTTTCAGTCCCTTTAGTGTTCAAAGACGGAAGAAAGGTTTCGGTTGAAAATTTAAAAGAAATACCGTATCTTCATCCAAAAATGGAAGGAGGGACATAATTTATGGAGGGAATTACTCTACTCATCGCTGTCGTGGCATTGATCATTGCCATTCTGGCCTATCAGCGGACAGGCGGGATTACAGAACTCCGTCATCAATTGGAGTCCAAAGCCTCCTCGCCCGATTTGAAAAAACAGATTGAAGCCCTTGCGGCCATGACTGAGGCTTTAAGAGAGAAAACAGCGGATGCCTTGGATCGTCTGGAGAAGATGATTCGAAAGACTGAAAAGGCGGAATAACTCCTCGGTTTTCGTCATTTCTTAAAAAGGCTTCACGAACAGGATTCGATTAATTCCATGGAAAAGATTACCGCCTGGCTCACGAATTCCGGGATCAAGATTTTTGGGATTCTGATCGGTTTACTTGTCCTATCCCAGATGTCCAAATGGATCCTGAAATGGATGGAGAAATGGATTCCAGAAAAAGACACGGTTCAGGCCCTTGAAGTAAAGAAGAGGGCTCATACCTTAGGAAATATCCTTCGACACGCCATCCTTATCATTCTTTTCTTCTTGGCTATTCTGATGATCCTTGGAGAATTGGGAATCCAGTTAGGCCCACTTCTGGCTACCGCTGGGATAGGGGCCCTGGCCATCGGGTTTGGGGCTCAGAGTCTGGTCAGAGATGTGATTGGTGGGTTTTTCATTATTCTTGAGAATCAGTATCGAATTGGAGATGTCATTCAGGTTGCAGGAGTTTCAGGGATGGTCGAATCCTTGAGCCTGAGGAGGACGGTGCTTAGAGATCTGGATGGGAGGGTTCACACCATTCCCAACGGCGAGATTAAGATTGTCAGTAATCTCTCCAAGGAATGGTCTCGAGCCGTCCTGGATGTGGGAGTCTCTTACCGGGAAAACATCGATCAGGTGATCGAGATTCTTTCTCAGATTGGAGAGGAATTGTATCGAGAAGAGCCTTTTAAGAGTGCTATACTTGAGCCCTTGCAGATCTTAGGGGTTGAGCAGTTTGGGGAATCCCAGATCATTATTCGAATGATGATCAAGACCATTCCACTTAAACAATGGGAGGTGGGAAGAGAGTTGAGAAGGAGGATCAAGATTCGGTTTGATGAAAAGGGAATCGAGATTCCCTTCCCGCATCGTGTCCTCCTTTGGGGAGAACCCAAAGAAAAATCGAATGGACCCTCGTCCGCTCCTTCCCCTCTAAAATAAAAAAAGGAGAAGTCATGAATCCATCCCTTCGTGTCCTTTTCGTCACTCCAGAGGCAGTTCCTTTTGCCAAAACCGGAGGATTGGCGGATGTAGCAGGGGCTCTTCCAAAATACCTTCAGCCTCTGGGGTGTGAGATGATTTTGGTGATGCCCTTTTATCGAAAAGTAAGGCAATCCGGTGCCCCTATCGAATTCTTAGGAGAGGAGTTGGAGATTTCTATTGGCGATGAGGTCTTCCAGGCAGAGATTTACCGAGGAAGCCTCGTTCCTGGAATTCCCGTCTATTTCATTGGACGAGATGAGTTCTTCGACCGAGAGTATCTCTATAGCACTCCCAAAGGGGATTATTTTGACAATGCAGAGCGGTTCATCTTCTTTTCAAAGGCCGTTCTTCAGCTTTGTCATCACTTAAATATTTCACCCGATATCATTCATCACCATGAGTGGCAGACCGGATTGATCCCTGCTTATCTTCAATCCACCCATCGCCATGATCCACTCTTTTCCCAAACCGCTGTCGTTTTTACGATTCATAATATTGCCTATCAGGGCCTCTTCAGGAAAGAGAAGTTTCATCTTACGGGGCTTCCCTTGGAGATGTATCATCCAGAGGGAATTGAATTTTGGGAGCGGATCAATTTTATGAAGGCCGGGATCGTCTATGCGGATGTGATCAATACGGTCAGCAAAAAATACAGCCAGGAGATTCAAACCCCTGAATTCGGTTACGGGCTGGACGGGATTTTGAGAAAGAGGAGAGAGGATCTTTATGGCATCCTCAATGGGGTGGACTATGGACAGTGGGACCCCTCCCGAGACCCCTATCTCGTAGCCCACTACGATGTGAATGACCTCTCCGGGAAAAAAGAATGTAAAAGGGATCTTCTCCAAGGGCTTGGGCTTCCCTCCTCCTTAGAGAAGGTTCCCCTGATAGGAATGATTTCGAGATTGGCAGACCAGAAGGGATTCGACCTCCTGATGGAGATTTTAGACGAATTATTCAGCCTGGAGATGGGTTTTGTTCTTTTAGGAACGGGGGAGCAGAAGTATCATGACCTATTCCATCAAGTCGCAAAGAAATATCCTGAAAAGGCAGCGATTCGAATTACCTTTGATGAGGCCCTCGCCCATAAGATTGAAGCGGGTTCGGACCTTTTTTTGATGCCCTCAAAATATGAACCCTGTGGACTCAATCAGATTTACAGCCTGAGGTACGGGACCATTCCAATCGTGCGAGCGACAGGGGGATTGGATGATACGATTACGAATTATGATCCCGCCACTGGGAAAGGAAACGGATTCAAGTTCATCCCATATGATGCAAAGGAGTTTTTAAATCAGATTAAACGGGCAATTCATTTCTATTTCCAACCTGAACACTGGAGCCGACTCATCCGAAATGCCATGACCTCCGACTTCTCCTGGCAGAGGTCGGCAGAGGAGTATCTTCAACTCTATCGGTTGGCCCTGAATAAGAAGAGAAATCGATAGGAAAGGAGTCCTTTATGAAAAGAAGAAAGATTGCCTCTCTCCTTGGTCTCCTATTACTTCTTTTTTATATTCCCCCCCTTTGGGCAAAATCCGTTCCTTTTAAAAACCTAAATTTTCCGAGACTGGTGGAGACATGGGAATTGGCCCCTCTCATTCATCATCCCTCCCTTCGGCTGGTTGATATGAGGAGTTCCCTTTTGGATTATCTTAAAGGGCATCTTCCGGATGCCCTTTATTTCCATTTTGAAAATCTTAGGGTTCCAAGGAATGGGATTCCCGCTCAGAATCCTGATCGCATAGCCCTGGAGAAGATCATGGGGGAATATTTAAGCATTTCTAACGATATGTGGGTGATCCTTTATTCTGAAAAGTCGAATCCCAATGCCACTCTCCTGGCCTGGATATTAGATTCCTTGGGGCACCGAAAGGTAGGAATCCTCAACGGAGGATGGGAAAAATGGGTCGTTGAAGGGCGTCCTATCACCCAAGCATATCCTACCCTATCTCCCAAGAAATTTTTTGGAAAGACCGTCGCCGAGACTCTAGCCGAAAAGAAACTGGTTCTCCGTCAGGTCAACACCAAAGGGGCCATCATTTTAGATGCTCGTCCCCCTAAGCAATATAGTGGAGAGGAAGGAGAGGAGATCCGAAAAGGTCACATCCCTGGCGCCAAAAATATATTTTGGGAGACCGTGCTTGAAGGAGAAGAGGTGAAAGTTTGGAAAAAGAAAGAGGATCTGGAAAAGATTTTTTCAGAAGCAGGAGTGGATCGACAGAAAGAGGTGATTGTTCATTGCCGAACCGGTCGAGAGGCCAGCCATCTTTATTTCACTCTCAAGTATGTGATGGGATATCATAAAGTTCGCCTCTATCGAGGATCTTGGGTAGAGTGGTCTGCAGATCCAAGCCTTCCGGTTAAAACAGGAATGGAGCCTTAACGGGAATATATATTGGCATAAAAATTGCTGAAAACATATTTGGTTTTTTATTAAAAATAGATTCTCGTAAGTACTGAATAGAATTTGAAAAATTTATACCCCTTTTTTGTGAAATAACAAATTTGTACACCTATTTATCTTTTTGCCATCAAAGACTTGACAACGAAAGAAGAATTGTGACATTTTTCTGAAAAAAATTTTCTTTTTCTGATCGATTTTTTGAGGAGGGCGTTCATTGAAGGGAAAGATTGTTGGTATAGGAATCTTCCTATTTCTTTTCTCTTCTTGCTTTCCTCATCTTCATCCCCCTTCTCAAAAGAACCCTCCTCAACCTACTTCGTCCTCCCTATTTACTCCATCGGAATTAGAAGAACTCTTTTCCAAAGAGTCATTGCCTTGTCCTTCGGAACCTACCCAATCCATCCTCCTCTCTTCGGGGTCTTCAATGGCAAGAGGGTTAGAGCTGCCCATTATGGATGAGGCGAGTGATGATTTTAGATTAGATCCATTTTTAGGAGATCCTCGAGGGAGAAAGAAAGATTTCGATATCCCGATTGTCATTAATTCCAAGGTGGAACAATTCATCCATTATTTTCAGACAACTGGAAGAAATCGGTTCTCCAATTGGCTGGCCCGTTCTGAGAAGTACATCCCTTTTATGACCAATGTGTTAAAAGAGAACGGGCTACCGGAAGATTTGGTATATATGGCACTGATCGAGAGCGGGTTTAATCCTTATGCTTATTCGAGGAGTAAGGCCTCGGGGCCATGGCAGTTTATCTATCTCACAGGGAAAAAATACGGGCTTAAAGTCAATTGGTGGGTGGATGAAAGAAGGGATCCCGAAAAGTCTACGATTGCGGCGGCCAAATATCTCAAAGACCTCTATGATCTGTTCGAATGCTGGTATCTCGCTGCGGCTGGATATAATGCAGGAGAGAAAAAGATAGCCACTGCGATGAAACGTTACCGAACCGAGGACTTCTGGGAACTGACCAAATATCGATATCTAAAACAGGAAACAAAGGACTATGTTCCCCAGATGATTGCTGCCGCTCTCATTGCGAAAGACCCCGAGAAGTATGGTTTTACTGATATAGAATATGAGGAACCCTTAAGATATGAGAAGGTCAATGTCCCTCCTGCTACTGATCTCAACCTCATAGCCAAAGCGTGTGAGATTTCCATCGAAGAACTGAAAGAACTGAACCCCGAGCTTTTAAGATGGTGTACCCCTCCTGATGATCCAGCCTATGAAATTAAGATTCCCTTAGGAAAGAAGGAACTCTTTTTGAAGAATTTTCCCCTCCTTTTACCCAATGAAAGGAGAGGATTCCATGTCCATGTTGTAAAGAAAGGAGAGACTGTTCAACGGATTGCAAAACGTTATAGAGTAGATACGACTCCTATTTTGGAGCTTAATCGATTGGGGAAAGGGAGTCGTTTGGTTTCGGGAATGAATATCCTGATTCCCCTTCCTAAAGAACCTGAAAGGCCCCTTTACCTGGCGAAAGGAGGGCAGAGTGATTCCGTCACGGAAAAGAAGGAGCTCATCTATACGGTTAAGAAAGGGGATACCCTCTGGAGCATCGCCAATGAGTTGGGGGTCAATATCGGTGCCCTGAGTCAGGAAAACCGACGCCCTTCCAATCCAAAACTGATGCCAGGAGATCGATTAAAGATAAGGCTGGACAATGGGGCATCGGAGATACCCAAAGAAGAGTTTGGAAGAACAGAGATCCTCTATGTGGTAAAAAAAGGAGATACCCTATGGGACATTGCCCAGAGATACCAGCTTTCGGTTTCCGAAATCAAAAAATGGAACGGACTCGACGGGTCCGATCGGATCTACCCTGATGAGAAGTTAAAGTTAAGGATTAAAGAGTCCTCTCCTTCCATCCCTCATTGATTTTCTATCTTCGATCTTGATTTAAATTCCAAACAGAATCCTAATTCCCTTACTCTCTGAATGATGGATTACTACAAAATCGTAATCCCTCACTCAGAAGTGGGGAATAAGTCCGAGAGGGGTATTGAGTTCTATGGGTTTCGGAAATACTCCTGTCGGGCTTAAATTTATTTCCACCCTTCAGTGAGGGGTTACACAGAATCCCAATTTAATCTTGACAAAAGGGTAAAAATTATAGGATAAATTTGGATACCGTGTACAATTTTTAATTAAAAATCAACCCGCGAGGAGAAAAAATGAATCTACCTCAATTTGAATTGATTCAACCCCGATCGGTGGAAGAAGTCTGTTCCCTTCTTCAAAAGCACGAAGAAGAGTCCGCCCTTCTGGCTGGCGGAACGGCTCTCATCGTTAGCCTTCGATTTAGGCTCAAGAAGCCAAAAATCGTCATTGGGCTAAAAGGTCTGGCGGGATTAAATTATATCTCTCAAAATAAAGAGACCCTTGCGATCGGATCCATGGTCACCCTGGAGACCCTCGAAAAATCTCCTTTAATCCTCCATAGCTATCCTCCAATGATTTCAACCATCCAGCAGGTTGCCGTTCCTCCTGTCCGGAATCAGGCTACTCTGGGAGGAAATATTTGTCTTGAAAACCGATGCATCTATTATAATCAATCCGAATTCTGGAGGGGGACGCAGAAACCATGTCTTCGATTGGGAGGAGAGACCTGCTATGCCGTGGAAAAGGGGAAAAGATGTCAAGCCGTCTACTCCGGAGATTTGGCTCCTCTCTTAATGGTATTAAATGCAAAAGTGAAGATTCTCTCGGCTCAAAGTGAAAGGACTCTTCCTCTCACCGAGTTTTTTACGGGTAGAGGTGAGAAACCTAACATTCTAAAGTCAAATGAATTACTCACAGAGATTCAGATTCCCGTGAGCGAACCCGGCGTGGGTTACGCTTATGAGAAGCTTCGGATTCGAGAAGGGATGGAATTCCCAATGGCTGGCGTAGCCGTGAAAGTAAAGAGAAAAGGGGATGGGACAATTGAACAGTTAAAGATGGTATTGGGAGGGGTGGGAACCGCTCCTATTGAAGTGCCCGAAGCATCGGCATTCATGGTAGGTCAAAAACCAGCGGATGAAATTCTTGAGGAGATCTCGAGAAAGGCCATGGAAGTGGCTCGTCCAGTTAGAAACCTTATCATGGATTCGGAGTACCGAAGAAAGATGGTAGGGGTCCTTACGAAAAGGGCCTTGGGTCGTGCCTTGGCCATGGCTGAAAAGAGTCAATCCTCATAGGATAGGGGGTACTATGAAAAGGATACCAATTTCACTTCATATCAATGGGAGATTAGAGACTCTTGAAATCCCTCCTTATCGCACTCTCTTGGAAGTCCTTCGGGAAGAGTTGCATCTAACTGGAACAAAATGTGGGTGCGAGGATGGGAGTTGTGGGACCTGCACGGTGTTACTCAATGGAAACCCAGTTCGTTCCTGTCTTCTCTTGGCCGCCGAGGTTCAGGGGCAGGAGATTGTCACCATAGAAGGATTGGCTCAGGGA
Organism: uncultured Syntrophaceae bacterium; assembly: GCA_964570075.1. Taxonomy (GTDB): domain Bacteria; phylum Desulfobacterota; class BSN033; order BSN033; family UBA1163; genus CALIBK01. The sequence continues at coordinate 500 of CAZMWF010000137.1, read as the reverse complement.
GAAAAACTTCACCCTGTTCAGGAGGCTTTTGTCAAATATGGGGGAATCCAATGTGGGTTTTGCACCCCTGGAATGATCCTTACGGCAAAGGCTTTATTGGATAAAAACCCAAAGCCTACGGAGCAAGAGATTCGTCAGGCCATCTCGGGCAATCTTTGCCGTTGCACGGGTTATACCAAGATTGTAGAGTCGATCATGGCCGCCTCAGGTCAGGAAGTCCCATCTATCCATAAAGAAGAGTTTCCCACGCCCTATTCCATTGTTGGGAAAAGGACTTCTCGCATAGATTCCATCCCAAAGGCTAAGGGAGAAGCCAAATATTCAGGAGATCTTTATTTACCCGGAATGCTTTATGCTAAGGTGTTAAGAAGTCCCTATGCTCACGCGAAGATTCTTCACATTGACGTAAGTCGTGCGGAAAAACTTCCTGGAGTAAGAGCCATTATTACTGGCAAGGATGCTCCTCCCTATCGGTGGGGCGTTTTTTCCTATACTCGAGA
>CAZMWF010000136.1:0-6073 GCA_964570075.1 uncultured Syntrophaceae bacterium | reverse complement strand
GTTGGTTTTAATCAGAAACCCATTTCAACGATAGATCGATTCGTAGGATTCATTTATATTCAATCCATCCGCGTTCTATGGGTTTCGGAAATACTCCTGTCGGGCTTAAAATGATTTCCCCGCTTCAGTGAGGCATTACCTCATGTTTCCCCCTTTGTAGAGGCTTGGATTGACAGCAGAAAAAATTTTAATTAAAGTTTAACCCAAAACGAGGGGATTCTCTTTGAACTCCCTCGATGTCAATGAAGATCACTTTACAGATAAAACTTTTCATATCCAGGCATCTCACTCCTCCAAGGATTTTTATCCTCAGCTTTTTAGGGGCTATTCTCATTGGAGCCCTACTTTTTTTGGCTCCATTTTCCACAACAAAAGGTTCTCTCTCCTTTATAGATGCCCTTTTTACCTCCACTTCAGCGGTCTGTGTGACAGGGTTAGTCGTCATTGACCTCGGGAGGGATCTTAGCCTATGGGGACAGATCATTAGTCTTATTCTTTTTCAGTTGGGAGGGCTTGGGATCGTTACTTTCTCGACTATCTTCTTTGTGTTGATGGGTAGGTCGATTCCTCTTAAAGAAAGAGAGATTGTCCAATCGACTTTCCTTCACTCTCCACGAAAAGATCTGATGGTCATTCTCAAATCCATTCTTATCCTTACTCTCTTTTACGAAGCTCTTGGAACCCTCTTTCTTTTTATCCGGTTCTCTCAAGATTTCCCTTTTTCAAAGGCCTTTTTCTATGCCCTCTACCATGCCATCTCGGCCTTTAATAATTGTGGTTATTCGTTATTTCCAGATAGTTTGGTCCAATACCAGGGAGACTGGATAGTCAACCTGACAGTCATGGGTTTACTTATTCTTGGGGGAATTGGATTTATTGTTCAATATGAGTGGGTGGCTAAATTTAAAGGAGTTCAAAGAAGGTTGTCCCTTCATACTAAACTAGTTTTAATCACCACCCTTCTTCTTTTTATTTTCGGAGCCTTTTTATTTTACTTATTTGAAGAAGAGAATGTCCTGAAGCAGATTCCAACACAAAACAAAATATTGGCATCCTTATTCCAATCCGCTACCCCCAGAACCTGTGGGTTCAACACCGTTGAGATTGGAACCCTGACCAATGCAACGATTCTTCTGATGCTGGTTCTGATGTTTATTGGAGCCTCTCCAGGATCTACAGGTGGGGGAGTGAAGACGACCAGTGCAGCCCTTCTTCTATTGATGATCTGGAATCGATTGAAAGGGAGTGAAAAGGTCAATCTCTTTAATCGCACGATTCCCAGTGAGAATGTGAGTCGGACCCTATCCATTATTTTTGCCTCGGCCTTTTCTATTTGTATCGTTACATCGTTTCTTCTCATCACCGGAGGGAATTCCCTTACACCCTGGGAGGCCCGTCACGTTTTTGTAGAATATCTTTTTGAAACGGTCTCGGCTTTCGCCACCGTCGGCCTTTCCATGGGTGTTACCTCCACATTGAGTGATATTCAAAAATTGGCTATTATTTTAATGATGTTCGTTGGAAGAGTAGGTCCTCTCACCTTTGCCTTTTCTCTTTCAAAGGCAATAAGAGAAAGGGAAGTGGTTTATGCTGAAGAAGGGGTCATGGTTGGATGATAAAAGGTAAAAGGGCAAAGATGAAAGGTATTGAATATTCGATAATGGAGAATATTAAATGAAAAGAGTGATTGTAATAGGGTTGGGAATTTTTGGTTTTAATATCGTTAAAGATCTCTTTGAGAACGGAGTGGAAGTGATCGCCATTGATAAGAATAAAGAGATGATCCAGAAGATTAAAGAGTTCTCAACCAAAGCGATTCTGGCTGATGCCACTGATAAGGAACTTCTGGAGTCGATCGGGATCGGGGAAGGGGATATAGCCATTGTGTCTTTCGGAGAAGATTTGGCTGCTTCCACCCTCGTTACCCTCTATCTTAAAGAAATGAAAGTGAGACGAATTATTGTTAAGGCCCCCAATGACGATCATAAGCGAGTCTTAGAAAAGGTCGGAGCTACAGAGGTGGTTATCCCGGAACGAGAGATTGCAGATAAAATTGTGAAAAGCTTGATTTCCCCCAATATCCTTGATTATATTCCTCTTACTGAAGATTATACGATCTGTGAACTTGCTCCTCCTTCCGATTTTATCGGGAAAACGATCGGAGAACTCCATCTAAGGAGTAGATACCATGTCGAAGTGATTGCCATCCGGGAGATTCTCCCCGAAAGGATTCAGTTGATCCCCAAAGCTGATTTTGTGATCAAAGATAGCGATATTTTGGTCGTCATTGGAAGGGAAAAGGATATCCAGAGAATCCGTTAAAGAAGAGAGGGGCGAAAAGAGAAATGAAAATCGTGATCATTGGCGCTGGAGAGGTAGGTTTTTATCTGGCCAAACGACTCTCTTACGAGAAACACGATCTGGTCCTTATTGATATTGATCCTGAGAAATGTGCCCGGGTTCAGGAAGCGCTTGATGTTGGGGTCGTCCAGGGGAACGCTTCGAGCCAAAGCGTGTTAAAAGAAGCAGGGCTCGAGTCTTCCGATCTCTTAATTGCTGCTTCAGGAGTCGATGAAGTCAATATCCTTGCCTGTATGATCGCCTCCAAGATGGGGGTCAAGCGAAGAGTGGCTCGGGTGAGGAACCCCGAGTACTATCACCCTTCTTCCATCTTAAAACCTGCGGATTTGGGAGTTGATCTTTTTATTCATCCAGAAGAAGAGGTGATTGAAGAGGTTGCTCGGCTGTTGATGAGAGCCTCTGCCTCTGAAGTCATCGAATTTGAACAAGGAAAGGTTCTACTGGTCGGGCTTAAACTCGACCCCAATTGTCCGAATCTTAACAAACCTCTGAAAGATATCGGGACAGAAGAGGAGAGGAAAAATTTTAGAGTGGTGGCGATGCTCAAAGGTGAGAAGACGATCATTCCCACCGGAGAGGATTATTTTAATAAAAATGATCAGGTCTTTGTGATTACCAAAAGGGATTATCTTACACAGGTTCTCGCTCTCACCGGAAAAACAGATGAGAGGCTTGAACGGATTATGATTCTTGGAGGGGGAAGGATTGGAAGGGGACTTGCAGAAAAATTGGAGAAGAAGATTGAGGTGACTCTAATCGAGTCGAATCGTGAAAAATCGATCCAGATTGCGTCCCAACTGAAGCGGACCTCTGTTTATCAGGCAGATGGGACGGAGATTGACACATTGGCTCGAGAAGGCCTTCTTAATATGGATGCCTTCATCGCCGTCACCTCTGACGACGAGATTAACATTCTTTCATGCCTCCTTGCCAAGCACCTTGGCATTCATAAAACCATTGCCTTGGTGAACAAACAGACCTACCTTCCGCTGCTTCCAGTCATTGGAATCGATTCTACAGTGAATGTTCGGATCGCCACAGGCAGCGCCATTTTGAGGTTTATCCGAAGAGGAGCCATCCTTTCTGCAGCGACCCTTCATGGAATCGATGCTGAAGCCATTGAATTTGAGATTCCAAAGTCCAATAAATTGGTGGGAAAACCCCTCAAAGATCTTGGGTTGCCAAGAGGTGCCATCATTGCCGCCATTGTAAGAGGAGATGATGTAATTATTCCTTATGGGAATAGTGTGATGAAACCTGGAGACAAAGCGATTGTGGTCGTTCTTCACCAGGTCATCCCATCCATCGAGAAGAAGTTTTCATAAAAGGGAGAAAAGTGAGACTTTCCAACGTCCTTTATCTTCTTTCCAGCCTCTGGTTTCTCCTCAGCGGATTCCTTCTTCTTCCTCTTGGTTTTTCCATCTATGAAAGGGATGGACTCCATTTTCTCTTTCTCTTTCAAATGATTGGGATGGGCGCGCTAAGTCTCTTGCTCCGTTTTGTGACCCAGAGACCCATGGAGTTTCAGATTCGGGAAGCCTATCTCACCGTTACCCTCTGCTGGGTGACCTTCTCCTTCTTCGGAGCTATCCCATTTATGGTTTCGGGTTATATCCCGAATTTAACGGATGCCTATTTTGAAACCATGTCCGGGTTTACCACCACAGGGGCAACCATTCTTAAAGATATTGAAGCTCTTCCAAAGAGCCTCCTTCTCTGGCGAAACATGACTCAATGGTTAGGAGGGATGGGGGTGATTGCATTGGCTGTAGCCATCCTTCCCTTTTTGGGAATTGGAGGAGTTCAACTGTTTAAAGCAGAAGTTCCAGGTCCCATTAAAGATAAACTTTCTCCAAGAATCAGTGAAACGGCCAAGATCCTCTGGGGAGTCTATTTTATCTTCACCTTTGCAGAAATCCTTCTTTTAAAGATAGGAGGTCTTTCCCTTTTCGATTCCATATGTGTGACGTTTGGGACTTTAGCCACGGGGGGATATACACCGACCAATCATAGCATTGCTGCCTATTCCTCTCCTTATGTCCATTATGTGATCATTCTTTTTATGTTTATTGCGGGGGGCAATTTTTCACTTCACTATTGGGCTTTGAAAGGAAAAGTACGCTGCTATCTTTCTAACCCTGAATTTCTATTTTTTCTCGGAGTGATTCTGCTGACCACTGGGCTGGTACTTCTGGCCCGCCTATGGAGAGGAGATGGGTTATCCGAAGAGTTATTCAGAAACTCACTCTTTCAGATCGTCTCCATCGTGACCACGACTGGCTTTGTTACAGAAGATTATGAGAGATGGCCTTTTGTCGCCCAGATTCTTCTTCTGGCTTTAATGATGTTTGGAGGTTGCACAAGCTCCACAGGAGGAGGAATGAAACAGGTCAGGGTGATGGTCGTCTTTAAGTTTATCGGTTCTGAACTGAAAAAATTGTTTCACCCTCATGGAATCTTTCCCATCCGAATGGGTGATCGGACTGTCAATGAACCCTTGGTCTTAAATATAATGGGGTTTGTGGCCACCTATATATTGGTCTTCTTCTTGAGTGTGTTGGCTATGACCGGATTGGGGCTGGATATCGATACCTCTGTAGGTGCCGTCGCAGCAACCCTTGGCAACGTTGGCCCAGGAATAGGAGGAGTGGGTCCTATTGATAATTATTCCCATATTCCTGTCCTTGGCAAGTGGATCCTTTCTTTTTTGATGTTAGCGGGACGGTTGGAACTTTTCACCGTTCTGGTCCTCTTTACCCGTACCTTCTGGCGTTAGACCGCATAAATCCTTCCTCCTCTTTCCGGAAACGATGAGAGTGATCTCCCCTTTTAATTTTTTCCCTTTGAGTTGTTCGATGATTTGACTCACCTTTCCCCGAAGGATGTCTTCGTATCTCTTCGTGAGTTCCCGGGCGAGAACCATCTCTCGATCTCCAAGGATCTCAACCATATCGTTCAGGGTTTGGGTGATACGATGGGGAGATTCATAAAAAATGAGGGTTTCTCGGGCTTCCTTCACCTCCTGGAGAATCTCTCTCCTTCTTTTTGATTTGTGGGGGAGAAACCCCTTAAAGAGAAAGGCATCTGTGGGGAGCCCTGAGGTACTGAGGGCGGTGATGATTGCTGAAGGGCCAGGGATTGGGATGACGGGGATTTCGTTTTCAATTGCCAATCGAACAAGACGGTAACCAGGATCGGAGATTCCCGGAGTTCCTGCATCGGAAACCAGAGCGATTCGATCTCCCTCCTTTAACCGAGTCATAAGCCATTCCCCTTTTTTTAATTCATTTCCTTCGAAGTAACTGGTCAGAGGGGTCTCGATCCCAAAGTGTTTGAGAAGAAGTCCGGTCCGACGGGTATCTTCGGCAGCAATCAGATCTACTTCTTTAAGGATTCGAAGGGCTCTAAGTGTGATATCCTCTAAATTGCCGATGGGGGTTGAGACCACAAAAAGGGTTCCTTTTTTAGACTCTTTTTGGATTGAGCTCACCCCTTCTTAATATCATTTCTAAGTGAAGGGATCAAGAAAGGAGGGATGGTTAGATGAGAGGGGAGCTCCTCATAGAAAAAGGAATTCCCCTCTTTGAATGAGCCTTATCCAATTTTAAAGACCATAGCTGCTCCCGTGTCCCCTGCTGCGCAGCCAGCCCATAGCCCATAGCCTCCTCCAAGCATGACAATCTCTTCGATCAATTCTGCAATCAACCTTCCA
>CAZMWF010000135.1:0-19565 GCA_964570075.1 uncultured Syntrophaceae bacterium | reverse complement strand
GGTATTGGTTAGACGGGAAGGGGGAACATCCATTTAAAGGGAGGGACCCCAATGGAACGTGGGCTTACACCGAAAAGGATTCGGTTTTTAAAGAGAGACTATTCGAGAGGATTTATCAAAGAGGTTGGATTTAAGGCGATCGATATGGAGAGGGGTTATCTGGAATCTCGTCTTAGGATCCAGGACCGCCATCGTCAGCAGGATAATTACATCCATGCTGGAGTGATAGCCACCATGGCTGACCATACCGCAGGCTATGCTGCCTTCAGCCTGGTTCCTGAAGAGTTTCGAATATTGACTATCGAATTTAAAATTAACTTTCTTGAACCCGCCTATGGAAAGGCCTTGATCTGTCGGTCAAGAATCCTCCGTGAAGGAGGCCAAATCCTTGTGGGTGAAAGCGAAGTTTTCGATCAGAGAAAGGAAGGAGAAAAATTGGTCGCTAAGGCGATGGTCACCTTGAGAGCCATTCACCAGAGTAAAATTAAACCGCTGTCTCCTTAAATGGTTCGGAAGAATTCACTCCCATGCGCTATCTATTCGGTGTCCTCCTGATTCTCCTCTCCGGAGCCTCTTTTGGGGCCGCTCCTATCTTCGCCCGATTTGCCTACGAGGCTCAGGTCTCTCCCATCATGCTTCTCTTTCTTCGATTCGGAATGGCCTCTCTATTGCTGATTTTCATCATGATCCTCGGGAGATATTCATGGCCACGAGGAGGAATCCTATTCGGCCTTATCCTCATGGGGGCATTTGGGTACGTGGGACAATCGTTCTGTTATTTTACTGCCCTCACTTTTATTCCCGCAGGACTCGTGGCACTATTACTCTATCTCTACCCGGGTATCGTAACCCTCTTCTCTAAATGGATTCTAAAAGAGAATCTTTCAACAATGAAAATGGTCGCCCTTTTTCTTGCCCTTATAGGAACGATATTGACCATTGGCCCTTCTGGAGGGAGAAATCCGATAGGTCTTCTGTTAGCCATAGGAGCTGCCTTCATTTACTCCGGATATATTCTTACAGGAAGTAGAATGGTGAAACCTGGGGAAGCCATTCCCTCTTCCTGTGTCATTATGATCTCGGCGGCCATGGTCTATGGAGTGATGGTGTTACTCAAGGGGGAGGGCTTTCCAATAACGATAAAGGGGTGGATTTCGGCGATGGCTTTAGCCTTTATCTCCACCGTGGTCGCAGCAGGCAGTTTTTTGGCCGGATTAGAACGAGTGGGCCCTGTGATTGCTTCTACTCTCTCCACGATCGAACCCGTGGTCACCGTTTTTCTTGCCGCCCTCATCCTTAATGAAAGAATGACATCCACCCGATTGATCGGCGGCTCCCTTATCCTTTTTGCTGTTCTTCTTTTAATCAAAAAGACAAGAACGATGGAGAATTCAAAAAAGGAAATACCGGGAGGAAAAGAATCTTGACAGATGAAATGGGAATTTGATAGGTTTTCAAAGAAATTTTAATCCAAGGAGGAGGAACATGAAAAAAGAGAAATCAAAAGGGATGAGCCGAAGGGATTTTATAAAAAAGGCAGCCTTAGGGTCTATGGCGTTAGGGATATCCGGATTCCCGGGAAAGAATCTCTATGCCCAGAAAAAGGCTCCCATTAAAATCGGAGTCGCCATCTCTCTTACCGGGTCTATGGCGCGGGAAGGAGAATTAGAGATGGGAGGCTATAAGCTCTGGGGGAAGATTATCAATGAGAGGGGTTGTACCTTTGGTGAGGTCGAAAAATTGGGTTGTCCTGGTCCAGGTCTTTTAGGAAGAAAGGTAGAATTTGTGGTTTACGATGATAAGAGTGACCCCAGTGAATCCAACAAACTGGTCCGAAGACTTATCGTCTCGGATAAGGTCGATCTCATTCTGGGTCCTTATGGGAGTCCTGCTTCCAATGCCATTGCCCCTTTAGCCGAAGAGTATCGAATTCCCGTGATTACTCCTCTGGCCAACGCTCCGGTGATCTGGGAAGGAAAGCGAAGGGAATGGTTCGTTGGTATTCTTCCTCCAGCCTGGAAGAATCTTTACGGGTCTCTCATGATTGGAAAAGAAAAAGGGGCAAAAACCGTGGCTTTCATTTATTCCGACACCCCATTTCCTATTGGCGCCTGTAGACCTCTTATCGCCAAAGCCAAAGAGATGGGAATGGAGGTCGTTCTGGACGAGGCTTATCCAAAAGAGACAGCCGACTGGGAGCCCATTATGTCAAAGGCGTGGTCAAAGAGGCCTGATTTAATCCTGGGAGGAGGCTATCTCCCCGATTCGATCGGTCTCATGAAGGCAGCAAAGGCCGTCAACGCTACTCCAAAACTCTTTGGTTTCCTGGTCGGGCCCGCCATTGCGGATTTTGCAAACTCCTTGAGGGAAGACGCAGCCTACGTGACCGGCGAGACCTTCTGGGAACCCTTTGTCAAGACCCCTGGGAATCAAGAATTCTATCGAGCCTTTCTAAAAGAATACAATAAAGAGCCCTCTTACCACGCCGCTGCTGGGTTTGCAGCTGGCCAGATCCTTGAACGGGCGGTCAAAGAAGTCGGAACCATCGAAGACAAAAAGGCCTTAAGAGATAGACTCTACTCCATCAAAACAACCACCATCTTTGGTGAATATGAGGTGAATCCTCTTGGGCACCCAGACTCTGGATGGCAGATTGGGAAAGCGACCAACCTCATTCAGTGGCAGAAGGCGGAGGGAAAGAAACTGCTTCCCAATCAGGTGGTCATTCAGGGAATGGTCAAAGAGATTGTGTATCCAAAAGAGAGCAAAACGGCCGACGTCATTTATCCTTTCCCAGGGTGGAAAAAATAGTCAGACCTTTGGAATGCTGGAATATTGGAATGGAATGATTTATTTAAAATTGGTCCAATATTCTCGCATTCCACCTAATCCTGTATTTCCATGACGAATTTTCTTGAAATCCTGATTCGAGGTCTCATGTTAGGGTCTCTTTATGCCCTGGTGGGGATGGGGCTCACCTTGGTTTGGGGAGTGGTAGGAATTGTCAACATTGCTCATGGCGAATTTGTCATGCTGGGTGCCTATTTCGCCTTCTGGACCTTTAGCCTCCTCCATCTCAATCCTTTGATCTCCGTCGTCCTCTCTGTCCCAATCTTCTTTCTCATAGGGTCTACCCTCCACAAAAGAATTACGGAGAGACTGACCAATGCCCCTGAACTTTCAGCCCTGATCCTCACCTTTGGATTGTCCATATTGATATGGAATTTGGCTCAATTCTTCTGGACCAATACCTATCGATCCGTCCCCTATTTGACGGGTAACTTCTCGTATTTGGGATTAACTCTTGCAAAAAGCAAAACCATATCCTTCTTTTTGGCCCTTGGAATGACGATCGCCCTCTTCACCTTTTTGAAATACTCAAAAATAGGAAAAGGGATTCGTGCCACCTCTCAAAATTCTGAAGTCGCATTGGTTTGCGGGATAGATACTAAGAAGATGAGGACTCTCACCTTTGGGATAGGGATTGGTCTGGCAGGAGCCGCTGGAGTCATTGTGAGCCTCCAGTGGGTGATCTTTCCTCAAATGGGAGGAAGTTATGTCTCAAAGGCTTTTGCGATCGTGGTGTTGGGAGGGTTGGGAAACGTTCAGGGAGCATTGGTAGGCGGATTTATCATTGGCGTTTTAGAAAGTCTCGTGACTCAATATATGAGCGCCAAAATGGCCCAGATCCTCCCTTCCCTCATCATTCTCATCATTCTTTTATTAAAACCAACAGGATTGTTCAAGAGATAGAAAAAGAGAGATGGGAATCCTATCGAAAAAATTTCTGATCCTCGTCGGATTGGCTATTCTCATGGTATTTCTCATCTCCATCCCCTTCTTTGCCACGGACTATTGGATGACCCTTCTTGTTCTCATTTTAATCTATACCGTATATGCCTCTGGCTGGAACCTTTTTTCAGGCCTGACAGGGTATACCAATTTTGGTTTAGCCTGGTTTATCGGTGTAAGCGGATATGTAAGCAGTATTCTCATTGCCGACTACCAATGGCCCTGGCTTTTTGCCTGGCCAATGGGAGCCTTTTTCATCAGTATCGTATCTATTGGGGTAGGATATATCCTTTTAAGGATCAAGGGAGTCTATTTTGCTATCTCGATGGTCGCCTTAACGGAAGGAACCCGGGAGCTTTTCGGTACAGGGTATCTCGAACCCATCACCCACGGAGGAAAGGGGCTTCCCTTTGTTGCAGGAATTCCTCTCTCTACCCTCTACTGGTCTATTCTTTTTCTGGCCTTTGTCACCCTTTTTATTTGCTACCAGATCACCTCTTCCAAATTTGGACTCCAGCTCATGGCGATTCGCGAAGATGAACAGGCTGCAGAAACCCTTGGGATAAATACCACCAAAGCGAAAATCCTTGCTTTTACCTTAAGCTCCTTTTTGGTGGGATTGGGAGGAGCGATCCACTGTACCTACCAAAACTACATTGATCCCAATTATGCGTTTAATATTCAACTTACCCTTACTCCGATTGTGATGACTCTTTTTGGTGGGATTGGGACAGTCTTTGGACCTGTCCTTGGAGCCACCCTCTTCACCTTTATCCATGAAATCCTATGGGCTGAGTTAACTTTACTCTATATGGCTATCTTTGGAGGGGTCCTGATGGTATTGATTCTCTTCTTTCCTCAGGGTCTATTGGGCTGGATGAAGGAGAGGGGGGTTTTACCTAAAATTAGAAAACTATAAAAAGAGGAGTCCCTGTGGGAGAGGCTATTTTAAAAGTGGATCAAGTGGTAAAAAGGTTTGGGGAAGTGGTGGCATTGGATCACTGTTCCTTTGATATTGAAAAAGGGTCGATCACTGGGCTTATTGGTCCTAACGGAGCAGGCAAAACGACCCTCTTCAATCTCATTACGGGGATTCTTCAGCCGGACGAAGGACATATCTTCTTCAAAGGGGAAGAGATTACGAGAAAAAAGCCTTATGAGATTGCTCGAATGGGAATTGGACGTACCTATCAGATCATTCGGATCTTCCCAAAGATGACCCTTTTGGAGAATCTTCTGGTGGTGGGGAGAGAAAAAGGAAAAACGGTGATTGAAAAAGCCTATGAGCTTCTTCATCGGGTGAAACTCTACGAGAAAAAAGACGAGGATGCCTCGGACCTCTCCTTTGGGCAGCAGAAACTCCTTTCCCTGGCTCAGGTATTAATGCTTGACTCCGAGCTCATCCTTCTTGACGAACCTGCGGCAGGGATCAATCCCACCCTTCAGAATGAATTGATGGAGCTGATCCATCAACTCAACGAGGAAGGCAAAACCTTCGTCATTGTCGAACATGATATGAAGGTCATTATGAACCATTGCCAGAAGGCTATAGCCTTAAATTACGGTCAAAAGATTGCTGAAGGAAGTTGCAGTGTCATTCTAAAAGATGAAACCTTGCTGGAGCATTACTTTGGAAGATAAGAGGGAAAGGTGGAAAAAAAGAGAGAAAACATCCTGCTGATCGAGGATCTGGTTTCTGGTTACGGGAAGATGGAGATTCTCCATGGGGTTTCCCTCTCGGTGGGAAGGGGAGAGATTGTGGGCTTAATTGGTCCTAATGGAGCTGGGAAATCAACGGTTTTGAAGGCGGTTGCAGGTCTCTTAAAAGTACACGGTGGGAAGATTGCGTTCTTAGGGGAGGATATTACTAATCATCCTCCCTATCAGATTGTAAAAAAGGGGATGGCTTTCAATCCCCAGGGAAGGGTGGTTTTCCCGGAGATGACGGTTCAGGAACACTTGGAGATGGGAGCCTGGACGATCAGAGACCGAAAGCAAAAAGAAGAGGCCCTTGGGCGTGTTTATCAACTATTTCCGTGGCTCATGGAGAAGAGAAAGCGAAGAGCCGCTCAGATGAGCGGTGGGGAGCAACAGATGCTTTCCCTGGCCCGGGCCATGATGATTCAACCCAAGCTTCTTCTCCTCGATGAACCCTCTCTCGGGCTTTCTCCCAAATGGGTCCAAACGGTTTTTGAGAAGATCGTTGAGATTAAGAACTCTGGGATCCCTTGTCTAATCGTCGAGCAAAAAGCAGCCATGATCCTGGAGTATTCGGATTATGGATATGTCCTTGAGATGGGAAAGAATCGATTTGAAGGGAGGGGACACGATCTTCTCGAAAATCCTGATGTCCGCCGCCTCTACCTCGGCGGTTAACAAAAAAGATTTTCTTTATTTCTTCGATCCATTCGCTTCCTTTAAGGGCTATGGTGGCAATCACCTTTTTCTCAGAATTCAGACACCTGAGGAGGACTTCTTTAAACCTTTCCGAAAAGCATTCCATCTTTCCGATCTCATCGATGAGGATGATGGACCCAGTCGTTTCTCCCACTCCTGGAGCCCCTGTAATGAGAATATTCTTTTTGCTCATGAGAGGAAAGCAAAGGCATTATCCTTGGACAAAAGGATTATGTCGTCTTTCGTATTGGATGGTCGAAAAGGGTTTTGGCCCATAATTATGACCAGGATAGACGATGGTCTCTCCTGGAAGGGTATAGAGTTTATTTCGAATCGAGGATTCCATCGCTTCCCAGGAACTTCCTGGGAAATCGGTTCTCCCCACCGAACCTACAAAAAGGGTGTCTCCTGTAAAGACCATCCCATCCATGTAAAGTGCCATTCCCCCGGGAGAATGGCCAGGGGTATGAATCACTTCAAGTTGAACATTTCCCACCCGGATCCTATCCCCTTCTCTTACTAAAATATCAGGAGGAGGAGAAGGGGTCGCCCTGAACATTTCGAGAAGGTAGATGGGAGTATGGGTAAGAAGGGGAGCGTCCTTTTCGTGGATCACGATTTTTGCTCCTGTTCTTTTCTTCATGGCTGCATTTCCCATAATGTGATCCACGTGGGCATGAGTATTGACGATATATTTGATTCGATCTATTCCGTAAGACCTGGCCTCTGAGAGGAGCTCCTCTGTCTCATCTGCTGGGTCAATAAAAAGTCCTTCCCCCACCTCTTCGTCACCGACCAGATAACAGAAGACTGCAAAACTTCCCACTTCGTACTGTTTTACAACCATCTCTCTATTCCTTTCGCCCCTTTTTTGTAAAACTATAATGGATAGTCACTCTAACTTCAACTTTCTTGGGAAAAATTTTAATCTGTTCGAGAAACAGAGCCTGCACCTAAAAGGGCAACGGCACTTCCATGAGAAGATCGAAGTCGCTCATTCCTCTTGAATCAAGAATAATCCTTCTATCGATCTTTATTTGAAAAAAGGGATTTTTCATTTTAATCTTTATAAAATTCGGATAAAAACCAAAGGATTAAACATGAAGCTGAGTGAAGATCTTTATGCCTATATCTGGCAGAATCCCTACGAAAATAATTGCAATTCCTATATCATCGGTGGGGAAATCGTTACCCTCATCGATCCAGGTCATACTCAATACCTTGACAGGCTCTTCCACCAGATAGAAGAAGATGGTCTTTCGAAAGATCGCTTAAATCTCATCCTCCTCACCCATTGCCATCCTGACCACTTCGAAGGCCTCGAAGTGTTTCTTGACACACCTGTGAAGATCACCATGAGTCGTGAAGAAGACCAGTACCTACAACAGATCGGAAGATATCTCTTTGAAATGATGGGTAAATCTCTTCCACCCTACCGAATTGATTTCTTTTTGAAAGAAGGGGAATTGAGGCTGAAGGATCGAGTGCTCCAGATCATTCATACCCCGGGGCACTCTCCTGGCTCCCTCTCAATTTACTGGCCTGAAAAGAAAACCCTTTTCACAGGAGATCTTATTTTTTACGGAGGAGTAGGAAGAACGGATTTCCCAAAAGGAAACTCAAAGTTGTTAGTAAAGAGTATCGAACGGCTCGCTCGATTGGACGTAGAACTTCTTCTCCCTGGACATGGGGAAATCGTGATGGGAAGGGAGATGGTTCTCGAAAATTTCGAATTTATTCGGCAGAATTACTATCCTTACCTATAGCTTGATGTCTTAGCCTCTCTTTGAGTTTTTCCAATCCTTCCTGGTAGGACTGTTCGATCCTCAAACTCTCTTTCTCCCAAAGGGGACTGCTCTCAATACAGGGTTCTACGGCACTCCCATCGAAGCCCTCTTTTTTCAACCCTTCTAAGATGATCGTTCTGAGCTTTTGTTTAGTGTTCTCTTTCTCTTCTTGATAGGAAACGATGAGGCTTCGAAATTCTCTTTTGATCGCATCCATCGGCTGGTTCCTCAACGCTTCGATTCCATCCAGAATCCTTTCATCCCTTAGAGTTAAAGAAAGACCCTGGAGCCAATGATCAATTAGATGGTTTTCAATTTCCGTAGCCCTTTTCTTTTCCATTCTTTCCATCTCTTTTTGAATCTCTTTTATCGTGATCGATCCTTCTCGGTAACGATGAGCCAGGGACTCTGCCTTTTGAACGATTTCTTTCCGTTTGATCTCTTCTCTCTCTTTTTCAGAGATCTTAAGACCCTTCGTCCTCTCCAAGGCCAGTTCCAGAGATGATTTTATTTCGCCCATGCCTTTCCTCCTTTCTGAGGAAAAAGATTAAAAAAAACCCCGGCCATGACCGGGGTTTTTCTCTGAATACCCGTATTCATTTTTATGAGATGACAGTCACGTTGGTTGCCTGTAACCCTTTGGGTCCATTAGAGATCTCGAACTCCACCTCTTCTCCCTCGTAGAGGGTTTTAAACCCATCTTTTTTGATGGCAGAGAAATGGACAAATACGTCTCCCCCATCTTCCCGGGAGATAAATCCATATCCCTTTTTCTCATTAAACCATTTCACTCGACCTCTGGCCACTACAACTCACCTCCTCTCCTTTTTAAACTGCCGTAAGTTGTAATAGCCATTGGCCTTAAATAAAAAAGGTCACAAAAGCCATAAAAATTTCTTTTGCGACCTTATTATTTAAACCAAACAACCACTCCTTACAACTTACTTGTTTCGAATTATGGCAAACTCTTTCGCGAAAGTCAAGCCCTCGCTTCAAATCTCTTCTCTGACGAAATTGACACTTCCTGTTTTAGAATCCTATAATTTTATAACGATGTATCAAGAAAGAACCTATCGAAATTATGTCCGAACCGATGATCTGGTCAAGTTTGAAGTGATCGTGAAGGAAACAGACCTCCTTGTAAGAGCTGAAAAAGACCTTTCTCTCCAGGCCAGAGAAGCGGTTTTGAAATACCGCTCACAAATCGAGGCCTATATCGAGAAGAAGCCTTGGTTCGAAACAGCCCTCTCCCCTCTTCCAATGGATCCCTATGCCCCTAAGATCGTTCAAGAGATGTGTTGGGCCTCACAGATTGCCCAGGTTGGCCCTATGGCCTCTGTAGCCGGAGCGATCGCTGAATGGGTTACAAAAGATCTCCTGCCTTTCTCTAAAGAATTAATTATTGAAAATGGAGGGGATATCTATCTTGTCTCTTCCAGAGAGAGGACCATCGGAATCTATGCAGGGGCATCCCCTCTCAGCCTAAAGATAGGAATTTTCATTCCTCCTGAGGAGAATCCTCTGGGCATCTGCACCTCCTCAGGAACGGTAGGCCATTCTCTCAGTTTTGGTAGAGCGGATGCGGTCTGTATCCTCTCGAAATCTGCCATTTTAGCCGATGCCGTGGCAACAGCCATTGGAAATTGGGTTCAGGGGAAGAAGGACATTGAATCTGCCTTAGAGCGAGGAAGCAAACTGGAAGGGGTTTTGGGAATCATCGTTATTGTAGAGGAGAAAATGGGGGTATGGGGAAAGGTCAACCTGGTTCCCCTCGATAGACCATGAAAACCGTCACCATCGCCACGCTCGGATGCAAGGCCAATCAATTCGATTCAGAGGTTCTGGCCACCTCATTGGAGGAACGAGGGTATCAGATCGTTCCTTTTGGAGAGGAGGCAGAGATCACCATCATCAATACCTGCACGGTGACCCATCGAGCCGATTTTGAATCACGACAGTTGATCAGGAAGGCCATTCGATATAATCCCAACTCTCTTATTATCCTCACAGGGTGCTATGCTCAAACTCAACCCGATCTATTAGTCCCTCTTAAGGAAGTCAGATATCTTTTGGGGAATAAAGAAAAGCTCCATCTTCCAGAACTCTTGCCCGCTCTCATCAGAGGGGAAGCTCCAAGGGTTCAGGTCGGTGAGATCCAAAGGGAAACCCCTCTCTTTGAAAACCTGACCCCTTCTTTTCGATCTCATACTCGGGCCTTTCTCAAGATTCAGGATGGATGTGATGCAAGATGCTCTTACTGTATCGTTCCCTATGCTCGTGGCCCTTCGAGAAGTCTTCCTCTGGACAAGGTCATAGGATATCTCAACATGTTTAAGGAGAAAGGGTTCAAAGAGGTCGTCCTCACAGGGATTCATATTGGATCATATGGAATGGATCTCCATCCCCCCGTCACCTTAGATCAGCTTCTTGAAGAGATTGAACATCAGGAGACTCCTCCCCGAATTCGACTCAGCTCTATCGAACCTCAAGAATTCTCTTCTCAACTGATGACCCTCCTGACTCGATCCAAAAAACTCTGCCCCCATATCCATCTTCCCATCCAGAGTGGAGATGAAAAAATCTTGAAGAGGATGAATCGATCCTATGATCCCTCTTTTCTATACGACCTCATCACGAAGATCCATCAGACATTGCCAAAGGCTTCGATTGGCGCGGATATCCTCGTAGGGTTTCCTGGAGAGGGAGAAAGGGAATTTATGCAAACCTACCAGCTCATCCAATCTCTCCCCATCTCCTATCTCCATGTCTTTCCCTATTCGGTTCGAAGGGGAACAGAAGCGGCCAAACTTTCTGGAAAGATAGAGGAAAAGGAGATTAAGCGAAGAGCAGAGGTCATGAGGGAACTGGGGAGAGAAAAGAGGAAGGCGTTCTATTCACAGTTCCTCCATCAAGATCTGGAGGTTCTCATAGAGGACCGAAAAGAAACAGGCACGGAAAGAAGGATGGGATTGTCCCGAAATTATATTCCTGTGGTCTTACTTCAAGGGGCTTGCGTGGAGATAAACCAGGAGATTAAAGTAAGGGTCGTCGATGTGAATGAAAAGGTGGTCTTTGGAAAGGTGGTCTATGGAAATCGATGAAGAGAGAAGAAATAGACTGAAAGAATTGGAAGAGAGGGTAGGGTATCGGTTCTCTCAGATTGAATGGCTCCATCAGGCCATGACTCATAAATCCTATGCCTATGAAACGAATTCGCTGGAGAAGATCAACAATGAGGTTCTGGAATTTCTAGGAGATGCGGTTCTCAATCTCGCTGTGGGACACCTCCTCTATCAAAGATTTCCTGGGGTCCAGGAGGGAACCCTATCCATGCTCCGCTCCTATCTTGTCAAGAAGAGCTCTCTGGCCTCCCTCTCCGAAGGCCTTCGATTAGAGCATTATCTCCTCCTGGGGAAGAGCAGAAAGATGGACGAAGAGAAGGGAAAGACCTCTCTTTTAGCGAATACCTACGAAGCCCTGATAGGGGCAATCTTTCTGGATTCCAATTTTGATCAAGTCTCGGAGATCATCCGGCAACATTTTGAACCCCACCTCCCCACCGAACTCATCCCAGAAAGGATGAATAACCCAAAAACCCTTCTTCAAATCTATTCCCAACAGACTTATCGAAAGTCTCCCCAGTATCAGGTTCATCATGAGCCCGGATCGGATCGGGATAGACGATTCAAAGCCTCTGTCTCAATTAACGGAGAAGTGATAGGATGGGGATGGGGGAGAAATAAGAAAGAGGCAGAGGAGGAGGCTGCGAAAGAGGCCATAAGAAAACTAAACCTTTATTGAAACGATGTCCCCCTTTGAGGCCCCTATCATCCTTCCCGTCTTCCTTCCCCATCAAGGGTGTTCGAACCGGTGCATTTTCTGTAATCAAAGGGCGATCGCATGCGAAATCCCTTCCCCTCAAATGGTCTATCAATCTATCCAATCCTTCCTCCTCTCTCTCCCCGTGAAGGGAACGGCGAGAGAGATCCAGGTGGCTTTTTACGGTGGGAGTTTCACCAAGATGGAGACCGAGACCCAGATGGCCTATCTTAAGGTGACCCGTCCTTTTCTCCTTCGGGGTGAGCTCCATTCCATCCGAATCTCCACTCGCCCGGATGGCCTGAATGAGACGGCTCTCTCTTTGCTCAAAGAATATGGAGTAAAAACGATTGAAGTGGGCGCCCAATCCATGATCAACGAAGTCCTCTCCATCTGCCAGAGGAATCACACAAAAGAAGATACCCTCTCCGCGGTCTCGAAACTGAGGCAATGGGGTTTTGAGGTGGGAGTCCATTTAATGATGGGTCTTTTAGGGGATACCCCAGAAGGGTTTCTTCATTCCCTCGATCAAATCATTTCACTCCGGCCCGATTTTGTCAGACTCCATCCCACTCTGGTTCTGAGAGGATCTCCTCTCGAGGCCATCTGGCTTCAGGGAAAGTACCTTCCCCTTTCTCTCGAAGAGACGATTCACTGTCTTAAAAAAGCAGTCGTAAGATTAGAAAGGGCTTCTATCCCCGTCGCAAGAATCGGTCTTCAGCCATCTCTGGAGTTAAAAGAGTATCTTCTCGCAGGGCCTTATCATCCTGCTCTCCACCAGCTCATTGATTCAGCTCTCTTTTTTGATATGGCTCAAACCCTTCTCAAGGATTTTCCAGATGAAACTCGAGTGACCTTCTTCTGTCATCCCAAAGACCTCTCCAATCTTATTGGCTACCGAAGGGAAAATATCTCCAAACTCAAAAAGCAATTCCATCTCGGCGAGATCGGGGTTAAAGAGAGAGAGGAGTTGAAAAGAGGATCCCTTCTTCTCCAAACCTCCAATGAAGAGGTAAAAATCGATCGGACCTCACTCGATCTCTAAATCCCCAGCGTTAGGCGATTCGTAAGATCTATTTCTTTCTACCTTTCAGTGAGGGAATACGCGTTTCATGAAAAATTCTTGCACGCAATGACCTATTTTTATTAAAATAGAAAAACTTATTAACGTCAAATGAAGAGAGCTTCGGAAGAAAGACCCCATCCTTTTCCTTCCATCCTCGTCTTGACGCTCATGACGATCCTCTCTCTTTCGGCCTGTTTCCCAAAACATCGGGTGGTTTTTGAAAAAAGATTAGAAGAACCTTTAAGGTTGGAGAAGAGAGTGACCCGTGGGGTTCAATACGGGATGGCCTCCTGGTATGGTCCTGAATTCCATGGAAGGAGAACTTCCAGCGGTGAGATTTATGATATGTACGAGTTGACCTGCGCCCACAATACGCTGGCCCTTGGAACGATGGTCATCGTTACCAATCTTGAAAATGGAAGATCACTGGAGCTCCGAGTTAATGATCGTGGCCCCTTTGCGAAGGACCGGATTATCGACCTCTCCTATGCAGCCGCCCGAATTCTGGGTGTCTATGAAAAAGGAACCGCCTTTGTAAAAGTAGAAACCGTCGGACCCTGGATCGAAGAGATTTTTCGATACCATCTTCAAATTGGATCTTTTTCCGACGAAGAGAGGGCACAGCAACTGGCGGCTCAATTGAAAAAAGAGTTTAAAAATGTCTATATCACGGTGATGGAGACCTCCACCCAAAGGTATCACCGGGTAAGGATCGGGCCTTTTGAATCGAAAGAGGATGCCCTTTCACAGGCCGAGAAACTCTCTCAGATGGGATTTAATGTGCTGGTTACTACTCGGTGACGAAATGATGGCCCTAAGAGTTTAACCATTATGGAGCAAGAAGAATCGGCTAAGATGAGAATGAAAACCGTTCTTCTATCCTTTCCTCTGCTTTTTTTAATCCTTCTCGGGATCAATCTTATCTTTGTGAGTTCCCGCCCTACCCCTATGGTCAACCAATTGATTATCAGTTCGATTGGTGACGCTTCCTATCTCAATCCTGTCCTGGCCCAGGACTCCGCTTCGAGCGATATCAATGGCCTCGTCTTCAACGGCTTGATCAAATATAACCGAGATCTCCAGGGATTTGTAGGAGACCTTGCAGAATCTTGGGAGATTCGGCCGGGAGCGGAACCTGAGATCACCTTCTTTCTCCGGAAAGGGGTACTCTGGCACGATGGAAAACCTTTCAGCGCCGAGGATGTAAAATTTACCTACGATAAAATTATGGATGAGAAGACCCAGACCGTACGCCGAAGCGACTATGAATTGGTCAAAAAGGTAGAGGTCGTAGATCCTTCCACCTTTCGGGTCACCTACAAACAACCCTTTTCCCCTGGGCTGGGAACATGGGGAATAGGAATTCTCCCCAAACATCGTCTTGAAAAAGAAGACATTAATACCACTTCCTTCAACCGAAATCCCATCGGGACCGGTCCTTTCCGATTTGTCGAATGGGTGAGCGATGAAAAGATAGTCTTGGAGGCAAATCCTCGGTATTTTGAGGGAAGGCCCCATCTCGATCGAATCATCTATCGAATCATCCCTGAAACCTCCCTCAGTGAGATGGAACTTCTTACCAAGGGAGTGGACTATTATGGAGTCCTCCCCCACCAATATCGGAGAATGAATGAAATTCCCTTTTTAAAAATTTACTCGCAGCCTTCTCTTTCCTACACCTACATCGGATATAATTTAAAAAACCCGCTCTTTCAGGACAAACGGGTAAGGCAGGCTTTAACCCATGCCATCCATCGGGAAGAGATCGTTCAGTATGTCCTTTATGGATTTGGAAACGTCATCAGTGGGCCTTTTCCAAGCCACCTCTGGTATTATAATCCGAATGTGAAACCCCTCCCCTACGACCCCATAAAGGCGAAAAAACTACTCACAGAGGCAGGCTGGAGGGATACGGACGGAGATGGGGTATTGGATAGGGAAGGAAAGCCTTTCCGTTTCAAACTCATTACCAATAGCGGAAATGATATTCGGCGGGATGTAGGGGTATTGGTCCAGCGACAACTTCGGGAGCTTGGGATCGACGTCACCTTTGAAACCTATGAATGGAGCGTCTTTCTGAAAAACTTCATCAATGCAAAACACTTCGATGCCTGTATCCTGGGCTGGAGCCTCTCGCCCGATCCTGATGACTATATGATCTGGCACTCCAGCCAGATTGAGAAGGGTTTCAACTTTATCTCCTACGTGAACCCAGAGGCCGACCGGCTCTGGGAGGAAGGGAGAAAGGAATACGATCTGGAGAGACGAAGAAAGATTTACTGGCGAATCCATGAACTGATTGCCGAAGATCAACCCTATACGTTTCTCTTTTCGCCCATCGGGATCTCGGCTCTTCAGAAGAAGTTCGTTCTGGTAGAGAGAGATCCTTCGGGTCGCGAAATCTACCGACCCATTCAGATGGAAAAGGCTGGCTTGATGTATGATTTGATTAAATGGTATGTCCCGAGAGGCATCGTAATGGAGAAATAAGATGACCCGCTTTCTCTTTAAAAGACTCCTTCAACTCTTTATGACCCTCATCGGGATCAGTATCCTCTCATGGATTATCATTACCCAGGCCCCTGGAAGTCCCATTGCCCTGACCATGGATCCAAAGGTCTCTCCCAAAATCATTGAACAGATGGAGAAGAATTACGATTTAGACAAACCCATCTATCAACAGTACTTCCTCTGGCTCAAAAAACTCTTCACCGGAAAACTCTATTCTTTTAAGGATGGAAGGCCAGTGCTCGAGAAGATTGGAGAACGAATTTGGAACACTCTTCTCCTGAACCTGGTAGCCACCCTCATCATCTTCTCCCTGGCTATCCCTCTCGGGGTCTTCTCGGCGAGGCGACCCTACAGTTTCCTTGATAACTTGGGAACCTTTGGAGCCTACCTCGGACTTTCCATTCCAGGATTCTGGTTGGCTTATCTGGTCATCTTAGCGACGGTAAAACTTTTTGGTTATCCTGTGCTTGGATTGCGATCTTTTGTCATAGAAGGATTGAGTCCCCCTGAGATCGTTTTAGATCGAATCTGGCATCTTATGCTCCCGGCCTCAATCATGGCGATCCATGGGATAGCAGGTCTTTCCCGTTATACCCGATCCAGCATGCTCGAGGTCATTCGCCAGGAGTATATTCGAACGGCTAAATCCAAAGGGCTTCCGGAGGAGGTCGTTTACTATAAACATGCCTTGAGAAACGCCCTTCTCCCCATCATCACCCTCTTTGGATTCCTCATCCCTGGTCTGATCGGAGGGTCGATCATTATGGAATCAGTCTTCGCCTGGCCCGGGATAGGACGATTGGCCTATCAGGCCGTGCTGGCCAGGGATTATCCGGTGGTGATGACGATTCTAACTATTTCTGCCGTCCTCACGTTGATTGGCAATTTTATTGCGGATCTCCTCTATGGAGTGGCGGATCCAAGGATAAGGTACCAATGAAAGGAAACGGGACGACCTCTCAACTCAAACTGGTTTGGAAATATTTCAAAAGGAACCGGTTGGCAATCGGGGGTCTCGCCATCATCATCGTCATTTTCTTCGTTGCTGGAACCGCTCCTCTCCTTGCTCCCTATGATCCCGGGAAAACAGAGGTCTCTCTTAAACTAAAACCCCCTTCTTTGAAACATTTTCTGGGGACGGATCAATTGGGGAGAGATGTGTTTAGCCGAATGCTTTATGGGTCCCGAATCTCCCTTTCGGTAGGTTTCGTCGCTGTAGGAATCTCCATCTTTATCGGGGTCTTGGTCGGCGCCATCGCGGGTTACTATGGAAGATGGGTCGATTCTCTCCTGATGCGATTGGTGGATGTCATGTTCTGTTTTCCAACCTTCTTTCTGATCCTAACGGTGGTCGCTTTATTGGGTCCGAGTATCTTTAATATTATGGTGGTCATTGGACTGACCTCCTGGATGGGAACCGCTCGTTTTGTCCGAGCAGAATTCCTTTCCTTAAGAGAGAGGGACTTTGTTCAGGCAGCCAGGGCCCTTGGAGTGAATGATCGAAGGATTATTTTTCGACACATCCTTCCCAATGCCTTAGCGCCGGTCTTTGTGACGGCTACGCTCGATGTGGCCACCGCCATTCTCGTAGAAGCGGGGCTGAGTTTCTTGGGGTTTGGGGTCCAGCCCCCTGCTCCAAGCTGGGGGAATATTTTGACGGAAGGAAGAACCTATATCTTCGATGCCTGGTGGCTGACCGTCTTTCCAGGTTTGGCTATCCTTCTTACTGTCCTCTCCTTCAATTTAGTGGGAGAAGGGTTAAGGGATTCTCTGGATCCGAGGCTTCGAGGGAGAAGATGACACTACCCCTCTTAGAGGTCCGCTCTCTCACCACCCATTTCATTACAGAAGAGGGGATTGTGAGAGCGGTCGAAAACGTCAGTTTTGAAATCTATCCGGGTGAAATCCTCTGTCTGGTAGGGGAATCGGGCTGTGGGAAGAGTGTCACCGGGCTTTCCATCCTGAAACTCATCCCTATCCCTCCGGGTCAGATTGTAAGGGGGGAGATTCTTTTCAACGGAAGAGATCTCTTAAAATTGACCGAGAAAGAGATGGAAAGAGTGAGAGGAAATGAGATCTCCATGATTTTTCAGGAACCCATGACCTCTCTCAATCCTGTCTTTACCATTGGGGATCAAATTATGGAGGCCATTCAGCTTCATCAGAGGCTCAATAAAAAGGAGGCAAGAAAAAAGGCCATCGACATGCTGGATCGCGTAAAGATTCCCTTTCCTGAGAAAAGAATCGACTCCTATCCTCATCAATTGAGTGGAGGAATGAGGCAACGAGCCATGATTGCGATGGCCCTCTCCTGCCAACCCAAACTCCTCATCGCCGATGAGCCGACCACCGCCCTCGATGTGACCATCCAGGCTGAGGTCCTACGCCTCTTGAGAGAGATCCAGAGAGAGATGGGGATGTCTGTGATGCTCATCACCCATGACCTCGGAGTGGTCTCAGAGGTTGGGGATCGAGTGGCCGTGATGTATGCTGGAAGACTGGTAGAGTACGGACCCGTTGAGACGATCTTTCATGAGATGCGCCATCCCTATACAAAAGGACTTCTTGAATCTATCCCTCAACTGGAGGAGAAAAGAAATCGCCTCAATGCCATCCCGGGACAGGTTCCCGATCCTATGAATCTTCCCGAAGGATGCAAATTTCATCCAAGATGTTATTTGAGGGTAGAGGAATGTAGGAAAGAGGAACCTCCCCTTTTTGAAGTGAAAGAGGGTCATTATAGCCGATGTCTGAGGTGGAGGGAGTGTAGGTGAAAAAAACAATAAGGATGTAATCCCTCTCTTAAGGGTGGAAATAAATTAAAGCCCGAAAGGAGTATTTCCGAAACCCATAGAACGCGGATGAGTTTAATATGAATAGATCACACGAATCAATCCATCTTAGAAATGGATTTCTAATTAAAACAAACCAAAGTAGCGAGTTTTATGGGCCATTTAAGGTAGCCGCACTTCCGACTGAGTCGGATCCCTGCCTGCGCAGGCAGGCGCCTCTGGCGGAATGGATTTCTCCAATACCCCTCTCGGGCTTATTCCCCATCTGAGTGAGGGATTACATAAGGATGAATATCAAGGAATGGAGTTAAATGGAATCCGAGATATTGATTCAGGTTCGAGAGCTAAAAAAATATTTCTATAAAGAACGTCTTTTTACTTCGGAAAAGGAACCGATCCGAGCTGTCGATGGCATCTCCTTTTCCATCCGAAAAGGAGAGACTCTGGGGCTGGTCGGAGAGAGCGGATGCGGAAAAACAACAGCGGGGAAAGCCATTCTAAGATTAATCGAACCCACCTCCGGCCAACTCCTCTTCAAAGGCATAGACCTGATGGGCCTTCGAGAGAAAGAACTGAGAAGACTCAGGCCTTTGATGCAGTTCATCTTTCAAGACCCTTATGAATCCCTCAATCCGAGGATGAAAGTGGGAGAGATCGTAGGAGAAGGGTTGGAGGTTCATGGAGTCGCCCGAGGCAAAGCGATGAAACAACGGGTCGAAGAAGTCCTCGAAAAGGTTGGACTCCATCCACAAGATGCGATGCGATATCCCCATGAATTCAGTGGAGGTCAACGGCAAAGAATAGGAATTGCAAGAGCGATTGCCCTTAACCCGGAGCTCATCGTTGCCGATGAACCCGTTTCTGCCTTAGATGTCTCCATTCAGGCTCAGATTCTTAATCTTTTGATGGACTTAAGGGATCAATTAGGTTTGACCTATCTTTTCATCTCCCATGATTTACGAATCGTCAAACATATCAGCAATCGAATCGCCGTGATGTATTTGGGAAGGATCGTCGAAATGGCTAAGGCAGAGGACCTTTTCCGTCAACCTCTCCATCCTTACACCCAACTGCTCCTCCAGGCGATTCCCAAATTGGATCCTGCCAAAAGAGAAGAAAAGAGATTCCCGAAAGAAACATTTCGTCCATTAGGAAAAGAGCGGGGTTGCCTTTTTGCTCCAAGGTGTCCCCATTTTCAAGATCGATGCGAGCAGGAAGTTCCTCTCCTGATGGATCAAGGGGAAGAACACTGGGTAGCCTGTCATCTCCTTTCTCCCAGGGGGCCATGTAATCCCTCACTCAGATGAGGAATAAGCCCGAGAGGGGTATTGGAGAAACCCAAAGTGCGGCTACCTTAAATGGTCCATAGAAATCTTAACTTTCGTTTGTTTTAATCAGAAA
>CAZMWF010000134.1:0-14773 GCA_964570075.1 uncultured Syntrophaceae bacterium | reverse complement strand
CACAATAAGGATCTCTGCCCTTTCTGGTTGGGTGGTGATCGAATAGCCTTCTTTTGAAAGGAGCCCTAAAATCACCTCTGAATCCACAAGATTTTTGGGACATCCAAGACTGATCAGACAGACCCTCTCTTGCATCACGGTTTATTATACCTCACCTTGTGTGGATAATAAATCCTATCGTAAAATGGAATGGAATCCCTCTCTCAGAAGTGGGGAATAAGCCCGAGAGGGATGGTGGGCGTTCTATGGGTTTCGGAAATACCCCTGTCGGGCTTAAATTTATTTCCACCCTTCGGGGAGGGATTACAATGTAATGGAATTCTTCTAAGATGGGTTATCGATTCTTGTTTTGTTTTTTGAAACATTGCAGAATTGAATAAAAAATGGAGAGAAGGAATGGGATTGATTCAGAAACAATACGAGGAGTTAAAGGAGAAGATCAAAAAGGCCGAAATGGAAAATCAGAGACGAGCCTTTCGAGAAACGCGAATTCGTCAGAAGCAAAATTTACCCCTCTACGAGGAGTTTGAAAAGGCCAAAGAGATCCTGAAGAAGGTTCGTTCCTCGGCCCTCGGGGATTGGGATCTCCTTATGAAAGCGATCGCCCGGCTTGAGGGAAATCAATTTCGAGTCCTTCAGGCAAGAGATGGGCAGGAGGCCTGTGAGATATTTTTAAACGAGATAGGAGAGGAAAAATTGGTCGTGAAGTCGAAATCAAACCTCTCCAAAGAGATCGGCCTTACTTCCTTTCTCACGGGGCATGGAATTGAGGTCATCGAGACCGACATTGGAGATCGAATCAATCAATTGATAGGAGGACGGTCCTCTCATTACACCGGTCCGATTGTCCATCTCACCCGATACGAGATCGCAGAGGTCCTCTCCCGGCATTTAAAGAAAGAGGTTCCTCCTGTCCCAGAACAGTTAATGCAAGCCGTAAGAGAAGATATCGAATCCTATCTTCAGAGGGCAAGGATTGGAATTACGGGTGTCAATGGAATCGCTGCAAAAGAAGGTGCCATTCTTATGGTCCATAACGAAGGCAACATCACACGAGTTCGATCCCGGCCGAAGCACCTTATCCTTGCCTCCATTGATAAGGTTTATCCCGACCTTCAAGATGCCCTGCTCATGGTGAAACTGGAGACCTATCTGGCTACGGGATCCCTTTTCCCCTCCTTTATTGATATTGTAGGAGGGAGATCAAAGTCTTCGGATGTGGAAAAAATTCCTTTCTATGGGATGCATGATCCCCGGGAACTGGTCATCATCCTTTTAGACAATGGAAGGAAAGAAATCCTGGAAGGCAAGAGGGACTTTTCCGATCTTCTCTATTGTATTGGATGTGGAAACTGTTTACTGGATTGCCCTACTTATAATTCTGTCGGGCCCTTTTTTGGAGCGGAGGGGATGCTGGGAGGAAGAGGAGTGGCCCTCTCCTTCCTTCTTCGAGGAAAAAGAGAAGGGATTGAAGAGGGTCTCTTTCTTTGCACCACCTGCGGGCTTTGTGGCGAGGTCTGTCCCGTAGGGATTGACGCGGGCAAAAGGATTAAAGAATTGAGGAAAATGAGTCTTGAAGACCCACTCCTTTCAGAAGAGCTGGAGGAAATAAAGGAACTCCATAAGACGATCGATCAGTTCGGAACTCCTTATGGGGAGAGGCCACGTCTTCTTTTTCCTTCGACTCCAAAAAAGGCTTCTGTCGCTGTCTTCATCGGTTGTGTGGGCTTGACCATTGAGGAGGAAACCACGCTTAACTCCCTCAACCTTCTTAAAACTTTAGGGACGGATTATTCCTTGATCGATGAGCTCTGTTGCGAGGCCGTGAAGGAAGAAACGGGTTCTCTTCCTAATTCGGATCGAATTCGGCAAAACATCCAGAGAATCAAAGAGAAGGGGGCCAGGGAAGTCCTCTTCCTCTGTCCCACGTGTCTAAGGACCTTTTTAGAACGGGATAAAAAGGAGCCGACAGGGCTTATTTTCGAAACCTTGATGGCTTACCTCAATCGTCACTTCTCCTTTGAGGCTTTAGAAGAGGATGAGCGGGTGTTGACCTATCACGATCCCTGCCATTTAGGAAGAGGAATGGGGTCATTTGATGAATCAAGAACTCTATTAAAAAGGATCGGTGGCCATCTGGTTGAGATGGAACACCATCATCGGGAATCTCTCTGTTGTGGTGGAGGAGGAGGAATTCGGGGATTCTATCCAAAATTTTCAAGAGAGATGGCCCGAAGGAGAATCGATGAAGCCGTAGAAGTAAAGGCCGACCTTCTGCTCACCGATTGTCTGACCTGTAAGCATCATTTGATCCAGGGCCTTCTCTCTAAGCATCCTATGAAGATTAGGACCACACCGGAATATCTTTCAGAAAGAATCGAAGGGGGAAAAGTGAGGTTTTATAAAAAGGAATAGAGTTTTTTCCTAAAAAAGGAATCATAGATGGCTTCATAGGGTCAGGATGGAGGAGGGTATGAAGTATGATTATGAGGTAATTATTATAGGAGCGGGTCCAGGGGGCTCCACAGCCGCTCGATATTCTGCTCAGGCTGGCCTAAAGACTCTTCTCATTGAGAAAGAAAAATTTCCGAGATACAAACCCTGTGGAGGATGTCTTTCCCTCAAGACCTACCATCTTCTTAAATTGGACCTTTCTTCGGTGATTGAGAATACCATTTATGGTGCAAAATTCAGCTATCGCTTTAAAAATCCGTTTTTCATTGAATCGAAAACACCCATTGCCTTTATGGTGATGAGGGATCGATTTGACCAATTCCTCTTAGATCAAGCCCTCAGGGAAGGGTCCCATTTCCTCGAGAGAGAGAAGGTCATCGGTGTATTAGAAAAAGAGAATGCCGTAGAGGTGAACCTCGAGAAAGGAAAATCGTTCTTCTGTCGATACCTCATCGGTGCGGATGGAGCAGAAAGCCTCGTGGCTCGAACTATCTCCCCTGCCTTGAGTCACTCTCAATGGAATGGGATTGCCATGGAGGGGGAATTCCTTTTGGAGGCCTCTAAGGGGTTTCCAGAGAAAGAATTTCATCTCGTTCATCTGGATTTCGGAGGTGTCCCAAATGGATATGGATGGGTATTCCCAAAGAGAGAATGGCTCTCTATCGGAATGGGAGGGATGTTTCGAGAGAATGGGAAGGTGAACCTTCGAGAGTGTTTTGAGGCATTTCGAAAGGGGCTCCCCTATCTTGCGGAAGGGAAGATGGAGAGGGTTGTGGGCCACCCCCTGCCCTCTTTTTATCATGAATGGCAAAAGGTCTCGCAAGGAAGGATTCTCTTGGTAGGGGATGCCGCTCACTTGATGGATCCCCTCCAGGGAGAAGGGATCTATTATGCTATCCTGAGCGGTCAGCTCGCTGCCCAAGCCATCTGTCAATCGATAGAAAAAGGTCTCCCGCCCTCTGAATTATATCAAGAATCGATTCATCTTCATATCTCTGAAAATTTAAAATGGGCCCTTCCTTTCTCCCGCTTTGTTTTTCGCTTCACCAAACTGGCCTATGAAGCCTTAAAGAGTTATCCTGAGCTGGCCCATCTCTATCTCCAGGTCCTGGAAGGGAGAGAAAACTACAGAGGGTTTGTCTCAAAGATGAAAGCCAAAATAGGAGACCTCCTAAAGGGAAGATTGAGCGAGAAAATCAGAAAAGCCATGGCCAATTTTTAAAAGATGATCCGTCTAAAAGAATCGATTAAGAAACTTCTCCATATTGAAGATACACCCGAACGAACCGCACTGGCTTTTTCGATCGGAATCTTTCTGGGATTCTCTCCCTTTCTGGGATTTCACACTCTGGGTGGAATGGGGATTGCCTTTCTTTTCGGATTAAATCGGGTGGCCCTTCTCCTGGGGGTTTGGACCAATACCCCATGGGGACTCCTTCCCTATTACACCTTCGCCACCTGGTTAGGGATGAAGGTCATCGGGTATCAGTTTGACTATTCTACCATCAAAGAGATTTTTCGTTTAGGAATGGAGAGGGGGTTCTTTAATATGGATTTTTGGAGAGGAATCTCCTCTCAAAAAGGTCTATTTTTATCCTTCCACGTGGGTTCCCTTCTCTTATCTACCTTTTTTGCTTTGGTCGCCTATCCTCTCTCCCTGAAATGGATACGATTCTATCGATCCCGACTGCTTCGATCTTGACACCCGTATTGCTTTAATTGAAAAATGAAGTGGGATGGTCGCAAAAAGAATATTTGACCCTCTTTTCTCGTTGATCGATTCTCCATCCAAAAAGGAATGGAGACGAATTGGGTTGAGCGGCCTCAAGGGTTCCTCTTCAGCCTATTTTCTCTCCTGTTGGAAGAGGGAACGAAAAGGGTCTCTCTTAGTCCTCTTTCCTCGAACCCGGGAGGCGGAGTTATTTCTTGGAGACCTCCAATTTTTCTATCCAGAGGGGGCAAAGGAGATTCTCTTTTTCCCACCCTATGAGACTCTTCCCTATGATGAGATTCCACCCCATCCAGAGACCTTGAAAGAAAGGATGAAATGCCTCTTTGCCCTTCTTCAAGACAAAGAGGTCACCATCGTTACCACCGCCAAAGCCATTCTTCAGAAGGTGATCTCTCCTGCCCAACTCAAGGAATCGATCCTTCCTCTTCGCCGAGGGGAAGAGGTGGATCGTGAACGATTGGTCTCTTTCCTCAGGGAGGGAGGATTTGTTGAGACAAACGTCGTCGAAGAGCGAGGAGATTTCAGTGTCCGGGGCGCTATGATTGACCTCTTTCCTCCCAATGAAGAAAATCCACTGAGACTCGAATTTGAAGGAGACGATCTGGTCTCCTTGAGAAGATTTGATTGCCAAACCCAGCGCTCTATCCCCGGGAATGAAGAAAGAGAAGTCCTTCTCCTTCCAGCCAGCGATATGTCAAAAAATCCCTCAAACTCCCCCATGGTCTCTCTGTTGGATTATTGGAACCAAGAAGATGAACTTTTTATTGTGGAAAAAGAAGAGGTGGATAGGGAAATAGAGTCCTTCCATCGACTTGTTTTAACCCATTACGAAAAGGCGATTCGGAGAGGGGCTCCTGTGCTTCCTCCCGAAACCCAGTACCTCGCTCCTGAGGAATTCCTTCTTTTTACCCAAAGATTAAAGATTCTCTTTTTGCAAGAAGGTCCCATTGCCCCACCCCAGTGTGACGAGGTCCTCTCCTTTGAAATAGAAAGCAATGAAGATTTCAGAATGGAGTTGAAGGCCGCTCTCTCCAGGGAGAATCCTCATTATGAAGGATCTCCCCTGTCTGTTCTTTCCACCTTTCTTCGAAAATGGAGGCAAGAAGGATTGAGAATCTTCATGGTCTCCCATCATCCCCTTCAGGCCCAAAGGATGAAAGAACTCCTCACTTCTTACGAGATAGACTGCTCTTTGGAAACCAAAGGGGATTTCCAAACGGCTCTCCAGCAAGAGGGGAAAGAAGGGATATTACTGGTCGGTCCCCTTTCAATAGGCTTTCGAAACCCTTCCGAGAGATGGATGATCCTTACCGAAGAGGAGATCTTTGGGGAGAGGAGGAAGTTTCGGGAGGAAAAGAGAAGGGAGAGAGGATCGAGGGAAAAGGGACCCCTTCTTTCCTCCTATAGGGAACTCCAAGAAAATGATTACGTGGTCCATGCCGATTATGGGATAGGCATTTATCGAGGTCTCAAACGTCTTTCCATTGGAGGGATCTCCAACGATTTTCTCCTTCTTGAATACCAAGAGGGAGATAAACTCTATGTTCCTGTAGATCGACTCAATCTCGTTCAACGCTATATTGGTGGAGAGGGGAGAGCGCCCAGACTGGATCGATTGGGGAGCCATTCCTGGGAGAGGGCGAAGAAGAGAGCGAAGAAGGCTGCCGAGGAGATGGTGAAAGAACTTCTCGATCTCTATGCTGAACGAGAGGCCTTCAAGGGAACGAGTTTTTCTCCTCCTGATCAGTCTTATAAGGAATTTGAGGCGACCTTTGAATACGAGGAGACACCTGATCAATGGAAGGCGATTCAGGAGGTCATGGAGGACATGAGTCGTCCCAAACCCATGGATCGCCTCATCTGTGGAGATGTGGGATTTGGAAAGACAGAGGTAGCGATTCGAGCTGCCTATCGAGCCGTGATGGATGGAAAACAGGTCGCCCTCTTGGTCCCCACCACGGTATTGGCCCAGCAACATTACCACACCTTCTCACATCGATTCAAAAATTATCCCGTGGTCATTGAGACCTTGAGCCGATTCAAGAAGCGAGCAGAACAGAAAGAGATCTTAAAACGATTAAGCGAAGGGAGGATCGATATCCTCATCGGAACCCACCGGATGTTGCAAAAGGATGTGGTCTTTAGGGATTTGGGCCTTCTGATCATCGATGAGGAACATCGATTTGGAGTCATCCAGAAAGAACGATTAAGAGAGATGAAGAGGCTCGTGGATACCCTCACCCTCACCGCCACCCCTATCCCGCGAACCCTTCAGATGGGCCTTTCCGGAATCCGCGATCTTACCCTCATCCAGACTCCTCCAGAGCACCGGCTCTCTATTCAAACCTTTGTGGTTCGCTACGATGATGAGGTCGTCCGGGAGGCTTTAGAGAGGGAATTTGCCCGCAATGGACAGGCCTTCTTTGTTCACCATCGGGTGCAAAACATTTACTCCATCGCTCACCATCTCAAGCAGCTCGTACCGCAGGCCCGGCTCGCCGTGGCCCATGGGCAGATGAATGAGAGAGAATTAGAAAAGGTCATGCTTCAATTTGTGCAGGGAGAGTATAACCTTTTAGTCTGCACCAGCATCATTGAATCAGGTCTGGATATTCCAACGGCCAATACCATTTTGATTAATCATGCGGAACAGTTTGGTTTGGCAGACCTCTATCAGCTTCGAGGTCGGGTGGGGAGAGGAAGCCATCAGGCCTATGCCTATCTTCTCATTCCTTCGGGATTCTCTCTCTCTCGAGAGGCTACACGAAGGCTAAGAGCCATTCAAGAGATGAGTGAACTTGGATCCGGATTTCGTTTGGCCCTCCAGGACTTAGAAATCCGGGGGGCTGGAAATCTATTGGGCCGTTCTCAATCGGGCCATATCGCTGCGGTGGGATTAGAACTCTACATGGAGTTGATCGAAAAGGCGGTGAAGGAATTGAGGGGAGAGGAGGTCGTGGAAGAGATCACCCCGGAAATTCACCTCCGTGTCCCTGCCTTTATACCGGAAACCTATGTGGAGGACCCCTCCGAGCGATTGAGCCTCTATCGAAGGCTTTCCCTCTGCCGGTCAGATGAAGAAGTCGATGAGATTGGAGCAGAGTTGAAAGATCGTTTCGGAAGGATTCCGGAGGAAGTCCTTCATCTCCTCGAGATCATCAAGATAAAGATCTTACTGATGAAGTTGGCTGTAAAAAAATTAGAAGAGACACCGGAGCAGATCATTGTGACCTTCCATGAATCCACACGAGTCTCTCCTCAAAAGATTTTGGAGTGGATTCAGAAAGGAGGGGAGAGGTGTCGACTCACCCCTGATTCAAAATTGATTCTTCCCAGAAACCCCGAAATGAGAAGAGACCCTTTTGGATGCACCAAAAGGTTATTGCAAGCCCTGGCTTAATGTGATAAGTTTGGTAGTATCGATGGATTTCTCCTCTCAGGAGAATGGGGATGAAAAAAAGGACTCTCTTCCTTTTATTGACTTCCTTTTTCCTGGTGCTTCCTCTGGGATGCGAAAAAAGGGAGCCTAAGGCGTTAGGAAATAAGGAGCTGGTCAGAATCAACGAGGTCTCCATCTCCATTGAAGAGTTCCGTCAGTTGATGGAGAAGCAACCCTTGGAAGGAAAGATGCGCCTGTTGGATGAAAAAGGGATGAGAGACTTTCTTGAAAACTATATTATTGCCCGGGAAGTCCTCTATCAGGAGGCAAAAAAGAGAGGATTGGAGAAGGATCGAGAGATTCAGGCCAAGGTGGAAGAGTTTCGGAGGGCCCTTTTGATTGAAGCCTTGTTCGAGGAGGTCCTAAAAGGAAAGGAGGAGGTGACCGAGGAGGAAATTAAGACCTATTATCGAGAAAATCAAAACCTCTTTACCGAACCCCAGGAGATAAAAATTCGACACATCGTAGTCAATTCTGAACCTGTCCTCAAGGAGGTCCTGGCTCGACTCTCCAGTGGGGAGAGCTTTGAAAAATTGGCTTCCATTTATAATATCGATCGAACTCGAGAGGATGGAGGAAACCTGGGATATATTCAGAGGGGCCAATTGGCCCCCTCTTTTGCTCAATTTGAAGAGGCCGCCTTCTCCCTTCGAAAGAGAGGAGAGGTGAGCGAGGTGGTTCGCTCTCCTTATGGATACCATATCATTCGACTCGAAGATATGCGGGGAACGGCTTTGCAACCGTTGGACAAGGTGAAGGAAAAGATTCGCTTCTTTCTTCAACCCAAGAAAAAACAGGAGGCTCGGTTGAACTATATTCGAGAGGCAAAATCGAGGTCGACCATTCTGATCAACGAAAAGCTTTGGAATGAGGAGATCAAAAGGGAAGCTAAGCCCAAAGAAGAAAAGAAATGAAAACCCTTCTCCCTTATCTCATCCTGGTTCCCTTTCTCTTTTTCTCCTTAAGTTGCAATCCAAGAGAGGCAAAACTCCCGGATCAGGTCGTGGCGGTGATCAACGAGGAGAGGATTACAGTGGATGAGTTCGAGCGGGAGATGAGAGAACTCTTATTTGAGCAGGGGGGAGAGGGAAAAACCGTAGCCCTTAAAGAGTTAAGAAAGGTCTGCCTGGAGCAGATGATAGATCGGAAACTGCTGGCCCAGGAGGCTAGGCGGATCGGAATCAACCTCTCTCCAGAGGAGTTGAATAGAACCCTTTCTGAAATTCAAAAGGATTATCCCGGAGAGGGATTCGGAGAAAAATTAACCCTCAAGGGAATCCCTTTAGAGGAGTGGAAGAGGAGTCTGGAAGAAAAGCTTCTTGCAGAGAAGATGATTCGCCATGCCCAGCGTTTCCACGGAAAGATTGAGGAAGCGGAGGCTCGAAAATATTACGAGAGTCATCGGTCCCTATTTCAGATCCCTCGAAAAGTAAGAGTTCGTCAGATTGTCGTCTCAGATGGAGAGGAGGCCCTTCAGATTTTAAAACGACTGAAGAAAGGAGAAAGTTTTGAGAAATTGGCCATGTCAAAATCCCTTGGTCCCGAAAAAGTGCGCGGGGGGGATTTGGGCTATTTTAGTGAGGGGGAGAAACCCTCCGAATTCAATCGAGCGTTTTCAATGGAGGTAGGAGAAATTAGCGAGGTGATCAAGAGTCCTTATGGGTATCATATTTTTAAATTAGAGGAGAAGGTGGAAGCCCGGGAGATTGCCTTTGAGGAGGCTAAATCGGCGATCTTTAAAGAACTGGAGAAGAAGAAAGGGGAGGAGGCATTCCAGCAGTGGTTCAACGATCTCAAAAAGAAGGCAAAGATCAAGGTCGATCGTACCTGGTTAAAATCCTAACGGGACTTTTTCTTTGGGGAGGATGGATTCTCTTCATTTTCCTTGAGGTTCCCCATAGCTTAGCCGTGGTGGACCGAATCGCGGCGATCGTCAACGACGAGATTATCACCCTGTCCGAGGTGGAAATGAGGGCTCGTCCCCTTTTGGAAAAAATCCAGACCGAGGATCGTGTCGAGAAAAAGAAAATGAGCAATGAGGTGATTCGAAAGGTCCTCGACGTCCTCATCGAAGAGAGATTAATCGACCAAGAGGCAAAAAAGGCTGGAATGAAGGTGACCGGTAAAGAAATAGACGCCGTCATTGAGGAGATCAAACGTCAGCACCGGGCAAGCCAAGAAGATCTTGAAAAGGCCTTGGCCAACGATGGCCTTACCTTTGAGCGATATCGAAAGGAGATTGAGAAACAGATTCTGCGGACAAAGGTGGTGAGCTGGGCCATCAAGGTCGACCCCCCAAAAGAGGAGAAGTTATTGAAGGAGTTCTATCAGAAGAATATCGATCGCTATCGCACGGAAGAAATGTTTCGACCGGGCCATATTCTTTTTTATGTCCCAAAGGATGCTTCTTCGCAGGAGGTTGGAAGGATCCGAAAAAGATGTGAAGAGGTGTTGGAAAGGATTAAAAAAGGAGAGGATTTTGGACAGATGGCCCTTCTTTATTCAGATGACGGCTCGGCTAAGGATCGGGGAGACATGGGATTTTTTAAACGAGGGGAACTCCTTCCAGCCCTGGAAAAGGAAATCTTGAAACTAGAGGTGGGGCAGGTCAGTCCGATCATCCGAACCGAGGTAGGTTTTCATCTCATCAAGCTGATCGAGCGGAAAGGGGGAGATCCTCTTCCCTTTGAAGAAGTGAAAGAGAAGGTGAAAACGGATTACTTGAATCAAGAAATGGACAAGGCCCTCAAACAGTATCTCAAGGGCTTAAAAGAAAAATCGATTATAGAAATTAAACTCTAATCTTTTGGCCCCAAGCTTTGGGATATCCAGACCCTCTATCCTTCCCCAATCCCCAACCGAAGAGGATAGGGGCTAAGGGGGTAGCCAATCCCATAAGCCTGAAGAAGCCTATTCTAATAGCATCTAATCTATCGAAATCTATTAAGAATCCATCGATTATATAAAATTCAAAAAAGGGTTGACAAACATAAGGTTTTGGGCTAAAAACTTGTGAAAAATATCCTTAATTTAGGAGAGTGCGATGAGAGAAGTGGTCATGGTCAGTGCGTGCAGGACAGCGATCGGTGCCTTTGGAGGTTCATTAAAAGACATCTCGGCGGCAAAGTTAGGGGCTACGGTCATACGAGAAGTATTACGAAGAGCAGGCCTTAAACCTGTGCCCAAAAAGGAATACTCAGAAGTGGCTCCTGAGATTTATCGAGGAAAAGGGATGACGGATTTAGAGAAAAAATATTATCAATGGGAAGATCCTCTTCAAGAAGTGGAAGTAGATGAGGTGATCATGGGAAATGTCCTTCAGGCGGGTCAGGGCCAGAATCCAGCCCGGCAGGCTATGATTTACGCAGGAGTCCCAAAAGAGACAAATGCCTTTACCGTGAATAAGGTCTGTGCGTCTGGAATGAAAGCCATTGCCTTAGGTGTTCAGGCGATTCAAACGGGAGAGGCAGAGGTGATTATCGCAGGGGGCATGGAGAATATGAGTCAGGCTCCCTATGCCTTTCCCATGGGTCGATGGGGAGCAAGGATGTTCAATCAGGAGATGGTCGACTTGATGGTCTTCGATGGTCTCTTCGAAATCTTTTATGGATATCATATGGGAGTCACGGCGGAAAATATTGCTGAAACGTATGGCATTTCAAGAAAAGAGCAGGATGAGATAGGGCTTCTCAGCCATCAAAGGGCACGAAGTGCCATTCAAAAGGGGATTTTTAAAGAAGAGATTGTTCCTGTGGAAGTACCTCAAAAGAAAGGAGAGCCTCTCCGATTCGAAGTGGATGAAAGACCCATGGATACGAGTTTAGAAAAGATGGCTAAACTTCCTCCGGTGTTTAAGCAAGGAGGTACCGTGACCGCTGGAAATGCCTCCGGGATTAACGATGCAGCGGCAGCCGTCCTTCTGATGTCAAAGGAGAAAGCAGAGTCTCTGGGGCTCAAACCCCTGGGAAAAATCAAAGCCTTCTCCTCAGGAGGAGTCGATCCTGCGTATATGGGCTTGGGCCCTATCCCTGCAGTAAGGAAAATCTTCAAGAAAACCGGTCTGACCCTTAAAGAGATCGGCCTCGTCGAACTCAATGAGGCCTTTGCTTCCCAGGCGATTGCCTGTATTCGGGAGCTTCGATTTGATCTTGACAAAACCAATGTGAATGGGAGTGGGATCTCTTTAGGCCATCCCATTGGATGCACGGGTGCAAGGTTAATCGTCTCTCTTCTCTACGAGATGAGAAGAAGAGGGGTAAATCTGGGACTGGCCACTCTCTGTATCGGAGGGGGGCAGGGCATGGCTATGATCGTAGAAAAATGTGAGTGACCAAAGAGACAAAAAGGAGGAGCGATGGAATTTAAAAACATTCTCTTATCTTTTGAAGGGGAGATCGGAATTCTCACGATTAACCGACCCAAGGCCCTCAACGCATTGAATCGAGAGACCCTGAATGAAATCCAATTAGGAATTCAAGAAATAAAAGATCATCCAGAGATAAGGGTTCTTATCCTCACCGGGGCTGGGGAGAAGGCCTTTGTGGCAGGAGCCGATATCTTAGAGATGAAGGATATGAATTCGATCGAGGCGCTTAATTTTTCAAAACTCGGCCATCATACGTTAAAGATGATCCAGGATCTGGACCGGGTAGTCATCGCTGCGGTGAATGGGTTTGCCCTGGGAGGGGGGACGGAGATCGCCCTGGCCTGCGATTTTATTTACGCCTCTGAGAATGCCAAGTTCGGACTTCCTGAGGTGACCCTGGGGATCTTTCCTGGGTTTGGAGGAACTCAGAGACTGCCTCGCCTGATTGGAAAAGGGAAGGCCAAGGAGCTCATCTTCACAGGAAAGATGATCACCGCTCAGGAGGCCTATCAGATGGGCATTGTCAATCGCGTCGTTCCTCAATCCACCCTGATGGAGGAGACCAAAAAGGTAGCCTCTCAGATTGCGGCCAACGGAGCGATTGGGATAAGATTAGCCAAGATGCTCATTGATGCGGGGTTCAATATGGATTTAACCGAGGCCTGTGCGCTTGAATCCTATGCCTTCGGGATAGGGTTTGCCAGTGAAGACCAGAAGGAAGGGATGAGCGCTTTCGTTGAAAAGAGGAAACCTAATTTTAAAGGAAGATAAAGGAGGAGATACCGTGAAGATCGTCGTATGTGTTAAACAAGTTCCAGATACTACGGATGTCAAGATCGATCCTAAAACAAACACTCTGATTCGAGAAGGGGTGGCAAGTATTTGCAATCCCTTCGATGAGTATGCTATTGAAGAGGCCCTCCGGATCAAAGAGAAATTAGGGGGAGAGGTCCATGTCATCACCATGGGACCTCCTCAGGCGATCGAGGTGCTGAGAAATGCTTTGGCCGTAGGGGCAGACAAAGTCTATCTGGTTTCGGACAAGGCTTTTGCCGGATCGGACACCCTGGCCACAGCTTATGCCCTTTCCAAGACGATCGAATATATCGGTGGAGCAGATCTGGTCATCTGTGGAAAGCAGGCGATCGATGGAGATACCGCTCAGGTCGGTCCTGGTGTGGCCACTCGATTGGGAATCCCTCAGCTGACCTATGTCTCAAAGATACGGGAAATCAATCTTGAAAAGAAGAAAATCGTGGTAGAGAGGCTCCTCGAGTATGGAAGAGAGGTCGTGGAAGCTCCGCTTCCGGCGTTGATCACGGTGGTCAAGGATATCAATGAACCCAGACTCCCCTCCCTCATTGGGATTAAAAAAGCAGCCAAGGCTCAAATCCCAACCCTTACCGCTAAGGACATTAATGCGGATGAAAATCGAATCGGTTTAAAAGGATCACCCACCTGGGTGGTCAAGGTCTTTACTCCTGAACCAAGGGGAGGCGGGGGAGAAATCTTAAAGGGAGAACTCAGTGAAGTGGTCCCCCTGCTGGTCACCAAGCTGATGGAAACAAAGTTCATTAAATAAACCGATCTTGATGGATGAGGAGGAGAACGAATGGCCAGATTAATCATTGATAAGGATCTCTGTACAGGGTGTGAATCCTGTGTTCCTTCTTGCCCTTTTGGGGCTTTAAGCATGAAGGAAGGAATCGCTGTCGTAGATGAAAAATGTACCTTTTGCGGCGCTTGTGTGGATGTTTGCCCGGTCAATGCGATCACCTTAGAGAAGGAAGAGAAGGCGGTCACCATTGATACCTCGGCCTATAAGGATGTCTGGGTTTTTATTGAACATGAATTTGGAAAGGTTTCGGGCGTCTCTTTCGAGCTTCTTGGAGAAGGAAGAAAATTGGCCGATGCCTTAGGATGTAAACTCTGTGGGATGCTCTTTGCAGACCCAGAAGTTGCAGATCCCTTCGCCAAGGAGGCTATGGCCTACGGAGCCGAAAAGGTCTATCTGGTTGAGAGTCCCTTGTTTAAAATCTATCGGACCGATCCCTATGCTAAGGCAGCAGTCGATCTTATCCGGAAATACAAACCTGAAATCGTTCTCTTTGGAGCTACGACTCAGGGAAGAGACTTTGCAGGAACGGTGGCGACGACCCTGGAGGTTGGGTTGACTGCGGATTGCACGGGTTTGGATATTGATCCTGAAACAAAGTACCTCCGGCAGACCCGTCCCGCTTTTGGGGGAAATATCATGGCCACCATCCTCGACTACCCCAACTATCGACCCCAGATGGCTACGGTGAGACCGAAGGTTTTCCCCATGCCAGAGAGGGACGATTCAAGAAAAGGGGAGATCATCCGAGAACCGCTTCAGATGACGGAAGAACAGGTTCGAACAAAAGTGTTGGAATTCATCAAGGGAGCCGAGACGGTCAATCTCGCAGATGCAGAGATCATCGTTTCGGGAGGAAGAGGGGTTGGAGGCCCTGAAGGGTTTAAGCCCATCCGGGAACTTGCTGAGGTATTAGGGGCAGCCGTTGGGGCCTCTCGTGCGGCTGTGGATTCTGGATGGATCTCTTATGAACACCAGGTGGGCCAGACAGGAAGAACTGTTCGGCCTAAGATCTATATTGCTTGCGGGATTTCAGGTTCCATTCAACACCAGGCCGGAATGAAGACCTCCGAGGTGATTGTAGCCATCAATAAAGACCCAGAAGCCCCCATCTTCAAAATTGCCACCTATGGAATCGTTGGAGACCTTTTCACTGTGGTTCCGATG
>CAZMWF010000133.1:0-3856 GCA_964570075.1 uncultured Syntrophaceae bacterium | reverse complement strand
ATATTTTGAACCTCCCCTATGGAGGTCAGTCTGTCAGATGAACTTTCATAGGAAAGGATAAACCTTCCATTTCCAAGATTCCTCGTTAGTCCATTAAGATTGTTGAGCTGGGCAGGAGTTCTCCATCCCCTATCAGAAGCATAACGGACAGCAAACTCCACTCCTGATTGAGCAATAAAATAGGCTTGAGTGGAGGAGAGAGAAAGGGCCGCCGTCTTATGCTTTGTAGGGATAAGGTAGGTCAGGATATAGCCCATCCCTATCATCATCAACATCACTATGATGAGAAATAGAATCGAAAGCCCTTTTGAATTATTCAGAGGGTTCAACTACTGATTTCCTCCTGCCAATGATTGAAGAAATTCTTGTACATCGAACTTCTTGGTAAATTCTTTGGATAGACCTTTGTCTGCAAAGTTACCCGTTCTCCCGTTGTTAAGGATAGGGTAAGAGAGAGGGTGATCTCTTCATTTCCTGAAGCCCCACGGGTCACACTGAACGTGGAGACATGGGAGGCCAAAGGATGGATTCCATTTGGGGAGCTCTTGACCTTTTCCAGTGTAGTCCCGGTTAGGCGAAAAGAGAGGGTTTCGTTGGCCAAATCTCCAAAAGTAGGGTGGCTTCTTTGAAATACAATCCTATTTTCAGAATTACCGGAAGGAGGAAGGGTGATACTTTGGGCATCCCTGATATCCCGGCACATTTTCTCCAATGCAAGCCTTCCTTCATCTAAGAGATTCTGTTGATTGACCATCATGACATAGTTCTTTACACTACTGGCCAGGAAATAGATCGTGATCGCCGAGACGATCGAAAGGATCATGATTACTATGATGATTTCAATTAAGGTAAATCCATTTAATGCTTTTAAGAATTTAAAGTCTCCGTTCATTTCGCAATATCCCTCAAGCCCTTTCGAATTCCATTCTCTTTTATGGAAAGTTGGTGACAACAGCATAGAGTTCATAAGTACTATTTTCCGTATCTTTCACTCGAACTAAGATCCTTTTATACCCCCTATCCGATAACGATGGATTAAAATTTTCATCAACCCAAACAATCTCCCATTGCCACTGATAGTTGGTAATCGGAGTATCCTCATAGGAGGTAAGGGGAATGGGATTTAGGGCTGGATGGCTGTAATTCCATTTCATAAACTCCTCCATCTTATAGTGAGCCAGATAGACAGCCGTGGTCATCATCTCCGGTTTAGCGCTTCCTTTCACGCTGGCCGTAAAGGGGACAATCAGGGCAGGTAGAAGAATCCCTGCCATCACAATCAAGATAATCATCTCGATCAACGTAAAACCTTTATTACCCATTTCTTCCCCTAAAAGGATCAGTGAATAGTCACCTTCCCTGTATAATTGATGATGCCTATCGTTTTTGTTTGGCTTCCACTGGAAATACTGAAAGAGCCTCCGCCTCCAACAATCGGTTCTCCCAAAGAATTAAAAGTGACCATGAAATTTTGATTTATTCTTATTCCAGCAGGGAGTTGACCTGAAGGATCAAAACTCCCTTGGGGATGGAACGTATAGGTAGAAGAACCTGAGGTGAAGCTGACACTTTTTGAGGTTCGAGTACTCATAGCCCATTCCTGGGCGTATCGAATATCCGAAGCAATCATATAAGCCGCCCCATCGAGGGAAGCCCTCTGGGAAAAGTCGATCCCTACTTTGGGTATCGCCACAGCCGATAGAATGGCGATAATGAGAATGACGAGGATGAGTTCAATCAAAGTTATCCCTCTCGAATGCGTCGGAAAGATTTTATTGTTTATCCTCTTTCGATTCTTATTCATCCCTTACCCCCTAAATAGGGAGGCGAGATTCCACCACGGAAGAAAAACAGCCAAGGCTAAAAAAAGGACTGCTACCCCCAGAACCAATGTAAGAGCCGGTTCAATATAGGTGGATAGTCTTTTAATCGAATTTTCTATCTCGATATCATAATACTCCGTAATCCTGAGAAACATTTCGTCCAAGGTTCCTGAGGATTCCCCCACAGAAATCATTTGGATGACCAATGGCGGGAATCTTTTGGTTTC
This sequence comes from uncultured Syntrophaceae bacterium, assembly GCA_964570075.1. GTDB lineage: Bacteria > Desulfobacterota > BSN033 > BSN033 > UBA1163 > CALIBK01. The sequence goes on along the minus strand of CAZMWF010000133.1, from coordinate 1,806 downwards.
TCTCAAGGCCTCTGTAAAACTTTTCCCCTCCCTTACTTTTTTCTGGATGAAACCGATGGAGGCTTCAAGAAGGGTATCCTCCACGGTTGGGGAAGTGATTTCAAGGCTTTGAAGGATGGGTATTCCACTTTTATAGAGCATGACGAAGGTATAGGCAAATTTTGATAGGGCAATCTTCCGGAATAAAGAGCCAAAAAGAGGGATTCTGATTCTTATTCTATGCCAGAGAGCCCTTCCTTGAGTCGTTCGAAGATAATGACGGATGAGAAAAGGAATTCCTAAAAGAAAAAGGAGAATAAGATACCAATACTGTTGAAAGAGGGTGTTGATCTGAATCAGGATCCGCGTGGGTAAGGGAAGGGGCGTTTTAAATTGGGCGAAAATTCCAGCAAACCTTGGAATGACAAAGGTGATCAAAACCCCGAAAGCAATAAGCAGAGACAAGACCACAATCTTTGGATAGCGGGTCGCTTCTTTAATTCTCTGGCGAGTTTTTAATTCTCTTTCGGCAAGGGTGATGAAACGATCCAGGGATTCCCCCAACCTTCCAGATGTCTCTCCTGCTCGAATCATATTGACATAGATGGTTGAAAAGGCTTGGGGATGTTTGGAGAGGGCCATATAGAGGGAACTTCCCTCCTGAATATCCCGACACACCTCGGTTAAAATCTTTTTAAATAAAGGATTCTCTGTTTGTTCTTTTAGGCTTTCTAACCCCGTGAGAAGGGGGAGGCCCGCCTTATAGAGGGTAGAGAGTTGTTGGCTGAAAACGATCAATTCCTCAAGTTTTATTTTTTTCAATCGATTCCAGAAATCGGATAGATGGAATGCCTCCCCTTTGACTTCTTCAAGTTCTATAGGTAGATACCCTAAATGATGGAGTTGATCCCCTGCCACCTGGAGGGTAGGAGCCTCTATCCTTCCTTCCACCGGATTTCCTTTTCGATCTCTGACGCGATAATTAAATATGGGCATTCCTCTCGAACCCTCTATTCCCTTTTTATTTTTTCTTTTAAATATTCTTTCACCTTCTTCATCAGGTCTTCCATCTCAAAAGGTTTGGTAATATATTCATCCGCTCCTGTTTGTTCCCCTATCATTCTATCTTTTTCCTGGGTCTTCGCCGTAAGCATGAAGATAGGGATATGACTAAATCTTGCATCGAATTTCAATAAACGACAGACCTTATAGCCGTCCATTTTTGGAAGCATGACGTCAAGGAGGATAAGGTCTGGATTCTCGTTTCTTGCCAGATGAAGAGCATCCTCACCATTATAGGCTACCAGCACTTCATAACCTTCGAGTTCGAGAGAGAAACGAAGGGTCTCCACTAAATCGATTTCGTCATCAACGACCAAGATCCTTTTTTTCATCGTTTTCCTTCCTTAAATTTTCCTTTGCCTTTCTAAAGAGCTCCCGTTTTGAAAGGGCTTCTTCAGGATAGGTAGCCATGCCTACCCTGATCTGGATTGGTCCTTCTCGATCTTTTAAGGGATGTTTTAGAAAATCTTCTTCAATTCTTTGACGAATGATCCGGGCCCCCTGAGAATCCGCTTCGCAGAGGGCAGCAAGGACCTTCTCGTTCTCTTTTCTAAAGAGGACATCTCCTTTTCGACATAAAGAATGCTTCACCTTCTTTTCGATCTGTTCCATCGTTTGTTCATCTTCCTCTCCGCATAGTTCAATGAGAAGGAGCGTGAGAGGGGTCTGATTTTCCTGGGCACGGCGAAATTCTCGATCAAAGATCCTTCGAAAATTGATATCCCTTCGTTCCCCTTTGGAAAGAGGGAGGGTAAAGGTAAAGGT
>CAZMWF010000132.1:0-16223 GCA_964570075.1 uncultured Syntrophaceae bacterium | reverse complement strand
TTCAGGTGGGTGGGGTGGTGGCGGTGGTGGATGGGGAGAGGTGTGCGGCTTGTTTGACGTGTGTGAGGGTATGTCCTTATGGGGTGCCGGTGGTCAATGAGCGTGGGGAGGCGGAGATTGATGTAGCGAAGTGTAAGGGGTGTGGGAGTTGTGTGGCGGAGTGTCCTGGTCGTGCGATTGAGTTGATGCATTATCGGGATGAGCAGCTTTGGGCGAAGGTTGGGGCGTTGGGTGTGGGGTAAGGCATAGTGCATAGAGCATAGGGTTAAAGGAGAGGGGTTTATTTTGGATGTTGGATTTAGGGGGTGTCGAGGGTGTTTGAGCCTGAGGTAGTGGCTTTTTGTTGTGAGCATTGAGCTTATAGTGCGGCGGACCTGGCGGGTTCGATGAGGCTTTCTTATCCTGCGAATGTGAAGGTGGTGAAGGTGCCTTGTACGGGTCGGGTGGATGTATTGATGATCTTGAGGGCGTTTGAGGTGGGGGTGGATGGGGTTTATTTGGCTGGGTGTTTGGAGGGGGAGTGTCATTTTTTGAGGGGGAATTTGAGGGCGAGGAGGCGGGTGGAGTATGTGAAGGGGTTATTGGAGGAGGTGGGTTTAGGGGCTGGGCGTTTGGAGATGTTTAATATGAGTTCGGCTCAGGGTCAGAGGTTTGCGGAGGTGGCTCGGGAGATGACCGAGAGGGTTCGTGCTTTGGGTCCCAATCCTTTGAAGGGGAGGGGGAGGGTAGGAGGTGTGGGATGATAGTAGGCAATCGTAAGTCGTTTGAGGAGATTGTGGGGATGTTGGGGGGCTGTAGGAGGGTGTTGGTGTTGGGTTGTCGGGAGTGTGTGACGGTGTGTGCGGTGGGGGGTGAGCGTGAGGTTGGGGTATTGGCTTCGGAGTTGAGGCTTTATTATGGGCAGAAGGGTCGTGAGGTGGAGGTTGGGGAGGCGGTGTTGGAGCGTCAGTGTGATTATGAGTATATTGATTCGATTCGTTCTTTGGTGGGGGAGTATGAGGTGGTCTTATCGATGGCTTGTGGGGCTGGGGTTCAGTATGTAGCGGAGCGGTATCGGGAGCGGGTGGTGTTGCCTGCGGTGGATACGACGTTTTTGGGGGTGACGGTGGAGCAGGGGGTCTGGTCGGAGCGCTGTCAGGGGTGTGGTGAGTGTGTCTTGCATTTGACGGCTGGGATTTGTCCTGTGGCGCGGTGTGCGAAGAGTTTGCTTAATGGTCCTTGTGGGGGTTCTTCTGGGGGGAGGTGTGAGGTGGATCGGGAGGTGGATTGTGCTTGGCAGTTGATTGTGGATCGGTTGAGGGCGTTGGGTCAGTTGGATCGTTATCGGGAGATCATCCCGGTGAAGGATTGGAGTAGGGCGAGGGATGGGGGGCCGAGGAGGAGGGTTCGGGAAGATTTGAGATTGTAGGAAGGCAGAAAGCAGTGGAGCAGTAGTCGGTATGGGGAGAGAATAACCAAACACCAAGTAACAATAACCAAATAAGCTCCAATGACCGATACCCAAACAATGACTTTAAGCCATTGACCTTAGTTTGGTTATTGGAACTTGGAAATTGGTGATTATTTGGAGTTTGCCTGCCTGCGGTAGGCAGGGGATTTAGTGATTGGGCATTAACTGACAGGAATTGAAGGGGATAAAGAGGATGAAAACCAAGTCCAATGTGGAGCGTATTTTGGAGTCTGGGGGTTTTGTGGTGACCTCCGAGTGTGGGCCTCCGAGGGGTTCGGATGGGGAGGTGATTCGGCGAAAGGGGGAGTTATTGCGTGGGGTGGTGGATGCGGTCAATGTGACGGACAATCAGACTTCTGTGGTTCGGATGTCTTCTTGGGCTTCGTGTTTGATTTTGAAGGGGATGGGTTTTGATCCGATTTTGCAGGTGGTGTGTCGGGATCGGAATCGGATTGCGATTCAGAGTGATTTGCTTGGGGCGGCGGCATTAGGGATTAACAATGTGTTGTGTTTATCTGGGGATCATCAGCGTTTTGGGGATCATCCCAGGGCGAAGAATGTGTTTGATTTGGATTCGGTTCAGTTGATTCAGGCGGTCAGGGTGATGAGGGATGAGGGGAGGTTTCTCAGTGGGGAGGAGTTGAGGGGGCGTCCGCTTCTTTTTATTGGGGCGGCGGAGAATCCTTTTGCGGATCCTTTTGAGATTCGGGCTTGGAGGTTGGAGAAGAAGGTTCGTGCTGGGGCCCAGTTTATTCAGACGCAGTGTATTTATAATGTGGAGCGGTTTGAGCGTTGGATGGCGATGGTGAGGGAGTTGGGGTTGCACGAGCGGTGTGCGATTTTGGCTGGGGTGACGCCGCTCAAGTCGGTGGGGATGGCTCGCTATATGAAGACGCAGGTGCCTGGGATGGATGTGCCCGATGAGGTGATTGATCGGCTCAAGGGGGTGCCGAAGGAGAGGCAGGCGGAGGAGGGAATAAAGATCTGTGTGGAGACGATCCAGAGGCTTCGGGAGATTCCCGGGGTTCGAGGGGTCCATATCATGGCCATCGAGTGGGAAGAGAAGGTGCGAGAGATCGTCGAGGCCGCAGGACTGCTGCCCAGACCCCAACCCCCAGAGACCCAAGAGCAAAGGCCATAGGGAAAAGCTCTCTAACCCGACGCTAAATGCCCTATTGCGTTATGCCTTCATAAAAAAGGAGGACAAAGATGCCAAAAAAGATCTTAATTGTCGATGACGACCCTGATTTAGTAGAAGCCGTGTCCATGATCTTAGAATCGAAGAACTATGAGGTGGCTGCTGCCTATGGAGGAGTCGAGGGACTGCAAAAAGCCAAAACGGAGAACCCCGATCTCATCGTTTTGGATGTGATGATGCCAGACAAAGATGGATATGCCGTTTGTAAGGAATTGAAAGCGGACCCCGAACTCAAAAAGATCCCTGTGCTCCTCCTCACTGCGGTTGTCTCAAAAATAGCCACCACCCGTTATACCCAAGCTGCAGGACTTGAAACAGAGGCGGATGACTATATTGATAAACCTGTTGAGCCGGAAGTCCTTGTCAGAAGAATTGAAGCCTTGCTATCCAAGTAGTCCAATGGATTAAGGATACTCTTCCTATAAGGGGTCGGAATTGGAACGGGCAAAGATTCTTGTCATTGACGACGAACAGATCATGAGGGATGGCTGTAGCCGGATCCTGACTAAAAATGGCTGGGAGGTTTTTACGGCCGAAAACGGGAAACAGGGATTAGAACATCTTCAAGCCCATGCCGAGGAGACCGATGTCATTCTTCTCGATCTGATGATGCCCGGAATGAGCGGGATGGAGGTCCTTGAGCAGATTCGGACCCATCACCCAGACCTTCTGGTCATCGTGATTACGGGGTATGCCACGGTGGAATCGGCCGTGGAGGCGATGAAAAAAGGGGCTTACGATTTTATTCCTAAACCGTTCACACCCGATCAACTTCGAATTATCGTCCGAAGAGCCTTAGAGAAGAGGGCCCTTCAGAAAGAGGCAGAATTCCTCAGGAGGGAGAGGGAAAGGTCCCTCCGGGATATCGCCACGGAAAAATCCAAACTCAAAACGATTATCCATTGCATGGGGGATGGCCTTCTCGTTTGTGATCGAGAAGGCTGTATTGTCCTCTCCAATCCAGCCGCCAGCCGAATGTTAAAAATTCCAGAGGACTCATTAATAGGAAACTATATTAACCAATGTCATTTAAATTCAGAACTCCTTCGAACCATTGAGGAAAGCCTCAAGGCCCAGGATCGAAATTATATCTCTGTCTCTCAAGAGTTAAGCATCGGAGAGCAAGGGGAAACCTATTTGAGAGCCCACACCGCACCGGTTCGAAACGACCTTGGAGAAACGATTGGCTCGGTCACCGTCCTTCAGGATATTAGCCATCTAAAAGAACTCGACAAAATGAAATCGGAATTTATCGCCATGGTGGCCCACGAACTTCGAGCCCCCCTGGCAGCCGTAGAGCAACAATTAACGGTCATCCTGAACCGAATGGCCGGGGAGGTGACCGAAAAACAGGAGCAACTCCTTTCCCGAGCCAAAGAGAGAACCAAAGGACTTTTGGACCTGATCCGAGACCTCCTGGATCTTTCCAAGATCGAGGCAGGGAAGATGATTCAATATAAGGAGCCTCTCACCCTCCAGGAGGTCATCCAGAAAGTAGTGGAGCTGATGAAGACAGAGGCAGAACAAAAAAGGGTGGATCTTCAATTCATCCCTCCCACCCAGAACCCTGTCATTCACGCAGACCTGAATGTCATGGAGGGAGTCTTTACCAACCTCGTCTCCAATGCGATCAAATATACCCCTGAGGGAGGAAAGGTCCAAATCACCCTTAGTGAAGAAGGTGGATTTGCTAAAGTGACCGTTTCAGATACAGGAATTGGGATTAAAAAGGAAGATCTTCAAAGGATCTTTGATAAATTTTATCGAGTGAAAACGCCCCAAACACGGCAGATCGTTGGGACAGGACTGGGGCTCTCGATCGTAAAGAGCATCGTCGATGCCCATTTGGGCTCCATCTCCGTAGAGAGTGAAGAAGGAAAGGGGACGACCTTTACGGTCCTCCTTCCTAAGGAGAGCGGATCGAACTTTCATCCGTGTTAAATCCTATTGAGGAGGAAATAAAAAGGGGAATCTATTATGAATATCGCTGTATCGAAAGAGACTTTTAATCTGGCCACTCATATTCAATCGACGACAGGGGAAAATGTCATGCTCTGTTACCAATGTAAGAAATGCACCCTGGGGTGTCCCTCCGCTTATCGAATGAGAATGAAACCCCACGAGTTGATGCGAGCCATTCAACTGGGCAGGGAAGAGGAGATCTACTGGTCAGGAACCATCTGGATCTGTCTTTCCTGTGAAACCTGCAATACCCGTTGTCCTCAGGGGATCAATATCATCAGGGTGATTGATAGGCTGAGGGAAAGATCAAAGGAGGTAAGATATTACAATCCTTATCCTGCTATCCCTGCGTTTCATCGCCTCTTTCTATCTTTGGTAGAACGATTCGGAAGGATCTATGAGTTGGGTCTAGCTGTTCTGGTCAATTTAAGGATGCTTTCGCCTTTTAAAGATATTGATATGGCCTATCCCATGTTCATTCGAGGGAAAATGAAACCTTGGCCTCATCGAAGCCAGGGAGTGAAAGAACTTCAGCAGGTGATGGAAAGAATCAGAAGGTTGGAAGAATAAAAATAGAGCGAGGAGAGAAGCCATGCGATATGCCTACTATCCAGGATGTTCCCTCAGTTCTTCGGGAATCGAATTCCATCTCTCTTTTCAATATGTCGCTCGGGCCTTAGGACTTGAACTGATTGAAGTGAAAGATTGGGTCTGCTGTGGGGCTTCCTCTGCTCATGCGACCTCCCATCTTCTCTCGATTGCCCTCCCTGTTCTTAATCTTTCCCATGCAGAAAAGGAGGGCTTTGATAAACTGATCGCTCCTTGCCTGGCCTGTCTATCTCGATTTAAGGCCGCCAACGTGGAGATGAAAAACGATCCTCATTTAAGAAAAAAGATCCACGAAATCTTTGACTACCCTTATCAGGGAAAGGTGAAGGTCTATCACCCCCTCGAGGTCTTCTTGGAGTTAGGGCTGGATCGGATTCGAGCAAGGGCCAGAAAGAGATTGAAGGGGTTGCGGGTTGCCTGTTATTATGGATGTGTCCTCACTCGGCCTCCTCAAATTGCCCAGTTCGATGATGTGGAAAACCCTCAGAGTATGGACTCCATTATTCAAGCCTTAGGAGGCGAAACGATTGACTGGTCTTATAAGACCGAATGCTGCGGTGTTTCGATGACCCTTACCTTTTCGGACATCGTGCTCAAGCTTTCTAACGATATCCTCCGCGAGGCCAAGGAAGGGGGAGCCAGTGCCATCATCGTCTGCTGCCCCCTCTGTCAAGCCAATCTGGATGGGAGGCAGAGACAGATTGAAGAAACCTATCAGGTTCGTTATGGGCTTCCTATCCTTTATATTACCCAGGTGATGGGACTCTCCTTTGGCGCCTATCCAAAAGAGGTGGGCCTTGAGAAACTCATTACCAGTCCGAAAGAGGTGCTGGGCCCTATCGGATTGATGTGAGGAGGCTCTATCCTCCTTCTGCTCTCCCCTCACCGATTTGGACCCTTCGAAACGAAATGGGAATGAATCTTCTCCAACTTTAGAGAAAACGGAGAAGCTCAAGGTGGTTCTCGATGTAAAAATCTCCAGGTAGGTTTCGATTCTTATAAGCTACGAAAAGCACTTGGGCGGCCCGTGCGGATTGTTGATCCACCTCCGAATCTCCTACAAAAAGAATTTCATTCCGTAGAAGTTGGAACGAGGAGGCAATCTTTTCGATCGACTCTGGATGAGGTTTTGGATGCTTTACATCCAGAGCGGTGACGACCATATCGAAATAGGGCCAGAGATTAAATCCCTCCATAATATATTTCATCGAAGTCGTCCGATTGGTACAAATCGATCGAATTACCCCAGCCTCCTTCAGCCTCCTTAAGGTCTCTAAAAGATCGGGTTCCATCTTCAAATAAATAATATATTTTCGAAGGTCCAATTGCTTCATGAATTCAAGGGCCCTTTTCTCTAAATCTTTATCTCTCCCAAAGAGAAAATGGATGGCCTCGTAGACAGTATGGGCATGGACATATTCCATTTCCTCCGGCCTCAAAGGCTCTCTCCCCAGATGGAGACAGAAATCATTATAGAGTCGGGTATTGGCCTCGAAGGAGTCAAAGAGAACTCCATCACAGTCGTAGATGACGCATCGAATCGTTCCTTTCAGGTTTCGAGACTCCACAAGGAGTTTACTCCATTAAAGAACTCGGATGTCTCTTCCAATCCGAAGTCCTTCCATCATCCTTCCATCATGGTGGTGATAAACTTTTACCTCTCCATCCTTTTCGACCAGATAGAGTCCTCCATTGTCCTGTTGAACCTTCGAGATCTCTTCCAGGGGATATCGAAGGAGGAGGGCCAGGAGCATCAGGTTGACCACTCGGTGCCCAACGATGAGGATCTCCTGATCTCGGTGGTTTCGGAGGATCTCTTCGATAAAAGGCTGGACCCGGTAAATGACATCGGTATAATTTTCTCCCTGAGGAAGACGATAGGTGAATCGTTCTCTCTTAAATCTCTCCCATTCCTCTCTCATTCCATCATCCAGGCAAAGGACCCTCTTTCCTTCCAAGATTCCAAAAGCCATCTCATCCAATTCCGGACGCTGCCGGATGGGAAGGCCAAAATAGTGGGAAATGGGCTGGGCCGTGAGAATCGATCTTTTAAGCGTACTCGTATAGATCGCTAAAAGAGGTCTGTCTTTAAGGAGTTCGAGAAGGACTAAACTCTGTTCAATTCCTCGGGGGGAAAGCTCTGGGTCACTTCTTCCCTGAATCCTTCCCTCAACATTCCAGATGGTTTCTCCGTGTCTTGCAATATAGATTCGATTCATATTCTCTTGAAGGCCGTTCGACAAGCCTCGATGGTCCGATCCAGATCCTTTTGGCTATGGGCGAGGGAGAGAAACCAGGCTTCGAACTGGGATGGAGGAAGATAAATCCCTTGATTAAGCATCTCGGCAAAGAATTGGGCGAATCGTTTCGTATCACTCATTTTTGCAGTGGTGTAATCTCTTACCGGTCCTTCTCTAAAGAAAAGAGTGAACATCCCTGTCGCTTTATTCAAGGTCACTGGGATCCCATGATCCTCTGCACATTCAAGAATTTCCTCGGCCAGATAGGAGGTCTTCCTCTCGAGCTCCCCATAAACCTTTTGCGATTTAAGATAATCAAGGGTTTCAATTCCCGCAGCCATGGCCAGGGGATTTCCTGAAAGAGTCCCGGCCTGATAAACTCCTCCTAAGGGAGCCAACTTCTCCATGATTTTCTCTTTCCCTCCATAGGCCCCTACTGGAAGTCCTCCTCCAATAATCTTTCCTAAACAGGTCAGATCGGCTTTAATTCCATAAAGCTCCTGAGCTCCTCCATAGGCCACTCGGAATCCTGTAATGACCTCGTCAAAGATAAGAAGGATCCCATTTTCATCACATATCCTTCTCAATCCCTCCAGGAACCCCTTTTCTGGAAGGACCACTCCCATATTCCCTGCAATGGGTTCAACAATGATGCAGGCCACCTCTGTCGGGTATTGCCGAACTAAACTTTCCACCCTATCTAAGTCGTTATAGGGAGCACATAGAGTATGTTTAGCCAGATCCTCTGGAACTCCCAGGCTATCCGGTATCCCGAAGGTAGCTCCACCTGAGCCTGCCTTCACCAGAAGACAGTCTCCATGTCCGTGATAACACCCTTCGAACTTGATGATTTTATTTCTTCCTGTATATCCTCTGGCTAACCGAATTGCACTCATCACCGCTTCTGTTCCAGAGTTGACCATCCTGACCAATTCAATCGAAGGAAACGCCTTTTTGATTCGAAGAGCCAGTTCAATTTCGAGGGGGGAGGAAGCCCCAAAACTTGTTCCTTTAGAAAGGACCCTCTTCAGCGCGGCGAGGACTCTTGGATGGGCATGGCCTAATATCATGGGTCCCCATGAACCTACATAGTCAATATACTCATTTCGGTCCACATCCCAGACCTTCGATCCCTTTGCACTCTCAATAAAAATAGGGGAAAGGCCAACAGCTTTAAAGGCCCTTACGGGACTGTTCACCCCTCCAGGGAGGAGTCCTGAAGCACGGCGGTAAAAACTGATCGATTTTTTACGATTCATCTTCTTTCTCCCCCTGCTGGTTTTTCTTAAACAAAAAGACTTTATTTATATTAACCTATATTTTTAATTTTTTCTTCTAAAAATGACCCTTCTGCGTAATCCCTCACTGAGAAGTGGGGAAAAGCCCGAGAGGGGTATTGGGTTCTATGGGTTTCGGAAATCCTCCTTCCGGGCTTAATTTTACTTCCACCTTTCAGGGAGGGGTTCCCCTTCTGCCCTCAACTTGATTTTCATCGATCCATCCATTATATAAAATGAAATATTTTTATAAGGAGAATGGATCATGGCGATTATCAATTTTGGAGGAGTCGATGAAAAAGTGATTACTCGAGATGAATTCCCTCTCTCCAAGGCCAAAGAAGTGCTTAAAGACGAAATCATTGCCGTCCTTGGATATGGAGTTCAGGGGCAAGGTCAGAGTCTAAATATGAGAGACAATGGATTTCGCGTCATTATCGGTCAGCGAGAAAAAACCTCTTCTTGGGATAAGGCCGTCCGGGATGGCTGGGTTCCTGGAGTCACCCTTTTCCCATTAGAGGAGGCCTCAAGGAGAGGGACAGTGATTCAATATCTTCTTTCCGATGCCGGGCAGAAAGAATTCTGGCCAACCCTTAAACCCTATCTTACCGAAGGAAAGACCCTCTTTTTTTCCCACGGGTTTTCCATTACCTATCGACATCTCACAGGAGTCGTCCCACCTCCAAATATTGATGTGGTGATGGTCGCTCCGAAAGGCTCTGGTCTCTCTGTCCGTCGAAATTTTCTCGAAGGAAGTGGCATCAATAGCAGTTATGCGATTTACCAGGATTATACCAAGAGGGCTGAGGAAAAGGTTTTAGCTTTAGGGATTGCCATCGGATCAGGATATCTCTTTGAAACGACCTTTGAAAAAGAGGTGTTCAGCGACCTCACGGGAGAGCGAGGGGTCTTAATGGGAGCCATTGCAGGAATCATGGAAGCCCAGTACTATGAGCTCAGAAAACACGGCCATTCGCCGAGCGAAGCCTTTAACGAAACCGTTGAAGAATTCACCCAAAGTCTGATCCGATTGGCTGCAGAAAAGGGGATGGACTGGCTCTATGCAAACTGTAGCACCACGGCTCAAAGAGGGGCTTTGGACTGGAAAGGAAGATTTCGAAAGGCTGTCGAACCTCTCTTTGCGGAACTCTATGAAAGGGTTGCCGATGGAACAGAGGCAAAAATTGTTCTTGAGAAAAACAGCCAACCCGATTATCGGGAAAGGCTCAATGCCGAGCTCGCTGAGATGGCCAATATGGAGATGTGGAGAGCGGGTGAAAAGGTAAGGGAACTTCGCCCTGAAAACTGGAAACGAAAAGATTGATATTCATTCTTGACCGATCACCCTATTCATTAAGCATCCAATTCCTTCGATCACCACTTCTATTCGATCCCCAATAGCCATGGGACCTATTCCAGAGGGAGTTCCTGTGGCAATCACATCCCCAGGCAAAAGGGTCATCACCTGAGAAATAAAACTCACCAAATAGTGGGGACCGAATATAAGATTTTTTGTATTCGAATGCTGACGTCTTTCTCCATTCAAATAGGTGGATATCTCTAATTGGTAAGGGTTAAGATCTGTTTCGATCCACGGTCCTATCGGAGCAAAGGTATCGAAACTTTTGGAGAGAGTCCATTGTCCATCTTTGGGTTGAAGATCCCTTGCAGTGACATCGTTAATACAAGTGTATCCAAAAATGAACTCTCGTGCTCTATCTTCGGATACCGCTTTGGCTACTTTTCGAATCACAATGGCTAATTCACCTTCATAATCAATCCTTTTAGACATTTTGGGATAGACAATCCCCTCCCCCGGTCCAATAACAGAAGTTGAAGGCTTAATAAAAAGAAGGGGTCTTTCGGGAATGGGTAACTTTACTTCCTCTGCGTGGTCTCTATAATTTAACCCCAGGGCAACAATTTTCGATGGGACGCAGGGTGAAAGAAGCTTTACCTCTTGTAAATCTTTCAGTTTAGACGTCGGATAAAGAGTCCCAAAAGGGTCTCCGTCTGCTTCTCGAACCTTATCTCCCTCAATGATTCCCCATTTGACCTCTGAACCATCCTGGTACCGCGCCATCTTCATCTCTATCCCCTCAATCCTAAGACATCTTGCATGTCATAAAGGCCATTTGGCTGGTGGACCACCCAGAGGGCAGCCTTGATCGCCCCTCGGGCAAAATTATCCCGACTATGGGCTCGATGGATGATCTCCAATCTCTCCCCTACCCCACCAAAGAGAACCGTATGTTCGCCCACGATATCTCCCGCCCGAATGACCTGCATCCCAATCTCCTCTCTGGTCCTCTCCCCGATCATTCCCTTTCGACCATAAATACCCACTTGATTGAAATCTCTTCCGATGGCTTGAGCGATCAGTTCCCCCAATCGAATCGCCGTTCCACTGGGAGAATCTTTTTTGAGTCGATGATGAGCCTCAAGGATTTCGATATCGTATTCCTCTCCTAAAACCTTCGCGACTTCCTGAACCACCCGAAACATCACATTCATCCCAACACTCATATTAGGGGCCAGCACGCAACGGACATCCTTTGAGAGGGCCCTGATTCTCTCCATTTGTTCAGGACGAAACCCGGTCGTTCCAATGACAATTGCGAGACCGTTCTCTTTGGCAAACTCCATACTTTCGAGAGAAGCCTGGGGGGTAGAAAAATTAATGATGACCTCTCCCTCCCCCTTTCTGATCCTTCCTTCTAATGGAACCCCCAATTTCCCCAACCCGACGATCTCCCCGACATCTTTCCCTAAGGAGGGATGATCGGCCCTTTCAATAGCCTGACAAAGCTTCATGGACGGGGTCTCCTGAAGGACATGAATGATTCGATTCCCCATTCGACCTCCTGCACCCACCACAATGACTCCAATTTTCTCGCTCATAGGTAAGCCTCCTCCCACATTTCTCCTTCATAGATGAGGTGAACCTCCCCTTCAAAGAAAACCTTCTTGATTTGATCCCCCTCCATCTCAAAATGGACGGTCAGGATTTCTCCTCCTCTCGTCTTGACAGAGACAGGGGATTTCACCAATCCCTTTATGGCTGAAATGAGAGCCGAAGCCACCACCCCCGTCCCACAGGCCAAAGTCTCGTCCTCCACCCCTCGTTCATAAGTGCGAACAGAGAGGCGGGATTCTCCTTCCACCTTAACGAAATTCGCATTGACCCCCGAAGGGGCATAATGGGGATGAAAGCGAATGACCCTTCCCATCTCCAAAACATCGATCTGCTCAATCTCTTTTAAGAATAAGACGGCATGGGGGACTCCAGTATTAATACTTGAGAGGCTTAATTCTTTCCCCTCGATAGAAATCTTCTCGTCGATCTTGAGGCTATGGGGCTTTATCATCTCCAACTTGACCCGTTTCCCATCCACCTGAGCAGAAATGATTCCTGCCCGTGTCTCAAATTTAAGCTGAGCCGGAGCTATCCCTTTCACATAGGCAAACCGGGCCACACATCTGCCCCCATTTCCGCACATCTCCGCTTCGCTTCCATCGGCATTGAAGAATCGCCATTTGAAGTTGGCCTTCGTGGAGGGTTCGATTAGGATCAGTCCATCGGCGCCAATGGAAAACTTTCTTCGGCACACTTTTCGGGCAAATCCCTTCATCTGGTCTTCGGATAAAAATGGAGTTCGATGGTCAATAAGAATAAAATCGTTTCCACTCCCACTCATCTTTGTAAAAGGAATCTTCATAGGAATCTCTCAATCGGTAGGGATAAAAGGTCCCTACGCCAATAGGAATTCAGGTATTCTTTCTCTCCTAATCAAATCCTCATAGTCCTCTCTCTCTCGAATGACAAACATCTCATTGTCTCGAACCAAGACCTCTGCTACTCGCGGACGCGAATTATAATTGGTGGACATTGAAAACCCATAAGCCCCAGCACTCATCACCGCGATCAGCTCTCCAGGGTGAAGTTCTTGGAGGGTCCGACCTTTCGCAAGAAAGTCACTCGATTCACAGATCGGGCCTACGACATCGACCACCTCCTCCTTTCTTGACTCCTGTTTTACAGGAAGAATTTGATGATAGGACCCATAGTAACTCGGTCGGACTAAATCGTTCATCCCTGCATCCACGATGAGGAATCGCTTCTCTTCATTTGCTTTGGTATAGAGGACCTTCGAAACCAAAATTCCTGCATTGCCAACAATGACCCGCCCCGGCTCTAAAATCAGGGTACAGTCAAATCCTCTGATTTCCTCCAGGATGCTTGCCGCATATTCCACGGGATGGGGAGGCTCTTCATCCTCATAGGTAATGCCTAAACCTCCCCCAAGATCCAGATATTGAATCTCCATTCCTTCTTCTCTCAAATTTTTCACCAAATCCTTTAATTTCTTTAGAGCCTCCACGATCGGTTCCACCTGGACCAATTGTGACCCAATATGACAATCGATCCCGATGACTTTGAGATGGGGGAGACTGAAGGCAAGCCGATAGGCCTCTCTGGCTTGAAGAATATCGATTCCAAACTTATTCTGTTTTAATCCGGTGGAGATATAAGGATGGGTCTTGGGGTCGATATCTGGATTGACCCGGATGGAAAGAGGGGCTTTCTTTCCCAATCGGCCAGAAATCTCGTTGATCCTCTCGATCTCTTGAAACGACTCTGCATTAAAGAGAAGGATGCCTACCTGAAGAGCATACTCAATCTCCTCTTCCTTTTTCCCAACCCCTGAGAACACAATCTTTCTCGGGTCGGCTCCACTTTTTAAGGCTCGAAAGAGTTCCCCACCGGAGACCACATCGACTCCTCCCCCCAAATTGACAAAGAGACGAAGGAGGGCAAGGTTAGAATTGGCTTTGGCCGAATAGCAAATCAGGTGAGGAATCCCCTCGAAGGCCTCATCGAAGACTCTGAAATGTCTCACCAATGTATGATAACTATATAGATAAAAAGGAGTCCCTACCTTTTCGGCTATCTCTCTCACTGGAATTCCTTCACAATGAAGTTCACCCTTTTTATATTCGAAATAGTGCATCTTAGACTCCTATCCTTTCGTTCTCGTTATGGATACTCCCCGCGACCCTCGAATCTCTGTTTTAATATAAATATTTCACCCTCACTTCTTCAGAAAAAGGGCTTTCGTTTCTTCTTGGAGAATGATCTACAGCAGTAATAGCATACTCGTAATCTTTTCCTATTTCAACCTCTGTATCCAGATAGAGCTCTTTAATTAGATATTCGGGTGTCAATCTTTTAAATTTTTCTTCTCCTAATTTTCTTCGGTAGACATAGTATCCTAACAGATCAGGCTCTGGATTCCTTCTCCAATGCAGTTCGATCCCATTCTTGAGAGGGATGGCGACCAATCCCGAAGGAGCACTGGGTGGAATCAGGTCAGTGGGAACCACGATCGGAGTCAAAATCCCCTTCCCCTCGATCTCTGTCTTAACCACCCGTCTCACAGCACGGATGGAATAAACATATGTCCTCTCATTTTCGACACCGAGGTCTGTATATTGGTTGAGGGGAAGAGGTTCCCGATTCAATGGAGAAGGTAAAAAATCCTTTCCCTCTTCCTTTCGGTAGATATTGTATCCGATAGCACCTGAAACAGGCTCCCAAAATAAATCCACCCTCTTATCTCCACCTTCTACTCTTACCTTTATGGGCATAGGAGGGGGATCCTCCCAAAACACCTCTACCGGATTGGAAGGAGCACTTGGATAGCCCCTTCGATTGACTGTGACCACTTGAAATACATAGACTTTTCTTGGAGCGAGCTCCTCGATATAAAAGGACATCCTCCTTCCTTTATCCTCTGAATTTAATCTTCCTTCATAGAAGACCTCTGTCTTCTCCCCGCAGCCCCTGCATGCCTCGCCAACCAGATCTCCAACAGACCTTAAAATCTTAAACTGAGCAAGATCGGTCAGAGGGGACTTATCAGTGTTCTCTTTGGGAAGGGTCCATTCTAAGAGCACTTGCCCTTCTCTCGATCTTGCTTCGAGGTCAACAATCCTTTTTGGAACCACGCTCGACCATGGGACTGGAGGTCCTTTCTTCCCACAAGCCCCTCCCAAAAAGAGGATGAGAGACAATAAACAGAATAATTGAAATATAAAAAAATAATTTTGGAATTTCGAATTTCGAGTCTTGCTGTAATTCATATCTTACGGGGTCCGAAAATGGCCGTTCCCACTCTAACGTAGGTCGCGCCCTCTTCAATGGCAATCTCAAAGTCATTGGACATGCCCATCGAAAGCTCTTTTAAAGGAATCCCTTCTTTCTCCAACCTCTCTTTTAACTGGCGAAGTTGGATAAAATAAGGTCGGCTCAGCTCGGGAGAATCAAAATAAGGGGGCATGGTCATCAGTCCAACGAGCGAAAGATTTTTCAAGCGATAGATTTCTTTGGCCAATTCGAATGCCTTCTCTTCTTCGGTGCCAAATTTCGATGCCTCTCCAGAGAGATTGACCTCGATCATCACCTTAATGATTTGGTTTTCCTTCTGAGCCCTCCGATTAAGTTCCTCTGCTAAAGAGAGACTGTCCACCGAGTGGATCAGGTCGAAGAGTCGAACGGCATATTTTGCCTTATTCGTCTGGAGATGCCCGATGAAATGCCATTCGACCTGTCGCCCAATCTCCTCGATCTTCTTTCTCGCCTCCTGAACATAGTTTTCACCAAGGATGGAAACCCCTGCGTCAATGGCTTCCCTGATTCTCTCAACCTCAACGGTTTTTGATACGGCAACAAGCTTTACCTCTTTGGGGTCCCTTCCGGCTTTCTGAGCGGCCTTCTCTATTCTTTGCATCACGTTGAGGTAGTTTTCCCGAATCGTCGACATGAGCCATTCCAAAGGTTAAGGATACTCTTCTTAATCGATCATCCGGAGACCTGATTTTGAAACTCTTATGGCACCTAAACGGAGGAGCATCTGAAGCACTTCACAGAGGGGGAGACCAATGACATTGGTATAAGATCCTCTGATGGATTCAATCATAAATGACCCAATACCCTGAGCCGCATATCCCCCTGCCTTATCGAAAGGCTCCCCTGTTTGAATATACCAGTCTATTTCTGAAGGGGCAAGCCTTTTGATCCGGACAAAACTTCTAACGACCTTTCGATCAGTTCTGTTCTTTTTTAGATGTTTTATGGAGACTCCCGTGAAAACCTGATGTTCCTTCCCGCTGAGTTGACGAAGCATCTTCTGGGCTTCTTTTCGATCCTTTGGCTTTCCTAATATCTTGTGGTTAATATAGACGATCGTATCTGCTCCAAGGACCCACTGATTCGGATATTTTTCCGCGATCTCTGAGGCCTTCGCCTCAGCCAATCGAAGCACATGGCTTCGGGGAGACTCTTTGGGAAGAAAATCCTCTTCGACCTGGCTTGGAATCACATCAAACTCGATGCCCAATTGCGAGAGCAAGTCATATCTTCTTGGAGAGGAAGAGGCAAGAATCAATCTCTTTGGCATTTCAAAAAAACTAAGTGAAAAAAGAAA
>CAZMWF010000131.1:0-10680 GCA_964570075.1 uncultured Syntrophaceae bacterium | reverse complement strand
GGAAGGGATTCAAACTTCATGGAGATCCTTCCCGATTCGATTCGGGAGAGGTTGAGGAGATCGTTGATGATATTGATCAGCCGATTAATATTCCGGTCGGCCATAGAGAGAAATTTTGCCTGCGTTTCATTGATTTCACCTGTCTTGCCCTGAAGGATCAATTGAATCGCATTTTTGATAGCGGCCAGAGGGGTTCTTAATTCATGGGAGGCCACCGAGACAAATTCCGATTTGATGGCATCAATTCTCCGTAATTCCTGATTCGCCTTTTCCAATTGGTCGGCAAAATCCTTAAGTCGGATAAAGCGTTGCCTTTCCTCAAGAACCTTCTTTATACGGACAATCAGTTCATCGAGGTTAAGAGGTTTGAGAAGATAATCGCTGGCACCCTGTTTCATGGCCTCCACGGCTGAGTCCACCGTCCCGTGACCGGTCATCAAGACAGTGAGTACCTCTGGTTTTATTTTAGCGATCTCTGTGATTAATTGGAGTCCATCCATTAAAGGCATTTTGAGGTCCGTAAGGACGAGATCAAATTTTTCTTGTTCCAATTTCTTTAAACCTTCCTGACCATTTTCGGCGACTTCTACCCGAAACCCTCCGAATCGAGTAAGGGCTTTGAAGAGAAAGTCCCGGATCTCTTTTTCATCGTCGACCACTAATATCCTACTTTCCATTACTCCTTCCCTCTGTCAGTGGTCCTTCCCTTCCAGAGAGCCATCGGTCCAATGCCTCCTTTTTGAATCTCCAGCTCCCACCCACTTTTCGCCCGGGTATCTCCCCGTTTTTGGCCAGGCGATAGATCGTTCGAACATGGACGCTGAGATACTGGGCCGCTTCTCGTGGGGTCAAGATTTCTTTGACCATGACTTCGGCTTTTGGATGTTGGGATTCTGAATCCTTCATCTTTAAATCTCCTTTTGCTCCTTTAAAATTGGAATCAAGCGGTCTCGATCGAGCACCTCCCGGACCTTTCGAGTAAGGGTCTCAGGACTGAAAGGTTTTTGGAGAAAATCGACTCCTTCGATAAGGACGCCATGATGGACAATCGCATTATCCGTATAGCCTGAAATAAAGAGGGTCTTTAATTCGGGGAAAGACTTTTTTAATAGATCAGCAAGCTGCTTTCCACTCATCGAAGGCATAACCACATCCGTGACCAGAAGATCCACCTTCTTCACTAAATCTTCTTTGAACATTTTCAGGGTCTCTACTCCATTAGAAGCGGAGAAGACCTGGTATCCACGATCTTTAAGAATGCGAACCATTAATTCTCGAAGGGCTGGCTCGTCCTCCACCACAAGGACCGTTTCATTTCCTTGAAGGGGTAGAGAGAATTCGTTTTTGATCAATAAGGAATCCTCTTTTTCCTCTATCCTCGGGAGATAGATTTTGAACGTCGTTCCCTGACCTAATTCACTATAGACATAGATGTATCCTCCACTCTGTTTTACGATTCCATAGACGGTCGACAATCCTAACCCGGTTCCTTTCTCTTTGGTGGTGAAGAAAGGTTCAAAAATGTGTTCCCGAATCTCTGGGCTCATTCCGATTCCATTGTCACTGACGGCCAGCATGATATAGGGGCCTGGAATAATTTCGTGATGGGATTGGAGAGAGGTTTCATGAAGTTGGACATTGGAGGTTTCGATCGTTAGTTTTCCTCCTGAAGGCATGGCCTCCCTGGCATTGACCGCTAAGTTTAGAATGACCTGTTCGATCTGCCCTGGATCGATTTTGACTTTCCCCAGGTCTGGAGCTAAGTGGTAGATCAATTCAACATCTTCCCCAAGAATCCGATGGAACATCTTATTTAAATCCTGAATCAGGAGGTTCAAATTCAGAACCCTTGGCTCTAAGATCTGGCGCCGGCTGAAAGCCAGAAGTTGACGAGTTAGATTCGAAGCTCGCTCTGTCGCTTTCAGAATCTCTTCGAGATTGCTTTTCAGGGGATTGGGTTCTTTTAATTCGAGAAGAGACAGTTGGCTGTATCCCTTAATAATGGTCAGGAGATTGTTAAAATCGTGGGCAACCCCTCCTGCCAACCTTCCGACAGCTTCCATCTTCTGGAGCTGACGAATCTGTTCTTCGCTCTCCCGAAGGGCTTCTTCTGCACGCTTTAGTTCTGTCATATCCTCACAGGTCATTAAACGCTCACCCGTATCTAACTGAACCGTGATGAAATTAATGATTTTTTCTGTTCCATCCTT
Organism: uncultured Syntrophaceae bacterium; assembly: GCA_964570075.1. Taxonomy (GTDB): domain Bacteria; phylum Desulfobacterota; class BSN033; order BSN033; family UBA1163; genus CALIBK01. Next base: position 8,470 of record CAZMWF010000131.1, on the reverse strand, counting down.
ACATTTCGCTTTGAAGACTCTCGGTTTCTTTTCTCCAGCCTTGGAGTCTGAGAAGTCCTTTAACCAGGTAGCAATAACTTGATGTCGGTACTCTGGGTCCGGGTAGGCTTTTCTAAACCATGTCCTCCCATCAGGGACATCTTGAAGATCGTATCCAAATAGTTCTTTAAACTTTGAATTGATGTATTGAAATCTACCTTCCTGATCGATCATGACCAGTCCGAAAGGAGCATGATCCGATAGGATTTGAAACTTCTCCCTCTCGGCTTTTAATATCTCCTCTGCCTTTTTTCTCTCTGTGATATCCCGGGCAATTCCTCTAAACCCAACAGGTTGACCCTTCTCATCCTTCATTAAAGTGATAGAAACCTCACCTGTTCTTCTGGAACCATCTTTTCGTATAACTTCCCAATCAAAGGCTTTGGCGGGCTCTCCGTTTCGATAGACTTTATTGAAGGCTTGATACAGTTTTTTCGCATTTTCCTCATCCGTATATTGCCGATTATTCATTCCCATCAATTCTTCTCTGGAATACCCTAACATTCGACATATAGAATCATTAAAGAAAGTAAAGTTTCCCCTCAGATCGACTTCAAAATACCCATCCTCGATATTTTCAAGAATGGAACGATATCGTTCCTCGCTTTCCTTTAGCCTCTTTTCAATCTCTTCCCTTTGAGCTTTTTCCACCTCAAGTTGCCTTTTATATCTTTCAATTTCATTGTTTTCTTTTTTCATCGGTCGAAGAGCGGTTTCCTTTTTACGTGGATTGTTTTTCATTCTTTTATTTTCCTCTCTAATGAGTAAAAGATGGTTAAAATTGTTCTAAATTTCATAAATAAGCAAATTTTATTCCAAAATGATCTAAAATTTTCTAAGGAGTCTTATATCTTTCTAACTTCTTGGTTTTTCGAAGGATTTGTTGTCTAAAGAGGAAGGTTTGTTGAAGGATAGAAATGGAGTCTAAACTGGATAAAAGTTGTACAATTTTTGAAAATGTTATCCAATTTGTGACAGGGTAGGACTATTTCTTCTCTTTCAGGGCTTTTAAAATCTTTTCCGGGGTGATGGGAAGATCCTTTATTCTAACCCCTACCGCATCGTAGATTGCATTTGCAATGGCAGGGGCCGTGGGAACCAATCCTGGTTCCCCAATCCCTTTTGCACCAAAAGGTCCAAAGGGATCTTCCGTTTCCACGACAATGGCCTCAATGTTGGGCACATCCTTCGCAGTCAAGATCTTATAATCGAGGAAGTTCGGGTTCATCACCTTTCCATTCTGAAGAATCAGTCTTTCGGTGAGGGCATAGCCAATACCCATCACTGCGCCACCATAAACCTGACCCTCAAGAAGCATGGGGTTAATGGCCTTTCCGACATCGTGGGCAGCAATATATTTTAGAATCTTAACCTCTCCTGTCTCTTTGTCCACTTCGACTTCCACACCATGGGTTCCGTAGGCGTAGGTGACAGAAAGATTCCCTTTGAATTCCCTATCAAGATTTTCATTCTGAGGATCGTAAAAATACTCGGCCATGACCATCCGTCCCCCTGTGGTGTAGTGGCTTGCTCTCAGAATCTTTCCCAAGGGAGACTTCTTTTCAGGATCGCTCTTTGAAAAGACGATCCGGTCTCGGATCTCTAAATTTTCGGGTTGCTCCCCCAACGATTTGGCTGCTACCTCAAGAATCTGTTCCTTCACTTTTCGAGCTGCTCCCCGGGCTGAATTACCGGCTACGAAGGTCGTTCGACTTGCATGAGCTCCCACATCCCAGGGGCACACATCGGTATCGGTATGGATGACGACCACATCCTCTATTCTGACACCAAGTTCTTCAGCGACGATCTGGGCAATCACGGTATCTGCTCCTTGTCCCATATCGGTGGCGCCGGTAAAGACATTCACGGTTCCAAAATCATCAATTTTGATGATGGTTCCACATCCATCCGATTTATAAACCCTCGCTCCTCCTCCCACATGAATCATCGAAGCCATCCCAATTCCTCTTCCATCCCTTCTACCGCGGTTCTGACGCCAGTCCAATTTCTGAGCGACGGCATCGATACATTCTCTCAGTCCGCAGGTCTGGACTTTGAAATTCTGGGGGGTGATTTCTCCCGGAGTGTTCGCATTTCTTAATCGAAAATCAAGGGGATCGATTCCGGCCATTTCAGCCAGGATATCAATCTGTGAATCGATGGCAAAAGTAGCCTGGGGATTTCCATATCCTCGCATGGCTTGACAATAGGTGTTATTGGTATAGACGCATTTGGCGATGTAACGGACATTGGGGACTTTATAGAGGGAGGAAATGGGCATCATCATCACAGAGGGAGTGGTTGCCCCCCAGGAGGTATAGGCCCCGTTGTCAAGGATCATCTTTACATCGCGAAAAGTGAGTTTTCCATCTTTCGTGCACCCCTGAGCAATATCAATGATCGCTGGCTGTCGAGGAGAGGTAGCAAAAAACTCCTCTTCCCGGGTGAACACAATCTTTACAGGTTTACGGGTTCTATAGGCCAGTAGAATGGCAATATATTCGAAGGCATAGGTATCCAGTTTACTTCCGAAACCTCCTCCGATGGTGGTTTTAATCACACGAACCTTCTTCCCCGAAAGCCCCATAGTCGTTAAAGCCTCTGTAAAGTCTCGTTGTGCGAGGGAAGGAATCTGGGTATTCGCATACATCGTCAGATTATTCTTGAGATCGAATTGAGCCACACAGCCACTGGTACCCATACAACAGTGGGTAACCCAAGTCACTTTGAATCGATCCTCTGCGACGTAGGCCGAATTTTTCCGTGCCTCCTCTACATCTCCAGCCACCAGTCGCCACGGAAGATTAAGCACATTGGTCGGTTTTTTCTCCTTCCCCCCAAGATGTTCTTCATGGATAAGGGGGGCTCCTTCTTGCATGGCCTCTTCAGGGTCGAAGACGGCAGGAAGAATTTCATACTCCACTTTGATGAGATCGATCGCCTCCTCAGCAATTTCAGGATCGATGGCCGCTACAGCCGCAACCTCATCCCGACAGGAACGAACCTTATGAGCTTTCAAAGGGGTATTATCTTTATAGAAGCCAAACTTGATAGGAGGGATGTTGTAGCCTGTGAGGACGGCTTTGACACCAGGAAGCTTCTCGGCTTTCGAAGTATCAATACTGAGAATTCGGGCATGAGGATGGGGGCTATAAAGAATCTTTCCATAAAGCATCCCTGGAAGTTTGAGGTCTTGAATGTAGATCGCTTTCCCAGTCACCTTTTCTTCAGCATCTAATTTCGGGATTCTTTTTCCAACAGTGATAAAGTCGGGCATCTTAACCTCCGTTTTTAATCACCAATAATCAATAATCAAACACCAAATAATAACCAATAACCAATAACTAAACATGAATACCCAAACCCCAAAGTTAAGAAGGTTTGTCAGCGATTGATGAAAATATCTTCTTTAACTCCAGAGCCTCATTTAATAAGATCGCAATTTCTTCTTTAAATTCGGGGTTTGCTTCTAATAGAAGTTCAAGCCAGTAATGGGTCTCTTTCGACTCTTTTCGAGTAATTTTGATTCGATGCCTAAAGTCCTTTTTGCTCAAGGCATCGTTGGCCTCACGATAATTTGCGCCGATTGAACCACTTGAATCTATCAGTTGTCCAATCGATTCGTTATTGATCACATTTTTAGGCAACTTTTTACAGAGTCTTATTACTTTTTTAGCAAATTCTAAAGTCCGTTTTTCAAGATCAAAGCAGTGTTTGATTATTGGTGATTCAGTCATTGGTTATTATTTGGCCATTGAAATTTGGTTATTGGTTATTCTCTTGTCAATAATTGCTGGATTCTTTAATCGCTTTAATGATCTGAAGATACCCTGTACATCGACAGAGATTCCCAGCGATTCCATTTCGAATCTCCTCCTCCGAGGGATTGGGATTCTCATCCAGAAGAGCCTTGGCAGAGAGGATCATTCCTGGGGTGCAGAATCCGCACTGGATGGCACCATGTTCGATAAAGCTCTTTTGAATGGGATGAAGATTCCCTTGGCTGTCCATGATTCCTTCAATCGTGGTCACGTTTCTTCCCTCCACCTCAAGGGCAGGGAAGATACAGGAATTGATGGCCTTCCCATCCAAGAGGACGGTGCATGCCCCACACTCCCCCATTCCACATCCTTCTTTCGTTCCGGTCATCTCCAGTTTGTCCCTCAATAATTGGAGAAGAGTAAGGTGAGGCTCAATCTCTACCTCCACAGGTTCTCCATTCAGATTAAAGGTGATGGTCTGTTTCATCGCTTCTTTCTCCTCCAGTTAAAAATCGCTATGCGAAGGGCGCAAAGCGTTATTTGCAATTACCATAACCTTTCTGGAAAGATGGTTTCTTCAGGCCTTAACACTCTTTCGATACATCTCATGGCCATTCTTTTGACAAACACTCGAATCATCTCCCTTCGATACCAGGCCTCTCCTCGAATCGTATCTCTCGGCTGTGCCTCTTTAGCTGCCATCTCGGCCACTTCCCATAAGAGTTCATCACTCAGCCTCTTTCCTCTTAAAAGGTTTTCGGCCTGGACCGCCCTTATTGGGGTGGGAGCGGCGACCCCCAGGGCAATTCGAACCTCTTTGCATACGACCTCTTCTCCTTCGAGGGCATGAAGGACAGTGGAGATGGGTGAGGAAGTGCAGATCAGGTCCGAACAGGTAACGCTGGAGCGATCCAAGGAGAGCATCACAGCTACCCCAAGGATGGGGAGATCCAAGGCTTTCCGACGTTGATGCTTCCAGTAGGCAGAGCCGGTGTGAGGAAGGGGTTTGGGAATGAAGATCTCTGTAAGAATTTCTCCTTGTTCTATGACCGTTTCTCCGGGCCCTAAGAAAAGCTGATCAAGAGGAAGGACCCTTTCCCCTTTTAAACTTTTTAATTGAACCTGAGCCCCCAGGACCAGAAGGGGAGGGACGGTATCGGCAGAAGGAGCGGCCGTGCAGATATTTCCACCAATCGTTCCTACATTTCGAATCTGAATCGAGCCCAGAACATCTACGGCATCCGAAAGGGCGGTAAATTCCTTACGGATGAGCTCCGATTTTTCGATCATTCGATGGGTCACCAATGACCCTATCCTCAGATTCCCATTATACTTAATTTGCTTTAGGTCTTGGATTTCCTGAAGCGAGATGAGGACTTCAGGAGCAATCTGCTTCTGTTTGATCATGACCATGACATCCGTTCCACCAGCGATGAGCTTTGCTCGTTCTCGATATTGATTCAAAAGAGTAAGGGCTTCTTCAAGGCTTTTTGGCCTGAGATAATCAAATTTTTTCATAAAGCCTCCAAGGTCTAAAAATGATTCCCATTCACCTCACCAAACGAGGCAAAAATAAGGCAATCTCGGGGAATAGAATCATGATCGCCATTGTGACACAGTAAGCAGGAATAAACCAGAGGACCCCTTTGAAGACGGTCGAGAGAGGAATATCTTCTGCCATCCCAGAGACCACATAGGCACAGATTCCCACAGGAGGAGTGATGGCTCCCATTGTCGTGACTACAGTAAGAATACATCCAAACCAGATAGGGTCATAGCCTAATTTCATCGCGATCGGGAAAAAAATAGGAATGGAAATCAGGAGAAATCCCAAGGCATCCATCACCATTCCTGCAATTCCATAAATCACTAAAATGGCGATCATCACCATATAGGGATCCACCTGCAGACCCGACACCAGCTCGACGGCCTGAAAGGGAAGCCTGCTGATGGTAAGAAAGCGACCGAAAATGACTGCCCCCCAAACAATCACAATCACCATACAGGTCACTTTCAAGGCATCGATTACGGCAGAGACAAATCCTTTCCAAGAGAGCCTCCTCCGGAAGACGACAGCAATAAGGAGGGCAAAGAAAGTTCCAGCCGCCCCAGCTTCTGTGGGGGTGTAGGCTCCGGTATAGAGTCCTCCCATCACCAGACCAAATAGAATCATCATCTCCGCCATTCCGGGAATGGCTTTAATTTTATCGATCCATCTGACCCGTGGGCCACCGGGACCCCATTCTGGATATCGTCTGCAAAGAATATAGATCGTGAAAATAAAGAGCAGGGTCATGAGGATTCCAGGCAGGGTAGAGCCCCAGAAGAGTTTCCCGATAGACTGCCCAGTTTGAATCCCATAGACGATAAGCACCACGCTCGGGGGGATGACGACCCCCAGGGTTGAGCCACAGGCAATGGAACCCGCTGAAAGGGCTTTATTATAGTTATATTTTTTCATCTCCGGGAGGGCTACGGTGGTCATGGTGGCTGCGGTCGCATTATTGGAGCCACAGATGGCTGCAAATCCAGCACAGGCCATGATGGTAGCCATCGCAATACCACCCCGGGTTCGACCAAACCATTTATAGGCCGTTTCATAAAGATTCTTATTCACCCCTGAATGAAAACAGATCGTTCCCATCAAGATAAAAAGGGGAATGACCGTTAAACTATAAGAGGAAAAGTTGGCCCAGGTATCCGTTCCAATCATGGAGAGGGCAGAGTTTAAACCCGTCACATACCACAGGCCACAGAATCCGACCAATGCCATCGAGAATCCAACAGGCATTTGAAGAACAATCATGACAATGAGAAGAATGAGAATACCAATGAGCCCAATCATTTTATTTTTCTTTAACCTGTCTAAGGGAGTTCAGAAAATCGATCAGCAAGATGAAAGCCAACAGGAAACAACAGACGGCGACGATATAGACAAAGGGATGATAGATAATCCTTAACGTTTCAGAGGTCTCACCTCGTCGCCAGATGAGGGTGGCATATTTAGCGGTCTGCCATCCCACCAGAATAAAAAAGATGAAACACAGGAAGGAGGTGATGGTGTTCATGATTTGAGAAGTTCTTTTCGAGTACCGTGTGGCTAAAATATCGACAGCAATATGAGTTCGAGAGATCTGTGAAAAACCTAATGGTAGGGCAACGGAAAGAGCCCCGAAGAATCCTACCAGTTCATAGGCGCCTGTAAGTGGAGCTCCAAGGGATCTCATCAGCATATTCACACAGGCGATTCCAGTTAATAGAAGGAGAGCGATTCCGCCAATCCAGCAGAACCACTTGCTTAAATCCTGGCTTAATCTTTGGAGGAAAGGGGTTTTCATCATTTAGAAGGTCTGGGAATTGAAGAAGAGGGGGATAGGGACCCCCTCTTCTTTATCTGGTTTTGATCAATCGCGATATTCCTTGGAATATTTTTCTTTGAGTTTCAATACATCCTCAAGGATCGCTTTCCCAGGCAGTCCTTTGGCTTCCGCATCCTTGACATATTTATCGGTCATAGGTTTGAGCACCGAATACCAACGGTCGATCTCTTTGGGAGAGAGCTCATACACCTGAACATTATAGGTCTTCTTCGACCATTCCATCGCCTCTTTCACATGATTGTCCACATACTGCCCTGTCCAGAGGGCTTGATCTCGACTGAGATCATCAATGACTTTCTTTACCTCTGCCGGCAGGGATTCCCACTTCGCCTTATTCATGACCACGGCAAAAGAGACGACGAAGAGGTTTACATTCGCTGTGACATGACGACAATATTCAGCATATTTAAAATCCTTCATGACTTCCAGAGAGGAGACATTCCCTTTAATCACTCCTTTCTGAAGGGCTTCTGGAACATCGGATTGGGGCATTCCCACAGCAGCTGCCCCCAGCATTCCGATAATCTTTGCCCCTGTCCCCGAGGCTCTCAGCTCGTACCCTTTGAGATCCTCTAAACTCAGGATAGGTTTCATAGACATGATATTTGCAGGAGGACAGGTGAACATGGTGATGACCTTAAATCTCTCGAGTTCTTTCGGCTTATACTTATTCACAATGTCAAGAAGGGCGAGGCTGGCTACCTTTGCACTTGGCCAACCCAAAGGTAAATCAATCGCTTCGACTACAGGAAACATCCCGGGGAAATAGGACGGGCAGGTACATCCAATGTCTGCTGTTCCTGCTGCAACCCCATCAAACATATTCTTTGCATGAAGGAGTGTGCCTCCAGGATAAGTCTCTACCTTCACTTTTCCAACCGTCCTTTTTTCTACCTCTGTCTTCCAACGTTCCATCTGCACACAGGGGAAGGTAGGGGCAGGAGGGAAATTGGCATAGGTTAACTTGATCTGGGCTCGGGCGGGTGAGGCCATGAAGGCCATCCCTACCATGAAGCCAATTAAAAAACCGATCATCGTGATTGCCATTCCTTTCTTTTTCATCTTTTCGTTCCTCCTTTCTACAAGATATTATAAGGTTGGGTTACCGTATCTAATTTAAAGAAAATTGTCAAGATTAAACCTTCATTACCCGTAATGCCTCACTGAAGCGGGGAAATCATTTTAAGCCCGACAGGAGTATTTCCGAAACCCATAGAACGCGGATGGATTGAATATAAATGAATCCTACGAATCGATCTATCGTTGAAATGGGTTTCTGATTAAAACCAA